>JAIEOW010000044.1 GCA_019750095.1 Phycisphaerales bacterium
AGTCCGGAAACAGCCGCTGAATCCGCCGCGCCTCGCTCGCCGCCACATCCCACCGCCGCTGCACGATGAGGCCGTCCAGCCGCGCGATCGAGTCGGCGACTTTCCGCTCCTGAATCTCATGGCGAGCCAGCTCGATGCGAGCCCGGAACTCCTCGGCGTCCTGGCGATATCCAAACCGCTGCGCGAGCTCGTCGCACAGCACAAGCGCGGCGTCCCACGCCTGCGCCTGAATATCTTCCTCGATCGCCTTGCAGAGCATGTCACGCTCCTGCCCGCGATTCAGCACCCGCCGCGCGTCGTCAGAGACCATCGCCGAGTCGCCCAGTCGCCGGATGGACTCAATCAGCGTGTCCACCTTGCGCACCATGAAGCCGTGCTGGCTCGAACGCCGACGAAGCTGCCACGTCACCGGTGCGATCGACAGCACAACGATGATGCCCAGCGCGCCAACGCCTTGGAAGATGTCACCGGTTACCTGCCGCTCGGTCGAGCGCACGAACAGCGCACCGACCAGAATCAACCCCAGCGACAAAAGCAGCGGAAACCCATGATCCACAAGGATGCCCATGAACGGGCTCAACTCCCGAGACCGCGGACGTGCCGACAGTGCTGGGGGCGTGTTCAGCGGCGTGCGATCGTCGGCCAAAGGTCGTTCCTCCGTGTGGCGCTCGGTTCCTTAGAGAATACCGCATACCCGGTTCTCGCGACGGATTTCTCCATCTTCCAGCACCCGGAACATCGGCATTTGCTCTCAGGAGCACCACATCCTCTTTCCCGACTTCCCGCACCTTTCACATCTTCCCCGCCCCCCGATAGAGTCCCACGTGTCCACACCCCCGACCATCGCCTGTTTCACACTCGGTCCATTCGAGACGAACTCCTACGTCGTTACCCCGGGCATTCCCAGCCCCGGCGAGCCCTGCTGGATCGTTGATCCGAGCTTTGAACCCTTGCCGCTGATCACCCATGTTCGGGGGCAAGGCCTCAAACCTGTCGCGATCGTGCTCACCCACGCGCATGTGGACCATATTGCGGGCGTTGCCGAAGTCCGAGCGGCTTTTCCAGGCGTCCCCATCCTGATTCACAGCAATGAGCAGGACTGGCTCGCCGACCCGCTGCTGAACCTGTCGGCCATGATGGGCCAATCCGTCACCGCACCGCTCGCGGAAAGGCACTTGGCCGAGAGCGACCAGTTGGCACTTGGCGGCACCACCTGGCGCGTGCTGCACACCCCTGGCCACTCGCCCGGGAGCATCTCGTTGATCCACGATCCATCTCATCAGGCGATCGTCGGCGACGCGCTCTTTGCCGGGTCCATCGGTCGCACAGATTTCCCGGGCTCGGATCACGACACCCTCATCAACGCTATTCGCACCAAGCTCTACACCCTTCCCGACACGACCGCGATCCACCCCGGCCATGGCCCAAGCTCAACCATCGGCCGCGAGAAGAAAACCAACCCATTCGTTCGCGCCTGACTCAATCCGAGGCATGGGCGCAAGCCCATGCACCCTTCACCAAAGTGCCTCCGGCGATCACGAAGATCGAAGCACCGGCGCCGCCCCCCAGCGCAGCTTGCTGATCAGCGTCGTCCAATAGGAACTCTGCGGGTTCCGCACGAATCGCGCCGGCCGAGGGTCTTTGCGGATCGTGATCCGCTGTCCGGCGTGCACGCGAGAGGCGACCTGACCATCCAGGACAAGGGCCGTGCCGCCGGCGAGACCCGGAATGCCCGGGTCGTCGTTCACACGCTCCAGCGTGATCTCGATCATGCTCCGAGCGGGCACCACGACCGGTCGAAAGGCCAGAGAGTGGGCCGCCATGGGCGTGAGCGCCATCGCCTCGACCTCTGGCGAAATGATCGCGCCGCCCGCCGAGGCGTTGTACGCCGTGGAGCCGATGGGTGTCGAGACAATCAACCCGTCGCCAGTGAACGACGGGCCGGGAGTTCCATCGATCTTGATCGCCAGCGTGATCATGCGATAGGGCGGCCCAGCCGTGATCACCACGTCGTTGTGCGCGAGCGCCCCTTCCGGCGAAGAACCGTGCGCTGGCTCGAGCGTCGCCCGCAGCATCGGACGATCCTGCACCTGCAACGCCGAGCCATCGAACAGCGAGGGTGCCTGCACTCTCAGCGCCGCCAGATCAAACTCGGCCATGAATCCGAGTTTGCCGAGGTTCACCCCGAGCATCGGCAAGCCCAGGTGCACGCACCTCCGCGACTGGCCCATCAGCGTGCCATCGCCCCCGAGCACCACGATCAGGTCCGCGCCCTTGGCCTCGGCGAGCGCGATCGCGTGCCCGTTGGCATCCAGTTCCGCCACCACACGCCCGTGCGCGTTGATGAGCGACCGCACCTCTGGCAGCGCGGCGAGCACGTCGGGCTTGGCCCGGTTCACAAGCAGCAGGACGGATCGACCCATGGGCATGATCCTACGGACGCCCTCGCGCCCCGATTCCGCCAGAAGTCTCAATCAGAGGCCTGGGCGCAAGCCCAGGCACGTCAGATCTCCGAAGCCCGGTAATGACTGAAGTTGGGCGCAATCGCCAGAAGCTGATGCCAAAGGTGCCCGGGCTCGCGCCCGGGCCTCTGACGATTCAAGTGACTACGCCAGGACCGGTGCCGCCACGCTGGACCGGGTTCGGAACTCGACAGACGGGAGCGCCGCCGCCTGACGAATCCCGCGGGTGATGCCCGCCTCATCAATCCCTGCGATCTCGAGCTGACGGGCGCGGGAGTCCTGGATGATCCAGGAATCCGGCAGGCCCAGACGCACGATCCGCGAGGTGTCCAGGTGCTGCTCCTGCGCCGACTCCAGCACGGCCGCCCCGAATCCGCCGATGATCGAGTGATCCTCGACGGTGACGATCGGGATGTTCCGGCTGAGCAGATCACGCACGAGCGCGGCGTCCACGGGCTTGGCAAAGCGAGCGTCGTACACGCTCACCGAATACTCGCCCTTGAGCGCGTCAGCCGCCTTCAGCGCGTCGATCGCGGGTGTGCCAAAGGCCAGCACTGCGACGTCGGGCTTGCCCTTGCCGACATCGAGTTCCGGCGTCAGGCATCGCGCCTTGCCAAGCTCATACCGCGGGGTCTTGCCGAGGCGATTCACCACCAGGTCGCTCACGTTGTCGCGCGGATAGCGTGCCGCCGAGAGGCCTTCCTCATAGCACCGCATGAACTCGACGGCCTCGACGAGCGAGGGCTCATCGATGGGCGCGACGATCGCCGCCGCGGGCAGCGTGCGCAGCAGCGCGATATCGCAGAATCCGTGGTGCACCGCGCCGTCGCCGCCCACCAGCCCGGCCCGATCCAGCAGCAGACGCACCGGCAGCCCCTGCAGGGACGATTCCTGGAACGCCTGATCAAAGGCCCGCTGCACAAAGGTCGAATAGACCGCGAAGAAGGTCTTCCACCCGGTCTTCGCCAGCCCGGCCATCATGTCCAGCGCGTGGCTCTCGCAGATTCCGGTGTCGAACGAGCGATCGGGGAACGCGGCGAGGGTCTTGTTGATCCCCGTACCGTCGGGCATCGCGGCCGTCGCCGTCAGGATCTTCGGATCGCGCTTCATCGCATCAACGAGGATGTCCCCGATGGCGGCGGTGAACGAACGCCCGTCCTTCTTGATTTCCACCCGGCACCCTTCGCGCACGAACGGCGCGGGGGAGTGGAACTTGCTCGAATCTCCCTCGGCAAAGTCGAAGCCCTTGCCCTTGACGGTCTTCACGTGCAGCACCATCGGGCGATCCAGATCGCGTGCCTCGGTGAGGAACTCCATCAGCGTCGGGAAGTCGTGCCCGTCGATCGGACCGGCCGTCAGCAGGCCGAAGTGCTCAAACCACGCGTGCTCGTGCAGCGCGGCCTTGGTCACCTCGCCGGCCTGGTGATACGCCTCGGCGATCAGCGATCCGCCCGGCAGATGCTTGAGCATCTCCTTGCCGCGCTTCTTGAAGTCGGCATAGGTGTGCGAGAGGCGGACGCGGTCAAAGTGCTGAGCGATCGCGCCCTGGGGCTTGGAGATCGACATCCCGTTGTCGTTGAGGATCACCAGGAACTGGCGCTTGAGCGTGCCGGCCCCGTTGAGCCCTTCCATCGCGACGCCGTTGACGATCGAAGCGTCGCCGATGATCGTCGCGACGCGCCGGCCCTTGGCGTTGGTCTGGGGGTCGTAGCCCTCGCCGTTGAGCGAATCGCCCCTTGCCATGCCGACCGCCGTCGAGATGCCCGTGCCCGCGTGACCAACGCGAAACAGATCATACGGCGACTCCGCCGGCTCCGGGAACCCCGCCATGCCCGCGCTGGTGCGCAGGTTCTTCAAGAGCGGAAGTCGCCCGGTCAACAGCTTGTGCGGATAGCACTGGTGCCCCACGTCAAACAGCAGGCGATCCCATGCGAAATCGAACACATAGTGCATCGCGATGGTCAGTTCGACCACGCCCAGATTCGGGGCAAGGTGTCCACCAGAGACCGAGACCTGATCGCAGATGGCCTTGCGGATATCCGCCGCCACTTCGGGAAGCCGTTCGACGGGCAGTTTGCGGAGGTCGGCGGGAGACTTGATGGTTTCCAGAAGCGTCATGAAGGTTTCTCGTTCGCGGCCTTGCGAGGGGACTTGGGCGGATCAGGACTCGTACAGATGCCCGGGGCAGTCCATGCACCGGGGAGATTGCGGGAATGCTACGCAAAAATCAGATTTCGGGTCGCCTCCGAACGCCCATTGTCTGATTGAAGAGATTTCGTTGGCAATCCAATCCGGATGCATATGGGCGAAATCGGTCATTTCGTCCGAACCGCCATGTATGTTGAAAGCTGCCGCAGCGGCTCGGCTGGCTCGCCAAGTGGCTCCAGAGCATCCAGCGAGAGCTGATACAGCCGACGGACTTCTTCACGCGTTTGATCCACGCCCATCACGCCGGGATAGGTCAGTTTGCCGGCGTCGGCATCCTTATTGGACTTCTTCCCGAGGTGGTCCGAGGTCTGGGTCACGTCCAAGAGATCGTCGACGACCTGGAACATGAGTCCGATCGCCTCGGCATAATGCGTCACGCAGCCGAGCGGATCGAGCCGCGACGCGCCGGGATGGCCTTCGAGCGCCGACATCGCGCCCATTCGGCACGCGGCGCGGATCAGCATGCCCGTCTTGTTGCGATGAATCAGTTCCAGACGACGCTGCGGCGACAGGTCTGCTGGCATTCCGCCCAGGGTGTCGAAGACTTGGCCTGCGATCATGCCGTTGGTCCCCACCGCCAGTTCGTGCATCAATCGCGATTGCAGGGTCAGCGAGGGCACGCGCTCGGCGAGCAGGTGGAACGCACTGGTCAGCAGGGCGTCGCCCGCGAGGATCGCCATCGCCTCGGACGTGTGCTTGTGCAAAGTCGGTCGGCCGCGACGCGTATCGTCGTTGTCCAGTCCCGGCAAATCATCGTGTACGAGCGAGAATGCGTGCACAAGTTCGACCGCGGCGGCCGCGGGCAGGCACGCCGCGGGATCGGTCCCCGAAGGACACACCGCCATGAAGCTGTGCCAAGCCAGCAGCGGGCGGGCGCGTTTGCCCGGGCCCATGGCCGAGTAATCCATGGCAGCGATCAATGCCGGTGGCAGCGGGAGGGTCGCGATCGCTTCTTTAAGAAACGCCTCGATGCGCGGGAGCGGAGCGGTGATGTTGTCCGGCAGCGTGTCGAGCTGAGTTGAGCCGTGCAGCGTCTGAACCACGGTGGGCGTGCGTGCTGGGCCAGCGGATGCGGAGGAGCGGGGGGCCATCGTTGCGGGAGTGTGTGAGAGTGGGGTGGGGGGCTTAGCCGTTCTGCTCATGGCTTTTGAGCAGGTCGTAAATCTCTGCGGGCGAGCCGGCGGCATAGATCTGCTGGCGGAACTCTTCAAGATTCATCAGCCGCGAGATGTGGGCAAGGGCCTGGATGTGATCGCTGGTGCGATCGGGGGGGCTTGCGAGCAGCATGATCAGCCGCACGGGCTTGCCGTCGATGGACTGAAACTCCATGGGCTGTGCGGGCTTGCCGATGGCGATGGCGAGGTTTCCGACGCCGGCGCATTTGCCGTGAGGGATCGCAAGCCCGAGCCCGATGCCCGTAGTGCGCGTGAGTTCGCGGGTCCAGACGGCTTCTTTGAGCAGGGCGGGCTGCGTGACCTTGCCGACGGTGGTGAGCACGTCAACGAGTTCGTTGATGGCCCCCTGTTTGCCGGAGGCCTCCAGCGGTGCCTTGATGCAGTCGACGCTGAGAATGTCCAGCAGCTTCATGCCGAGTACCTGGGGGCCTTGCCTGCGTGCCGCTGATGCGTGATCCTCACGCCGCCAGCGCCCGAGAAGGGTCGTGAGTGTACCCCGCAAAACGCGCCAGGAGACAACTCCCAGGCGTCCGGGCGGCTTCCCGCGTTCACGACCGGGCCAGGATCGCGAGCCACTCGGCGTTGCCGGTCGCGTTTTTCTTTCCCGCGCCTCCCACCACCGGGCTTTGCGTCACGCCCAGGACTCGCACGCCCAGCTCGGGCATCACCTGGCAGACACGTTCGGTGATCGTGGCGGCAAAGGCCTCGTCCAGCACGCCGCGGTGCAGATGCTCCCGCTGCTCATGCGGCGTCAGCTCATAGTGCGGCTTGATCAGCGTGATGATGCGGGCGTGGGCCGCCTCGGGCTTCAGCCAGGTGAGGGCTGCGGGGATGCACAGCTTCTGGGGCGTCCATCCCATGTCGATCACGATCAGGTCCATGCGTTCACCGGGCTCTGCGGGCGCCGGAGCGTGCAGTGCGCTGGTGCGCTCCATGACTCGGACACGCGGGTGGTTGCGAAGGGTCCAGGCGAGTGTGCCGTAGCCCGTGTCGATCGCCGTAACCTGGGCAGCACCACCTTGAAGCAGACAATCAGTAAACCCGCCCACGTTGGCACCGAAATCGGCGCACCGCAAACCGGTTGGATCAAGGCCAAAGACATCAAGAGCATGACGGAGCTTGAGGCCGCCGCGGGAGACGAAGGGGGAGGGAGGGGGAGGCATGGGGGAGAGGAGGCAAGAGGCAAGAGGCATCAAGGCAACTAGGCATCTGGGCATCAAGGAAGGCAAGCAACCCTTCACGATACTCCAGAATTTTCTTGCCTCTTCCCTCTTCCCTCGATGCCTCTTGCCTCTTGCCTCTTGCCTCTTGCCTCTTGCCTCTTGCCTCTTGCCTCTTGCCTATCATCTCGACCCCACTCCGGGCGGGGATCAGGGGTGATTAAGGCCTCCCGGAGTGCACCACGTTTGGCCGACTTTGTCGGCAGGAGCGCGTTTCGATGGTTCGGATTCGCATGCAGCGCATGGGTCGTCGGCACCTGAACTACTTCCGCATCAATGCCATCGAAAAGCGCGTCAAGCGTGACGGGCAGGTGCTGGAAAACCTCGGCTGGTACAACCCACAGGCCAAGGACAAGGCGAAGCAGCTTCATCTCGAAGTTGATCGCATCAAGCACTGGCTCTCGACCGGCGCCCAGCCGAGCGACACGGTGGCCAACCTTCTGGTTGCTCAAGGACTTATGGACGGGGCCGAGATCAAGGCCAAGCTGGAGAAGCGGATCGCCGCGGTCAAGGCCGCTGCCGAGATGAAGGCCGCCAATCCGCAGCCCGATCCGAAGAAGAAGAAGGAAGAGAAGAAGTGACCGGAAGGCACTGGGCATTGGGCACGAGGCACTAGGAAATGCAGTTTCGAATCCCCCTCGCATGAGGGGGTTTTTATTTGCCTTTGCACTCAATCCGAGGCCTGGGCGCAAGCCCTGGCACCTGCGATGCGAAATCACAGAGCGTTGACCACTGTACAGTGTGCGGCGTCAGACGTGCACGGGCTTGCGCCCGAGCCTCTGATTAAGTATGCGGATCGATGTTCTCACCACATTTCCCGAGATGTTCGCCCCGTCGGCTCCCGGGGCGATGGGTGTGTCGATTCCAGCTCGGGCTCGGGCGGCGGGGATCGTTGAGTGGCACGCCACCAACATCCGCAACTTTGCCACTGGCGCGCACCAGAAGACCGACGATCGGCCATTTGGCGGCGGGCCGGGGATGGTCATGATGTGCCAGCCGGTGTTTGACGCCGTGAACGCGGTGGAAGCTCTGGACCCGCGGCCGGCGACGCGGGTGTTGCTTACGCCGCAGGGGCGGGTGTTGAATCAGCGGATCGTGGAAGAACTTGCTGGCAAGCCGCGGCTGCTGCTGATCGCGGGGCACTATGAAGGGCTGGATGAACGGGTGATCCGAACCCTGGCACCGATGGAGCTCTCGATCGGGGACTTTGTGCTGTCGGGGGGCGAGATCGCGGCGATGGTGCTGATGGATGCGGTGATTCGGCTGTTGCCGGGCGTGCTGGGGCACGAGGACTCGGCGGCCGAGGATTCGTTCAGCGTGGCTCGCAGTTACATTGGCGGCTCGCAGACGCCCAAGCGCGAGCGGATTGTGCTGCCCGAGGGCACGCGGCTGCTGGATTGCCCACACTACACCCAGCCCAGGGAGTGGATGGGCATGGGCGTGCCCGATGTGCTGTTGTCGGGCGATCACGGGGCGATCGAGCGGTGGCGCTTGCAGCAGCGGATCGAGCGGACGCGCGAGCGTCGCCCGGATGTGCTGCCGCCGGGGCTTTGACGCTATTTCCGCATCACGACGATGATCGCGTGGACGATGCCCGGGATGTAGAACAGCAGGCAGAGGATGATGTTGATGAGCAGGTCCTTGCCCAGGCCGGATTTGATGGCAACGGCGACCGGCGGGAGGAAGATCGCCAGCAGGATCATCAGGAATTCGATCATCGAGGGTTCCTTGGAAGGAGTGGTTGAAGCAGCCAAAGTGTATGGAGTCGGGATTTGTTGGGAAAATCGCGTTTGTGGGTTCGTGGGTGGTGGTTTGGGGGAGCGGCGGATCGCGAGCGATTCGGGTGATGGGTGTGGGGGGAGTGGACGGGATGGGGGTTCGTGCTTATCCTCTCGACCCTGCTTCGCCTGGTTTGGCTTGGATTTGGGCCAGTTCCGGCGCGGCGTCGCACGCCTTTACACGAGAGTTTCGCCATGGCCGCCAAGAGCGCCGTTGAGATTATCGAAGGTCTGAACTCGGACCAGCTCAAGACCGACCTCCCCGTGATCGAAGTGGGGGATACGGTGAACGTTCACGGGCGGATCGTGGAAGGCGACAAAGAGCGCATCCAGATCTTCCAGGGGATCGTGATCTCGCTCTCCGGGCGTGGCGTGAATCGGATGATTCAGGTCCGGCGCATCGTTGAAGACATGGGCGTGGAGCGCATCTTCCCGCTGCACTCGCCGCGCGTGGCGAAGTGGGAAGTGATCCGCAAGGCCGACGCACGGCGTGCGAAGCTGTACTACCTGCGTGATCGCGTTGGCAAGAGCCGACGGCTGCGTGATAAGCGTCGCGGGCTGGGCAAGGCCGGGGTTGGCGGGGCTGCGCCGGCGAAGGGCTGAGTGCGATCGGTCTTCAAGGATGACCTGCGATGACGCTAGGGATGGGACTTTTGAACAGTCCCTTTTATATCATCTTTGGACTCGTTCTCGGCATCGCGGGCTTGCTCATCGCAGCATTGGTACTCGTCACCGGGGCGATCTTGACCACGCTGTTGATCAGCGAAGTGCTGCGTCGGATGAAAGCGCGGCCGAAGCAGTCAAGAATACCGCTGACAAATGGCCGTCCTCACTAGACCGCGAGATGCAGGAATGGTCAAGGTCGTTGCGTTCCACCCGATTCAGAGCGGACGGTAGTTGGCGGTGGCGCCGCGAGCGAAGCGAGCCAGCCACCGGAAAAGAGCTTGAAGTTCTTCCGCCCGGCTGAGGGCGGACGAGTGCGTTCTCGATGTTGCAGAGCTCCGAGCAGTTTACTCGGCTATCGCAGCACCTCAGCCGGATCGCCATTCCAGCCAGTCTTTCGAAGCATCGAAAGAAACTCAGTATCAAAGCCGACTTGAGCATGGTGCAGCTTCTGGTTTCGGATGTACTGCTCGACGCTGTCGACGCTCGGCTTGCTCACGGTAAAGCCGCCGTATCCCTCCTGCCAAGCGAAATCACCCAGCTCCGGATGGATCTGGTGAATCCACTTTGAGGATCGAGACTTCAGATGCCTGAGGAGGTCGGCGATGGCCAGATCGCTCGGGAAGCGCACAAGCAGGTGGATGTGCTCCGACATGCCGTTGATCGCGATCGGTACGCAGTTGAGGTCTTTTGCCACTCCCGCAAGGAATGCGTGAAGCCGAGGCTCGAGTTCGCTGGTGATCGAAGGCACCCGTCCTCGGGTCGAGTACACGGCGTGGTAGTAGTTCTGGGTCCAGGAACTGCCCCTGACCACAGAGTATCCGGATATGGGCGGCCTTGAGTGAATCCGATGGTCCGCCCTCAGACGGGCGGAAGAACCTTCAATCCTGCTTCCGGTGGCTGGCTCGCTTTGCTCGCTGCGCCACCGGCAACGGTGGTGCGCACTCCGTGCGAGAGGCGAGAGGCGAGAGGGAGGGGGCAGGGGGCAGGGGGCGAGAGGCAGGAGGCATGAGGCAAGAGGCAGGGGGCAGGAGGCGAGAGGCAGGAGGCAAGAGGCGGGCGGCAAGAGGCGATGGGCGGGAGGCGGTGGGTGGCGATATGCTCCGCGCATGAAGGCCATTGTCATCACGCGTCAGGCGCAGCCGAGTGAACCGCTGGGCGAGATCATCAAGTATGTCGCTGACTTTCCTGAGCCGGCGGCGCCGGGGCCGGGGCAGGTGCTTGTGCGGACGCTTGCCGCAGCGCTGAATCATCTGGATCTGTGGGTCTGCCGCGGCGTGCCGGGGTTGAAGCTTGAGTATCCGCGTGTGAGCGGATCGGATGCGTGCGGGGTGGTGGAGGTTGTTGGTGCGGGTGTGGATTCGGCGTGGGTGGGGAAGAGGGTTGTGCTGAATGCAGCCAGTGATACGGCGGCGCTCGCGATGCCGGGCGAGCCGCCGCGGTCTTCGATGGCGCCGATGTATGAGCTGATCGGCGAGCACCACATGGGCACGCTCGCGGAGAAGTTTGTCGCGCCGGTGAGCAACGTGCAGGTGGTCCGCGATGATCAGGAGCCGACGGAGGCGGCGGCGTTCGGGCTCACGTTTCTCACGGCGTATTCGATGATCCGGACCAAGGCGAACCTGCTGCCGGGGCAGAGCGTGCTGATCACCGGCATCGGTGGCGGCGTTGCGCTCGCGGCGCTTGCGATCGCGAAGCATCTTGGGTGTCCGGTCTGTGTGACGAGCAGGCAGCAGTGGAAGCTGGACCGCGCGAAGCAGCTTGGCGCGGACTTCGGCGTGCTGGACATCGGGCAGGATTGGAGCAAGGACGTGCGGGCGTGGTCGAACGGACGAGGGGTTGATCTTGCTGTGGATTCGTCGGGCAAGGCGACGCACCTGAAGAGCATCAAGTCACTGGCACGCGGCGGGGCGTATGTGACGCCGGGGTGCACGTCAGGACCAGATGCGACGACGGATCTCGCGCGGATCTTCTGGAACCAGTTGCGGCTGCTGGGTTCGACAATGGGGACGAACGATGAGTTCGCCGAGGTGGTGAGCTTGTATCGCTCGGGGCATCTGAAGCCGGTGGTGGATCAGGTGATCGAAGCATCGCGCGGGAGCGAGGCGTACGTTCGGCTGGCGGCGGCGGAGCAGTTTGGGAAGATTGTGGTGCGGTTCTGAGTTTCAATCAGAGGCCTGGGCGCAAGCCCTGGCACGTCACGCTGCCGGGGAAGCGAAGGTCGGTTGAAACACGGAGGGCCACAGAGGGCCACGGAGGGGAGGCGGGAGGAGCCGAGTGATGCAGTTTTGATGATCGTGTGTCGCAGGTGCCCGAGCTTGCGCTCGGGCCTCGGATTGAGGATGAGGTCACGATCGCACTTCGGCGAGCATCTGGTCTTTTTCGGCTTCGCTGGTGATCTGGCGCTGGAGCATCTTGAAGTAGCGGCCGGTCGCGCCTTTGGCGACGAGTTCGGCGTGGGTGCCGCGTTCGACGATGCGGCCGTTTTCGATGACGGCGATCAGGTCGGCGTGGCGGATGGTGGAGAGGCGGTGGGCGATGACGAAGCAGGTTCGGTTTCGCATGAGCGAACGGAGCGAATCCTGGATCAGGGCTTCGCTCTCGGAGTCGAGGTTGCTGGTGGCCTCGTCGAGGATGAGGATGCGTGGGTCGGCGAGAAGGGCGCGGGCGATGGCGATGCGCTGCTTCTGGCCGCCGGAGAGGCGCACGCCGCGTTCGCCGATGAGTGTGTCGTAGCCCTGTTCGAGCTTGGCGATGAAGGCGTCGGCGTTGGCGGCCTTGGCTGCGGCGCGGATGTCGCTGAGGGTGGGTTCGCGTCCGCCGACGGCTCCGCCGATGCGTGCGTAGCCGATGTTCTCGGCGATCGTGCCGTCGAAGAGGAAGACGTCTTGTTCGACGATGCCCAGCAGGTGGCGATAGGTGTCGGGGTCAAAGTCGCGGATATCTCGGCCATCGATGGTGATGGTGCCGCTGGTGGGGTCATAGAAGCGGGCGACGAGGTTGCAGAGGGTGGTCTTGCCCGCGCCGGAGGGGCCGACGAGGGCGATGGTGGATCCGGCGCGGACATCGAGATCGACATCGCGGAGCGCGTATTCCACTTCGGAATCTGTGGGGCCGCGCTTGGGATAGGCGAAGGAGACGTTGCGGAAAGTGATGTGGCCGCGGGCGCTGGTGATCGGCTCGCCGCGTGGGCGCGGGGTGGCGGCGAGGATGGTGCCCGCGACGGGTGCGACAGTGGGGGCAAACTCCTGCGGCTCACTGAGCAGATCGAGAATGCGATCGAACGAGGCGAGTTCGGCCTGGATGCTGGTGGCGCTTGCGCTGAGCGATTCGAGGGGGCCGAGGAGCATGAGGAGGTAGGCGGAGAACATCATGACGTCGCCGAGCGTGAGCGTGCCATCGAGCACACGCGAGCCGCCATAGACGAGCACGGCGGCGGAGCCCGCGGGAAGAAGGACCATCCAGAGCATCTCGATGAAGCGGCTCCACCACCAGGTGAGCAGTTCCTGGCGCGACATGAGGTGGTTGTTGCGGATGAAGCGAGCGCCCTCGGCGGATTGGCGGACGAAGCCGCGGACGACGCGCATGCCGCCGAAGGCCTCGGTGGCGTGCCCGTCGATGGTGGTGCGTGTGGCGCGGACGGCCTTGTGCAGGGGGCGGATGCGGGCGATCCAGGTCTTCTGCGTGAACCACGCGGCGGGGATGAGCAGCGTGGCGCCGACGAGCAGTCGCCAATCGGTATAGGCGAGGATGATCAGCGTGCCGACGAGTTGCACGACGGCGCGCCAGGGGTTGTAGAGCATACTGAAGAGCAGGTCTGCGGCCTGGCCGGCGTCTTCGCGCAGGATGCTGGCCGCACCGCCGGATTTGAGGTCATAGACGCGTGTGAGCGGCAGACGGACAGCGTGGGCGAAGACGCGTCTTCGGACTTTGGCGCGGGTCTTGTGCGTGAGTGTTGTCATCTGCCAGCGGCCCCAGGTGCCGACGGAGACGGAGATGATGGCGAGCACGACCAGCACCGCGCCGAGGAGCCAGAGCAACTGTTTCGCATCGCGCGTGGGGATCCACTCGGGCAGGCCCGATGGGCCGGGGTTGTTTGTGAGGATGTAGTCGAGCGCGATCTTGGTGCTTGCGGGGACCGCGAGACCAACGAGGGCGGAGATGGTGACCGTGCCGATGCAGGCGATGATGAGCGCGCGGTGGCCCAGCGTGAGCGTGAGGAACTCGCTAAAGAGCACCCAGAACCCGCGCGAACGCTTGGTGCGCGTGGGGGCGTTCTGATCAAGCTCTTCGCGGGGGGCCGCGGCCTTGTCACCCTTGGCGATCCGTGCGCGGGAATCGAGGAAGGCACGGAAGCGGGATTTACTGGAGCGCGATGGACGTGGCTGGGACGTCGTGTCGCCGAGGTCGGCGTGAGTGTCTGGCATTGAAAAGGATGGTAGGGTGCAATTTGGGTGGAATGGCCAGAGCGGTGCGCATGCGCGGGCTCGCGGTCCCCTCAATCAGTGATGCGGCGTGTTTTCGGACCGCCATAGCCCCCCTTCATTGCAGGTGTTGCCGGAGGAACAGGCGCTTGGGTTTATCACATGCACCGGATGTTCTCCAAAGTCGCAGGTCAAGCGGGTCGAAGTTGGAGGACGAGCCGCGGGATGGTTTCGCGGCTGGAGGCCAGTTGTTCCGACCGGCGCACACACGCGGATGACCCGCGGCGCCCTTCTTGGAGAGGTCCAATGACCATGCAGCGTCCGCACCTTGCCCGTCAGCTTGTCTCCAGCGCCGGGCGTCTGCCGGCTTCTCTTGCCGCACTGGCGGTGTGTCTTGCGGCCCCCGGCATGGCCTATGGCCAGCAGCCCGCGGGCGATCCCCCGGCCGCGCCGGCGATGCGGAACCCGATGAAGCCGGGCGACAAGCCGGCGGACAAGGGCGATGGCAAGGCCAAGGTCACCGTCAGCGAGCACATGACGGTGGATCTGCATGTCAAGGACGAGGACCTTGCGAACGTCCTGGAACTGTTGAGCATTCAGACGCAGAAGAACATCATCGCGTCCAAGAACGTGAGCGGCAAGGTGACCGCGACGCTCTACGGCGTGACCTTCTATCAGGCCCTCGACGCGATCCTGCACGTCAACGGGTTCGGGTACACCGAGAACGGCAACTTCATCTATGTGTACACGACCGAGGAACTGAAGCAGATCCAGGCCGCGCTGAAGAAGCGCGTGAGCAAGACGATCAAGCTCAACTACATCAACGCCGAGAACGCGAAGGAGTTCGTCTCACCGCTCCTGAGCAAGGATGGCGGCGAGATCAAGGTCAACAACAAGACCAAGGACTTCTCGATTCCCGACAAGGCGCCGGTGGGCAAGAACGACTTTGCCCTGGGCGACACCATGGTCATCTTTGACTATGAAGAGAACGTCGCGGCCATCGAGCAGCTCGTGACCCAGATCGACACCCGCCCGCAGCAGGTGCTCGTCGAGGCGACGATCCTCCAGACCTCGCTCAACGAGGCCAACGCGTTCGGCGTGGACTTCTCCGTCATCGCCGACCTGAACTTTGTCGACTTCCTGAACACCGGCGGCGCGCTCTCGGCGGCCAACTCGCTGATCAGGGGCGGCTCGGGCGGCTCGGGTCAGGGCGTGACGCCCACCGATGACCGCGGCTATGCCGTGAGCAGCACCGTCGGCAACACCGCCGGCCAGGGCGGTTTCAAGGTCGGCGTGGTCTCGGGCGACGTCGGCGTGTTCCTGAAGGTGCTGGACCAGATCACCGACACGGTGGTGCTGAGCAACCCGAAGATTCTCGCGCTCAATCGCCAGCCGGCCCGCGTGCTGGTTGGTAAGCGTGTCGGCTATCTGAACACAACGCAGACCGAGACGAGCACGACCCAGTCGGTCGAGTTCCTCGATACGGGTACGCAGCTGTACTTCCGTCCGTTTGTCGCCAACACCGGCGAGATCCGCATGGAACTGAAGCCGCAGATCTCCAACGCGGAGATCCGCACCGTGACCGACTCTGGCGGCCGCGCGGTGACGATCCCCGACGAAGTGACGCAGGAACTGGTGACCAACGTGAACGTCCGCGACGGCCAGACCATCGTGCTGGGCGGTCTGTTCACCGAGAGCAGCACGTTCACGCGTCGGCAGGTGCCGATCGTGGGCGATATCCCGATCCTCGGCGCGGCATTCCGCGGGCATGACGATTCGACGGTGCGGTCAGAGATCATCTTCATGATCACGCCGTCGATCGTGACCGATGCGTTGATCGCGGGCGCGGCGGAGCGGGCCGATGCGGACATCGATCGCGTCCGGGCCGGCACGCGTCAGGGCCTCCTGCCCTGGAGCCGCGAGAAGATGACCGACAAGCTCAACGTCGAGGCCGAGCGTCTCGCACGCGAGGGCAACCACGATCAGGCTCTGTACAACATCCAGCGTTCGCTGTCGCTGAACCCGAATCAGCCCTCGGCGTATCGCCTGCGTGAGAAGATCACCGGCGAGCGCGAGAACTGGAACGATCCGTCGGCGCTCAACAGCTACCTGGACAAGGAAGTCCGCGACCGCGTCGACAGCGTGCCCCCGGCGACCGGCCCCACGCAGCACCGCACGCCGTATGGCTCGATCGACATCCAGCGGAAGAAGGTCTCTGGCCCGCAGTCGATGTCCAACACGCAGCAGCAGCCCACGCAGGACATGGCGGCGATCACGCTGCCGGGCCAGAGTCAGACCAATCCGCAGGCCACGACCGCGACGCAGACTCCGACCGGCAGCGAGCCCACGGGTTCCACTCAGGCCTCGAGCGCGCCGCTGAATCCTGATCTGAACGGCCAGGAGACCCAGTGGGTGGTTGGTACGTCCGAAGCTCAGAACTCGGCGACGACCACCGCGACGGCCTCGACGAACACCGATGCCACGCAGCAGGCCTCGAATCAGACCACTACCGCCCCGATCAACAACAGCTTCAACGTCGGCTCCTCCAACACGGGCACGGCGACGATCAACGGCGAGACGTATGTCGTGTCTTCGTCCAGCACCCCGACGTCGAATGAGGGCGGCTTCATCGCCGCTCAGCCCAACGCCGTCGCGAACAACGCCAACAGCAATGCCAACTTCCCGAACCCTGCGGATCATTCGACCACGCTGATCAATCGTGCCCAGCCGACGGCGGCCGGGCAGATCAAGGTGGACACGACTCCGGCCCAGGACGCCGAGGCGAACACCAAGGCTCAGGCCGCCAAGACTCTGACGCAGTTGCAGACCCTGCGCTCGCAGATCGATCTCTACACGCTGATGAATGGCGGCACGTTCCCGAACCTCGGCTCTGAAGAGAGCGAGAACGGCTGGAGCGAGCTCGTCAAGGCTCAGCTTCTCAAGGACCTGCCCGCCAACCCGCTTGTCAGCGGCAAGGACTCGACCCGCGTGGTCGTGGGTCAGCAGCCCGACTCCAAGTTCCACGCCAACTACGGCTGGGTCTACGACCCCAAGACCGGCAAGCTCTGGGCCGTCGGCTTTGATGCGGGCGACAAGCCCCTCAACGGCACTCAGGCCCCGACGACGACCACGGCGAATGCCAAGTCGCCCGCCCAGCCGGCTCAGCCTCAGCAGGGTGCCGAGCAGAACGCTCAGCCCACGGCCCCGGCGACGGCGAACGTTGAGACCGAGCAGAAGTAAGCGACTTTGGCGATCTCCTGAAAGCTCAGCATTTTCGGACGCGGCCCAAAGCCGCGTCCTTTTTTTTCCGATGCATGATCGTCGGAAGTCTCGAAACACCACGGAGAATCTCATGGCCACGTCCATGCTCGCACGCACCGTTCTGGGTCTTTCTACCGCCGCGATGGTTGTCCTTGCTGGCTGCGGCCAGGGGCAGTACACGAAGGAAGGCAAGACCGCCGCCGTTGAGAAGATGGCGATGCTCAAGAGCGGCACCGAGTGGCAGATGGCCCACCAGCAGTTCCTTGCTGGCGACCTGACCAAGGCGCTCAAGACCGTTGATCGCTCGATCGCGCTCAACGGCAAGGTTCCCAAGAGCCGCGTGCTCCGCGGGCGGATCATGCTCGAGCGTTCGCGCCTCGAAGAGGCCCGCAACGAGATGCTCACGGCGCTCGAACTCGATCCGAACTTCGTCGATGCGCACTATTACCTGGGCGTGATCTACGAGCGCGTGAATCAGCCCGCCGACGCGATGGCCAGCTACAAGAAGGCGATGGAGCTCGATTCCGCGAACGCCCAGTACGTGGTCGCCGCGGCGGAGATGCTCATCAGCAAGGAAGACCTTGCCGGCGCCGAGACCCTGCTCAACGAGCGCAAGCAGTTCCTGCAGTACAACCCGGCGATCCGCCAGACCATGGGCCACATCGCCACGCTTCGGAACGACCACGCCCAGGCGGCGCAGCTTTTCGAGGAAGCGCTGCTTCTGGCTCCGGGTGATCAGGCGATCACCGAGGATCTGATTCAGTCGTATCTGCTCGCGCGGCAGTTTGCCGACGCCGAGAGCCACATCGGCAAGCTTCTGGACAAAAAGGAAAACGCCGACCGCCGCGACCTGAAGTACATGCGGGCCCGGTGCCTGATGGCGCTGAATCGTCCGGTCGAGGCTCGAGAGATCCTCCAGCAGCTGACCAGCGCCAAAGAGGGTGCGGCCGATCTGCGGGCGTGGGTTGATCTTGGCAATGTCGCGGCGATTCTCAGGGACAAGGCGACGCTGCGTCAGACCATGCAGCGCGTGCAGGCGATGGCTCCGGACAAGTCCGATGGATTCATGCTTCGTGCGATGTACTGCCGACTCGACAATCGACCAGACGATGCGCTGAATGCGATCAACCAGGCCGTGGCGCGAGCGGGCAATGATGCCACGCCGCTGGTGTTCAAGTCGATCGTTCTGCAGGACCTTGGCCGGAGTGCCGAAGCCCGAGCCACGCTGGCTCAGGCCCGTCAGGTGGATCCGAACAACGTGCAGGCGATGGCCCTGTTGCAGCAGATCGAGAGCGGCCGCACGATCACCGGGCACCCGGATGGAGAGCAGTAAGGTCGGTCACCCGCTTTGATCGTCATCACAAGCAAGAACGAGCCCCCGGACATGATCTGGGGGCTCATCATTTGGCAAACGATCAGCTGGCGCGAACTTCGATCTTGCGCGCCTTGGTCTGCTCGGCCTTGGGAAGGGTCAGCGACAGCACGCCGTTCTTGAACTCGGCGCTGATGCGTTCGGTGTCCACACCCTCGCCGAGTTTGAAGGAGCGTTCAAAGCTGCCCACGCCGTACTCAGAAAGCAGCAGGCGGGCACCGTCGCGGATGCGCGGTGTGACCGCGGCCTTGAGCGTGAGCACACCCTGCTCGATGACCAGTTCGATTCCGTCGGGCTTGACGCCCGGCAGATCGACGGTGATGGAGAACTTCTCCGCCGTCTCCAGAATGTCCACGCTCGGGCGGAAAGTCGGCGTGGGTTCGACGCGTCGCGCAGAACTCGTTGCCGCGCGGTCGGTGGCTTCGGTGGCGCACGTTGCGCCGGGGGTGCAGCAGCCGCTGGTGGGCTTGGTGATCATGTGTATCTCCGAATCTCATGGCCGGGGCGTTGCCCCGTTGGTGTGAGTCTGGTTCCGACGATGACATCAACACGAAGCCCCTGCGGGCTCAGGCGATCTTGATCTCGATCCGGCGCGGCTTGGCGGCCTCGGCCTTGGGCAGCTCGATCGTCAGCACGCCGCTCTCGAGCTTCGCACTAACTCTCTCAGATGCCACCGGCACGTTCAGCTTCAGCACGCGCTTGAACTCAGCACTTCCCGCACGCTCGCGGCGGTGCAGAACCACGTTCTCGGGCAGCTTCTCCTCGCGGCGACCGATGATCGACAGCTCGCCGTCGAGCATGCTGATCTCCAGATCGCCCATCGTGTAGCCGGGCAGCTCGGCCTCCACGATGAACACTTCGTCGGTCTCCAGCACGTTCAGCGGCGGGAAGACCGCATGAACGTCGGGCGTCTCGTGGCCCGGCATCCGCAGCATCGCGTCCACGAACGAGCCGACCGGGGGCATCAGCGAGAGTTCCGGGAACATCCGAGTCATGCGACGAGTCATCATGGTGATTCTCCTTGGCTTGGCGTGGGCACCGTGACCCTTCGGTCGCGTGCCGACATCGGAGGAGAAACAACCGGCGTGCCAATCGCCTTGAGGCCCTTTCCGGTCGCCCGGGCCAACGGTTCCGAACGGCTTGCGACCGCCGCGGGTTGTCAACTTGGCAGCCCAGCATGGTCGTTCTGCACAAAACGCAGCAAAGCGAACAACGATTCGCGTGGGCGTGACCGACGATGGGGAATTCAACCCGAACGGGCGTTCGGATATGCCCTGACATCGCTGGCACGCCTCTTGTCCATAGAGTGCTGCGATGACTGCTCGATTTCAGGACTATTACCAGATTCTCGGCATCGACCGCTCGGCGAGCGCGGATGACATCCAGCGCGCGTATCGCGGGCTTGCTCGGCAGTTTCACCCCGACATCAACAAGGAAGCGGGTGCCGAGAAGCGATTCAAAGAGATCAACGAGGCGTATGAGGTGTTGAAGGATGCCGAGAAGCGCAAGCTGTACGACCAGCTCGGCGCGAACTGGAAGCAAGGCCAGGAGTTTCGCCCGCCACCCGGATGGAATGGCGCGGGTAGGTCACGTTCGCGCCGCTCCGGCCCGCGCTCGATGAGCGATGAGGCCGATTTCAGCGAGTTCTTTGAGTCCATCTTCGGCGGGGGATTCGGCGGAGTGGGTGGGGTTGGGGGCGTGGGGGGGGTGGGGGGTCGCGGCGGAATGCCCGCCGACGACTTTGTCGAGGCGATGCGATCTGGCACGCGAGCGGCTCGCAATCGATCCAGCTCAGGCCAGACGCACGAGGTCGAGATCACCATCGCGCTGGCGGACGCTTATCGATGCGCGACGAGACAGATCAATCTCACGACCACCGACGAGCGCGGCGAGCAGTCCTCGCGCACCTTCGACATCCGCATTCCGCCCGGCATCACCGAGGGCGGCGTGGTGCGGCTGAGCGGTCAGGGCGGCGCGGGCGCGGGTGGCGGGCCGGCTGGAGACTTGCTGCTGCGGGTGCACATCGCCAGTGACCCGCGATTTCGCGTCGATCCGAACACGAAGCACGATCTGCTCACGACGCTCAGGATCTCGCCCTGGGAGGCGGCACTGGGGGGCACCGTGCCGGTGTCCACAATGGACGGCGAGGTCCGTGTGACGGTGCCTGCGGGCTCGCAATCGGGTCAGAAGCTGCGAATCCGCGGGAAGGGCTTGCCGAAGAAGAGTGGCGAGCACGCCGATCTGCTCGCAGAGCTGAAGATCGTGGTGCCGAAAACCCTCCATCCAGATGAACAAGTCCTGTATCAGAAGCTGTCTGAAATCTCGAACTTTGATCCGCGGGCGACGTAACATGCGCGCCTCGCGCGGCGCCGGTCGATAATGGACATGTCGGCAAGCGCTCGCACAGGCAAGGAGTTGATGACCCATGCTTTTCGAACTCTCTCACACGCTCGCACAACAGGCCCAGCCCGGAGGAATCAGCTTCGGCGGTTTCCTGCCGTTCATCCTGCTGATCATCGCCCCGATGCTGTTGGGCTTGTACGCCCAGTTCAAGGTCAAGAGCACGTTCAAGAAGGCCAGCCAAGTCATGGCCTCGAGCGGGCTGACCGGGGCGCAGGTCGCCGCGGAGATCATGAAGGCCCACGGCATTCACAACGTCGGCGTCGAGCCGAGCAACGGTTTTCTGTCCGATCACTATGACCCCAAGGCCAAGATGCTCCGGCTGAGCCCGGACGTGTACAACGGACACTCGGTCGCCGCGTTGGGCGTTGCCGCTCACGAAGCGGGGCACGCGCTGCAGGATGCTCAGGGCTACGGCCCGCTCAAGCTGCGGAGCGCGATCGTCCCGATCGCGAGCTTTGGTGGCACGGCGGCGAACGTCGCGATCATGGGCGGGTGCATCGCCATGGCCGTCATCGGGCCGAAGCTCGGCACGCCGATCCTGCTCATCGGCATCCTTGGGCTGTGCGCCGTCGCGGTCTTCCAGCTCATCACCTTGCCGGTGGAGTTTGACGCGAGCCGTCGCGCCAAGGACCTGCTCACTTCGACCGGTCTGGTCGCCCCCGGCCCCGAGACGGCGTTCATGAGCAAGACGCTCAACGCCGCGGCGCTGACCTATGTCGCGGCGCTGGTCGCGACGATCGGCACAATCCTCTACTACCTCATGATCGTCTTCATGCGGCGCGAGTAGGCCTGGGCCAGATTCCGCGAGTGCCTAGACAACAGGAGTCCCCGCAGGGCCAGAGCAACCGCTCTGGCCCTGTTCTTGCGCTTCAGCCACGCCGAACTGAGAAGAGCAATAGACGCGGCCCACACGCGTTTGGCCCAACGTTGGGCGGTCAATGCACTCTGGCCACCGCAAGCCAAAGTGCGAAGACCGCGCAAACTCAATGAACACCGCTCTCGGTGCTGCGAGATTCTGGAAATCTGCCCGGAACAGCTCCGTCCGGGGCAAGGGCGGGTGTGTGTCTGAAAGGAGCGACCATGAATCGGCCTCGAAAGTTCACACATGCGGCGTGGTTGGCAGTGGCGGCAACTCTGATGGGCGCGTCGGCGGTCTGTGCCCAGCCGACCAATGTCCGGTCCTGGTATGCCCAGGGTCAGGTTTTCGTCGTCTGGGAGCGTCCGGCCCCGCCTGTGCTTGCGACCGACACGGTTGAGGTCTATGCCTCGCCGGCGGCTCAGGCCAATGTCGCCAACATGCAGCGGATCGGCAAGGTCTTCTTTCCGGAGTACACCGGGGCTCGCCTGCAGCAGCTTCTGCCCGCGGCGCGACTGCTCGTTCCGACCCCCGCCGGTGGGACGTATCGGCTGAATGCCAACGAGGGCGCGTTTGCCTACACCCCCCGAGCGGCGGGCAATCTCTTCTTCGCCGTGGTTGATGCCGGGTCGTTCGCGGTGAACGCGGCCAACAGCGCGGCGACCGCGTTCAACTATGACCCTGTCAACGAGCCCGTTCGCCCGCATCCGCAGTTTGTCGGGACGACACCGGGCGGAAATCCGTACACGGCGTATGTCGTGTTCGCCGACGGACGCGATGACTATGACAACAGCCGACCCGACATCCCGGTTCTGGGCGATGCCGACAAGAACGGCGTGCCGCACGTGTTCACGATCACCGAGCCCGTGGGCGGCGTGCCCGCCGCGACACCGGTTCCCGTGGTGTTCGCCCATCATGGCGGCGGCGGTGAGTATGAGCTGTTCCGCCCGGGGATCGCGCAGCGGGCCAACGTCTCGCTCGGCCTGACGTCTGGAATCGTGGTGACGCCTGACGACAGCTACTTCGCGGTGCTCGGCAATGTGCTCAATCGTTCCAACACATCGTGGTTTGGCTACACGCCCGATGCCGACCCGTTCCTGTTTGGCGCTCGTACCAATCCGCCGATCACGTCCACGGTGGTGAACTTCACCAGCCGTCGCGTGCACTGGATTCTGGATTGGCTCCAGCGGCCCGCTTCGCCCTATCTCATCGACTCGACGCGGGTCGCGATGATCGGACACTCCGGCGGTGGGCGTGGCACATCGCTGCTGGTTCGGCAGCGTCCCGAGCGGTTCTGCTCCGCCGCGGTGTATACGCCGGCGAGCGATCTGACCATTCCCCCGGCGAGTGCGGGCGGCAACATGGCGGAGAACTTTCTCCGTGGCGACTTCGTGACGCCGCTGAACACGAATCTGCTGAAGTCTGACGGCACGCCGTTCAACACGCTGGAAGTGTTCACCATGACCACGCGCCTCTCGGCGACCGAGCGCGACTTTCCACTCATGCGGTTCTACTTCGGGAAGCGCGACCAGGATGGCCCGGCGACGTGGAGCCCGGCGCAGCGTGCCGTGCTCGACGCGCTCAACGACTCCAAGGCCGGATTCCACGTTTTCTTTGACGAGCGCGAGCACGGCGTTGAAAAGTGGGACAACGAGACGAGCGACCTTACCGATGGCAATCCCGGTCCGTGGCCCGACATCGGGCAGTGGATCGCGCCGATCAAGACCCGTCGACCAGCGGCCGAGACGATGGTGAACGTCTCCACCAATCTCCAGACCTATCCGGGATTCTTCAATGCGGACAGCGACACGCTTCTGGTCGGCCGCCAGCCCGATCCGGGTCCGGGCGATCCCGATCTGGGCGATGCGTTCGGCACGTGGGGCGGGTACTTTGACTGGGACACGTCGACCCTCGTCGATACGCGTTCAGAGTGGGCGGCGACGATCTTCGCCACGGGGCTGTCGGCGATCGCGATCGACAACAGCCCGTTCGCGAGCTTCACCACCGACTTGAGCCCGAAGCGCACGCGGAACTTCAATCCGCCGCTGGGCAAGCTTGTGCGGTACAACGTGCTGGACGCGGCGACGCAGGCAATCCTGCAATCGGGCTCGACGAGCACTCAGGAGAAGGGCATCGTCGAGGCGACGGGCGTGATCGTGCCCAAAGACCCGGCGAGGGTGCGCATCGTGTTCCGGGTGTGCATCGCCGACTTCAACAACAACGGGATCGTCGAGACGCAGGACATCTTCGACATGCTCAATGCGTTCTTCAGCGGCAGCCCGACGGCCGACGTCGATGGGTCGGGCAATGTGGCGGTGGCCGACATCTTCACGTTCCTGAATCGGTGGTTCGCGGGGTGCTAACTGACTGAATCGCTGCAACCGCGATGTGTTCTCTATGAAATGAACGACGGCCCGCCTGGAGAGGGCGGGCCGTTTGTGTTTCGGAGGTTCTTGGTGCCCGGGCTTGCGCCCGGGCCTCTGATTGAAAAACGATCGGCTTATTCCTTCGCGCGGCCGAGGTATGAGCCATCGGTCGTCGAGACCTTCAACGACTCGCCGATCTCGATGAACGCGGGCACGCGGGTGACGAGACCTGTCTCCATCTCGGCGTCCTTCTGCTGGTTGGTCACGGTTGCCCCCTTGATGCCGGGCGGCGTGTCCTTCACGGTGAGTTCAACCGTGAGGGGGAGCTCGATGGTCACGGGGTTGCCGTTGTAGCAGAGAACGTTGGTCTGAGCGTTGGCGCGGAGATACTTGAGGGCGTCGCCCAGCACGTCCTTGGGCATGACGATCTGGTCATAGGTCTCGGTGTCCATGAAGGTCGCGCCCTGGCTGTCGCTGTAGAGATACTCCATCGGGCGACGGTCGAGATCGATGATCTCGACGTCTTCCGACGGCTGCATGCGCTTCTCGACCTGTCCCGCGCCCTGCACGGCCCGGAACTTGACGTTCACGAACGAGCGCAGGTTGCCCGGGTTGCGGAACTCATACTTTTCAACGACCCAGAGTTTGCCGTCCATCTTGACGCCATAGCCGGGACGGAGATCGATCGCCTTCATAGTCGGGTATCCTGACTGGAAAGGGCCTGTCGAGGGCCTGCTGAGGGACGAGAGTCAAATGCCAGAGAAAACCGGAAAAAACGGGGCCAATCGTATGCCCGCTGGAAGCGTCTGGCGCGATCGACGTCGAAGTGGCCTGTCGCGGGTCTGGATCGGCGGTGCGATGGCCCTGGCGATGCTGCAGGGGTGCTCGCCGACCAAGGTGACGCTGGATGTGGCGGTGCGCGACGCGATCACGGCTGAACCGGTGGTCGGCTGCCGCGTGCTGGCGGAGACGCCGAGCAAGGACCACCCGTTTTCGATCGCGAGTTTGCTCGGGCAGACGGGGCCGTTTGATTCGTCGGCGGTGACCGACGCGCGGGGGCGGGCGACGCTGGTGGGGTTGGAGTCGCGGGCGCTGCGGCTGGGGGTTTGGCCGCGGGGTGGGGCGCCGAGGTTTGTGTTGATTGAGGATGTGGGGAGCGCGGACGCGGAGGTCTGGTGGGATGTTACGGGGACGCCGGGATCGGTAGAGCGGGGGATGCAGGTGCGGGTGGGAAGGGCGGACTAAGCCCGAGTCAGAATGTTGGAACCGGTGGGCAGGAGTTCTTCGGCCAATCTGTGAAATGAGCCGAACTCCAACTGAGCCGCTGACCATCTCGCTCAACGCCGCGGGATCTAGGGCTTTTCTAGAGCGGTCAAGATGGGCGAGGTCGGGCCACGGTCAGGAAGTTCGCTCCGATCTGCGAATACTCTTCACATGTGCTCTTGTCGCAACAGTCGAGTTCAGACCGATCAAGGGGAACAGATGTCGATACCCGGCAAATGCTTCATCGCGACTGTCCTTGCGGCGTTCATCGTCCCCGGCGCGATTGCCCAGCCCGTACCCCTGCCACCCGCCCCGGCGGGCGTGCAGGTCAGCAATGAGTACGACTTCCAGTTCGTCACCATCGGCTCGCCCGGCAACGCGCCGGTGCCGCTGAGCCAGCGGCCACTATTCCCGAACATTCCGGCGGCCCAAACGCTCGGCAGCGTCGGCTATGAGTATCGCATCTCGCGCACCGAGATGACCTACGGGCAGTACCACGAGTTCGTACGGGCGTTCGTTCCGACCTATTCCGGCGAGTATTTCCCGCCTGTCGTGCTCGAAGGCGGCCTCGGCATCCGCTACACAGGCGGCCCAATCAACAGCCCGTCGAGCTACGTCCTTCGTCCGGGTTTCGAGAATGCGCCGGTCGAAGACCTCGAGTTCCGCCCAATGGCTTTGATCTGCAACTGGCTGCATAATGGCAAGTCGGCGTCGTACGAGGCCTTCCGAAACGGCGCCTACGACGCGTCGACGTTCGGCATCGATCCCGTCACCAATGCCGTGACCGACCAGCGTTTCCACTCTGCGGCTGCGCGTTTCTGGGTGCCGACGCTGAACGAGTGGACCAAGGCGATGCATTACGACCCGGACCGGAACGGGCCGGGCAGCCCGGGGTACTGGATTTACCCGACCATGAGCGACACGTTCCCGCTTGGTGGCTTGCCAGCAACCCCAGGAGCGCAAACAAACGCGGGCTTTCCAACCGATCTGCTCGCTATGCCGATCGCAAGCTATGTGGATACGCAGAGTCCGTGGGGGATTCTCGATGGATCGGGTGGTGCTTCTGAGCTTGTAGAGTGGGGGTCGGGTCAAGAAAAAGTTGCACGCGGATCGGCCTTGGGTGGCGAAGCAATCGCTACTGACCGAATCGATTGGTTCCGGTTTTCGCCAGCAGGAGGTTTGCGTCTAGCATCGTCGGTTCCATCGCCCAGTGGGGTGATGGTTGGAGTAGGTTTCGTCTGGGTCTTCCGGAGGAGGAGAAGTCATGTTTGCTCGTAACTTACTGACGGTACTTGGCGGCGCACTCTTGGCATTCTGTGCGCATGGCCAAAACAATCAGTGTCAGCAGCAGCAACTTGCTGGTCCAACCGGGGATCTCTCAACTGTGACGCCCTCGCTCTGTTGGCCGGCCCTGACAATGCCTTCCGGCCAGAACGTCCAAGTGACTGCGCAGCAGGGATTCGCGAGCTGCAGTGGTGGATCCGCAAAGTTCTGGGACATCACTATCAACTGTAACACGACCAACGGTTCGATCAATCCGACTACGGTGCCATCGATCATCGATCTTGAGATTCCCGAGGATGCGTGGGTGCAACGGGTCAGGATTGTCGGTTCGATGCCGAACGCGGTGATGTTGCTTTCAATCACTGGAAAGCGGTACTTCATCGACGGCGCGAATCCGGACAACAGTCTGATTCAGCCAGCTCGCGTTCAGTACATTGAGCGAGAGGGTGAGCGGGCTGTTCATGTAACATTGATCGGGTGTAAGTTCCAAAGATTTTGCAGGTATGATGTGTCTGCAGTCATCAATTCTGAGTTTCAAGGCGAACTCCTTGTCGGTGATGTTCCCTCAAACGTCAGAATCGAAGGTGATCTCTTGGTGAACAACGCCGGTCTGTCGGTGCTGCCCGCAGGCGCACAGACTGGTATTCAGAATCTGCGCCTTCGTGACGAGGGCGAGTGGGCAGGGTCGATTCAAGTTAGCAACGGGAACATCGGATCGATCCGAGAGTTCAATGCTGAGTCACGACATTCCTGGAGCGTCACTGGCAAGGTTCTTGTCACGAGCGGGAATCTGGCAAAGCTCGACACTGACCGAATCGGACTCTCAAACGATTCCGCCGAAGTCTCAGTCTCCGGAACGGTCGACACACTGCGAAGCGGTTCGGCAATGTACGCTTCAATCACGGCCGTTTCAGTCGCCAACTTGCCCGGCGCTGGCGGCGATCAACTCGGCGTCCAGGCTTTTTCAACGTTCCAAGGCACCATGGACCTTGGGTCTGTGAGTTCGCTTGTTCGCGTTCAACCTTCTGCCGCAGCAGATGTTGGAATCGCTGCGGGCTCGCTCGTGAAGATTGGCAACTTTGCGCCGACGGCCAGCATGATTGTGCCTGCAGATGGCCTCAAGGGCCAGGTGATAATCAACGACAAACTCAGTGGGGGCTCCTGGGCTGGAACGATCACCGTTGGTTCTACGGTTTTGTCTCCCGCATCCTCAGGAAACGCCCAGTCCCCATTCTACCGCATTCCCTCCAGCACGCTCGGCGGCGGCGCCATCGGCCTCGCCCCGTTCCGCGTGTACGACATTGATTGCGAGCCGCAGGCCCTTGCCGACCCGAACAACCCGCCCGCAACGTCAGGCGTGCTTGAGAGCGCATTCAACGGTTTGAGCGATGTGCCAGTCAAGGTGCGTTTCTATGGCCCAATCAAGCGCCGTACGGTGTCGTCATGGCAGCAAGCCATTAAGGTCGAGTGTCGCGATCTCAACTCCACCTGTGGCTGGATGACCGCCGACATGACCAGCGCGTTCATTGTCCGCGGCCCCGGCGATTCCGGTTTCCAATACGGCGACCGCACGATCACCCTCCAGCGCAACCCCAGCTTCCACCCGAAGCCCGGCATCTATCGCGTGATCCCTGTTGGATTTGACAACGACGACGCCGACTTCGTCAGCGAGGTGATCTGCAAGGACGTCGTCAACTCATCCGACCCCGGCAATTTCGACAGTCCGGCGCTCAACACGCTCTGGCCGGTGAACTGCTCGCTCACTCGGCCGGGAGAGGGAGCGTTCGTCTTCCGAATTCTCGCCGACTGCAACAACAACGGCATCTCAGACCTCAACGAGATCGCATCCGGTCTCACGCTCGACGCCAACAACAACGGCGTGCCCGACTCCTGCGACATCAACCCGTGCGCAGTCGATCACAACGCCGACCGCACCATCAACACCCAGGATATCTTCGACTTTCTCAACAGCTGGTTCGCCGGTTGCACCGGTCAAACCGGCTCGCCCTGCTTCGGCCGCTCCGCGGACTTCAACCAGGCCAGCGGACTGAACGTTCAGGACATCTTCGATTTCCTGAACGCGTGGTTCACCGCCGACGGCAGCACATGCAATCCGCAGGGTTGAACGAGCCCCTCACAAGTTGTCGTCTGGTTCGAGAGGGCGTCAATGCAAGACGGCCAATTCCCCCGCCGGGGCCTCCGCCGATCGCACCCTCACCGCGCACTCACACTCAGCGCCACCTTGGTCTTCGCCGCCCGCGGCGCCTGCTGATGCGTCTTCTTCGCCCGATGCGTCGACCAATCGGTCACGGCAAGGTCCGGGTCGGTCTTCTCGCCCGCGTGCACGCGGATTACGTCGTAGGTGTTGTTCCGCTGTGCCGGCGTAAAGCCCAGATCGCGGATCAGGCGGCAGAGGACCGGTTCATCAAGGCAGTACGTCGTGCCCGCGCTTGAGACCACATTCTCTTCCATCATCACGCTGCCCATGTCGTTGGCGCCGTAGCCGAGGGCGACCTGGCCGACGTGCGGGCCCATGGTGACCCAGCTTGCGCCGATGGAGTAGATGTTGTCGAGGAAGAGTCGGCTGAGGGCCTGGGTGCGGAGATAGTCGGTCGCGCTGGACATGCGGACGCGCTTGCCGAAGAGGTGGGCGGTGGGATAGGTGGTGCGGTCGATGGCGTCGTAGTCGTACACGTCGGCGGTGCGCTGGCCTTTGGGCAGGTCCGCGCCACGCGATGTGATCGCGGTGCTTTCCAAGATGTTGCCGGCGCGAGCGAGCGTGTCGCCCGGAAACTCCATGTCGAGTTCGGCAATGTCCGCACCCCAATCCGGCACGCGCCCCAGCGGCGTGTTCTCTCGCTGAAATGGCCAGGAGATGAAGGAGACGTAGTGGCCATACGGAGAAGACACAGGCGGGACGCCTGTGCCACCAGAGTCAGAAGAAACAATGGCTGTCGCTGAGGACGCTCCGCTCTCTCGCAAGATGCGGTCCTGCCACTTGCGAACGAGCCACATGTGGTGCACTCGGTCGGCGTGGCCTTCGATGTGCCCGAACATCATCGTCGCGCTCGTGAACATGCCCAGCGTGTGGGCGACGTACATGGTCGTGAGCCACGCCTCGGCGTCGCACTTGCCCAGGCCGATCTTTCGGCGGACGGAATCGCTGAAGATCTCGCCCCCGCCGCCGGGGAGAGAGTCCAGCCCCGCGTCGCGCAGCCGCACCATGACCCAGCGGATCTTGGCTTCCAGCGTGTCGCCCGGCGGATCAAAGAACCGGACAAACTCGATGAACTCTGGCGGGCTGAAGGCGTGGATGTGCATCCGCGGGAACTTGGCCTTGATGCCGCTGAGCAGTTTGGTGTACCACTCAAGGGGCAGAGCGGGATTCATGCCGCCTTGCATGAGGATCTGTGTGCCGCCGATGGCTTCGAGCTCGGCGATCTTGGCGTGGATCGCTTCCGGCTCCAGCGTGTACGCGTCATGATCGTCGGCATCACGCCGGAAAGCACAGAAGGTGCACTTGGCGCTGCAGACGTTGGTGTAGTTGATGTTGCGGTCGATGATGTACGTGCGGACGTGGTCGCCGTGGATGGTTCGGCAACGCGCGTCGGCGTATCGCCCCAGCTCATGAATCGACTGAGCCCTGAAGAGTTCGAGGGCCTGATCGGGCGTCAGCCGAGCGTGCCCCGAGGCCACCGCCCGCAGCAACCCGGCATCGAGGGCGCTGAGGTGTGGATGTTCGGGGGGTGGTGTGAAGATGGGCATCGGGGTTTGGAACTTTCAGGAATCTGTGAAAGAGTAGGCCAGGGGGCGGGGGAGTCCAGTGGTTCGCGGCAAGGCCAGCGGAAGGCCAATGCATTATCGCTCTTTGAATCCGCGTTGCGGATCTCAGCCCTGTCCACAAGCGCGAATGTAGGAAGTATGTCGGGTCTAACGGGTTCAGACGCCGATTTGGTGGGGGTGAGTGGGGGGGCGGCTCAAGGCCGTGTGCGGCGGGTGCGATAGCGGCTCAATGCGCTCCATCTGCCGGGTCACGGGTTGTTCACTTCGGGGTGTGCCATGAAGCCGTTTGTTCCCAAGCCGCATGTCAGTGGAGCGGTGCGCCAGCTTCGTGGCTGGGTCACGCTCGCATCGGCGGTGCTGGCGGTGTGCTGCCTGACGCAGATGCTTGTCTACGGCTTTGCGGCGTACACCGAGGTGCGGGTCGCCGAACTCAAGCCGGTGAAGAGTGAAAGAGCGCCGCTGCGGGTGGTGGGGGCGATGCCGGTGGTGGAGCCCGCTGAGCCGAGGTCGGCGGCCGCGGGGCTTCCGACTGAGCCGAAGAGCGAGCCAGTGGCGATGCCGCTGGCCAGCCAGCCCACTGGGTTGAACACGGACGCACACTTGGCCTCAGCGACTGCGGTGAACCTGAATCGCGTGTCGTCGCCGGCGGATCAGATGATGAAGCGGGCCAGCGGGATCGCGGGTGGAGTGGGGATCATCTCGTGTGTGACGCTCGCGGTGCTCGCGCTCCTGGGCGTCGTGGTCGCAGGTGGGGCAAGCATTCCGGGTGTCGAGCGGGTGACGACGGCGGGGGTGTGGTCGCTTGTGCTTGCGCTGATGGCGTTGCCATGGCATGCGATGTTGCCATCGATGGGTGTGCCGGGGATCTTTGCGGATTATGCCGCGCTCACGGTGCATCTTGATGGCGGCGCCGGCGTGAGCGCCGTCACGCTTTCGGGGCTTGGCATGGCGGCGCAATGGGTGCTGATGCCGATCATGGCTATGTTCGTTTGCTTGGGCGTCTGCCTGTGGTTCCGGGCGGGGGTCGAGCGCGGCGTGATCATCACGGCACCCAGCGAACTGGACAAAGCGGTGGAGCGCGAGGTCGAGCAGATCTCGAAGCGCGGCGTGGCGTCTTCGGCGCCCAAGGCGGTTGGCGCATTGCATCGGGCCATCGGCGAAGAAGTGCGCGGGCCTGAGCAGGCGATCAGCGCGGTGGAGCGAGCGATCGAGAATGCGGCTTCGCTGGTTGGGGTGCGCAGCGGCGAAGAGGACGACACGCCGATCACACGCCGTCGCATCCCGCGTGGGATCGCGGATGAGGATTACAAGCGGCCGATTTAGGGCTTTGAGGTGGGGTGAGTGGGTGGTGGCTGGGCGGAGTTCTTCCGCTTTCGACACCCGTCGGAGCAGTAGCGGACGTTCTCCCAGTCACGCTCCCACTTCTTGCGCCAGGTGATCTCTCGCCCGCATACCGTGCAGACCTTGCTTGGACGGTTGACCCGCATGGAAGGTGATTCGGTCGCAAGCGGCCTGCAGACGCACGGTTTGGGAAAGGCGCGGTGAGTCCAGTTCATCCGGATGATCCAGACTTTGGCGGCATAGGGGTGGCGATCTGGCCGCACCCGGCGTGCCTTGGTGATGATGAACTGCTCGCCCAATGCCGCGTGGGCACGGGCCGATCTGGTGGCCCGGGCGGGCAGAATCGCAACAAGGTGGAGACGCTGATCGAACTCACCCATGTGGCCACGGGCGTAGAGGCCCATGCGGGCGAGCGGCGGAGCCAGATGGAGAATCGTCGCGTCGCCCTCCGTCGCCTGCGGCTGGCGCTGGCGGTGGCGGTGCGGGTGGCGGTGCCAATGGGGCCGGTGGGGAGCGTGCTCTGGCGTTCGCGTCGTCGGGCGGCGGGGAGAGATTCGACGGCGGGCTCGCCACCAAAGAGCCGTTGGGCGTCGGGTGGTGAGGGCACGCTGGAAGTCAATCCGGATCATCATGACTATCCCGCGTTGCTGGCCGAGGCGATGGACGTGCTCGCGGCGAGTGGGTGGGATAGCAAGCCAGCGTCGCTGCGTCTGAACGTGTCGGCGAGCCAACTCTTGAAGCTCATCAAGGAACACCCCCCGGCTTTGGCGATGGTCAATCGCGAGCGCGAGCGGGCGGGGCTGCACCGGCTGAAGTGAAACGAGCGACATAGGTCGTTGTTTGCAAATCACTTCGGGTGTGATGGGTGCGGGCCGCGGGTGGTGTTGTGTTTGTTGTGCACAAGAACGCGTGATCGGCGCGCAGGGGCGCGTCGCGGCATGCGTATTCAAGGGTGGCGGGCGATTCTGGCCCGTGCCTGATCGTCAACTCCCACGTTTGCCTGACCTGGCTGCGGAGCAATCGCGTGCGACCGATCCAAACCTCGTTCATCGCGTTTCTCGTCGGCGTGTTCGCCGCGATCGGTTTCACACCTGGGGCTTTGGCCCAAGTGCGTGTCCGAGGGGCGTGCTGCTGGGCAGATGGCTCATGCACGGTGATTCGCCAGGCACGGTGCGTCGCCCGCGGCGGCACATTTCGCGGGGCCGATACGACCTGCACGCCGAACGTCTGTCCGCAGCCGCGTGGGGCATGCTGCCTGACCGACGGGCGATGTGCGGTGATTGTGCAGACGCGCTGCGCCCAGCGCGGCGGCACGTGGAAAGGGCCCCGATCGGCGTGCGGGCCAACGGTCTGTCCGATTACGCCCGGCGCATGCTGCACTTCGGACGGATCGTGCCTGTTTGTCATTCCCTCGGCGTGCCGGGCGCGCGGCGGGACTTTCCAGGGGATGAATACGACCTGCGGGGTGCAGACTTGTCCTCGGCCTGTGGTGGTTCCGCCGCCGGTGCAGGGTGGACCGGCGGGGAATCCCGTCCCGCAAGCTCCGCCGATTGGTGCGTGCTGCTTGCCGTCGTTGCAATGCATCGAGACGACGGCCGCGGACTGTGCCGTGCGGCGCGGGGCGTTTCAGGGGGTGGGGCGGGCGTGTACGACGGTGTATTGCCCCGCCGCATCGCCGCCGGCGGCGTGCTGTCTTGCGGATGCGTCGTGCGTGGTGGCGACGGTGATGGACTGCACCGCCCGCGGGGGCACGTATCGCGGCGGATCCTGCGATGTGCGCACGTGCATCGTGGTCGGGGCGTGCTGCGCGAGCGATGGGTCGTGCACGCTCACCACGCAAGCTGATTGCGATGCGGCGGGCGGAGCGGGAGTTCGATTCTTCGGCAACTACTCCACCTGCACGAACACCAACGAGTGCGAGCCGGCGGCCGGGCCGTGCTGCCTGCAGGATGCTTCGTGCGTGATGGTGACGGCGGCACGATGCCAATCTCTGCGTGGCCGAGTGCAGTCCGGAATCCAGACGTGCATGCAGGCATACTGCCCGAACCCGATCGATGTGTTCGCCTGCTGCGTGAGCGACGGCTCGTGTGTGCCCACGACGCAGGGCGATTGTCTGGCACGTCGTGGCCAATGGCAGGTCCGCCGTGCGTGCTCGCCGACAAGTTGTTCGGCATTGGGCGTCTGCTGCCAGGAGTCGGGTGAGTGCTGGCTGACTTCTGAAGACAACTGCTCGACCTACCCCGGATCGATCTTCTCGCGCACGGCAAGCTGCACACCGACGTTCTGTGCCCGCGCGTGCCGCTGTGACTGGAACGGCGATCGCTGGGTGAACGAGGGCGACCTGTTCGCCTATGTCTTCGCGTGGTTCGCCCAAAAGGGCGACTATGACAGCGACGGCGATACCGACGACGCCGATCTGTCCCAGATCATTGAGTGCATTCTGCGGCGCCCGACGGGCTGCTGAGTTGCTGGTGCCGACCTGCAAGGCCGAAGCTCGATCGATTCACTGGGCATGCGGCTAGGGCTTGCGCTTTTCGATACGCACCCGCACGTTCTGCCCAGCCGCGCTGGCGGTGACGCCCGGCGGCAGGCCCGGGAACTGAGCGGGTTTGACGACGCTGGGTTTGGTCAGGTCTTCGCTGGAGAGCTCGATCATCGCCTTGACGCTCAGCGTGCCCGAGCGGACGCGCGTGAGTTCGTCGGCGGGGCCGGTCAGTGTGACATCAGTCAGAAAGCGGTCGTCGATCTGGATGCTCACACTCGCGGCGTCATCGGTCGGGGGCAAGCTGTACCACACGGGCACGGTGGCGATGCGCATCGTCTCCACCTTGCGGCGGACACGAAGCAGCACCGACGCCGATTCCGGTATGAGCACGACCGGGCCGAAGCCGTCGAGTTCCGGGGGCGGGCGCAGCGGGATGACCACGGTCTGCGCGCCCTCGGGCCTGAGCCGTCGGACTTCGGACTCGCCGACCGTGGCCGTGACCGACGCGCCGCCATCGGGCAGGCGTGCGAGCAGAGATTCCGGCACGCGCAGCGTGGCCATCACGGGCGCGACTGTGGGCTCGCCATCGAGCGCGGGGGCGTTATCTCGCGGCATCTCCACGCGAATCGGGAGCTCGCGAGAAGCCATCTTGATCACATCGACCAGCACCTGCCTGGGCTCCACCTCGGCAACCGTCGAGCCGAGGGCACGCAGCTCGGGAATCGCGCCGATCGCCTCACGCAGTTCGACCACCTGACGCAGGCCCGGCGTCGCGGGCACGCCCGGTGCGCCGGGCATGAGCCGGATCGTCCCGCCGACGCCACCCACGGCGAGGGCGGCCGCGTCGAGCGTGCGCGTCGTCGCTTCCAGCCGAACGCGGATCTGCCCTCGGAAGTTCGCGTCTTCCGGGCGAATCACCAGGTCGTTGCTTGCCTCGACCGGGAACGCCACCGAGACCACCAGCGTTCGCGAAGACAAACTCTCGCCCTCGGCAAACACCCACACCAGCACCGCGATGACGGCGGCGAGAAAGATGGTCTTGATCGTGGCGGTGGTCATGGGGGGCGGGGATCGGGAGTCGGGAATCGGGCTCGTTGTTCGTGCTGTTTCTATGTGTCGATGTATCGCTGTTCCGCCGTGCTCAATCTCTCGGATCGCCGATGCCTTCGGGCATGGGCTCTGGGCCAGAGGCCGTTCCGCCCGCGCCGAGTGTGTCGCCCTGGCTCGGCACGCTCAATCGCGCCAGCAGCGACTCATTCAGCCCATCGACGCCCAGATTTTGGTCCAGCTTGCCGCGCTCGGCGATGGAGATATGTCCGGTCTCTTCGCTGATGACCACGACCAGTGCGTCGCACTCTTTGCTCAATCCCACCGCCGCCCGGTGTCGCGAGCCGAGCGACGGATCGGGCATCTCGTCCGGGTCGGCGAGCGGCAACTGCACGCCCGCCGAGCGGATGCGGCCCTGATGGATGATCACCGCCAGATCGTGCAAAGCCGAACCGGGGAAGAACAACGCCTGAAGGAGACGGGCCGAGACCTGGGCGTCCAGGGCCGTGCCGCCCTCGATGAGACCCTTCAGCCCCACATCCCGCTGCACGACGATGAGTCCGCCGAAGCGAGCTTTGCTCAAATAGCCCGCGGCGTCGGCGATCGCCTGCACGGTCGAGAGGTCGCCCGCCGGCCCGCGTCGCCAGAATGATCCTTCGCCCAAGCGGATCAGCCCACGACGAAGTTCGGGCTGAAAGATCACGATCAGCGCGACCGCAACGAGCGCGAGAAAGTTGTCATACAGGAACTTCAGCCGCTGAAACGCCTCCGGCCCGCCGGCGACGCGAATCAGCAGCGTCGCGACCAGCAGCAGCAGCAGCACGCTCTTGAGCGCGCCCGCCGCCCGTGTTCCCTGGACAAATCGGATGATCGCATAGACCACGATCCCGATGACCAGAACCTCCACCGCGACCTGCCACCATGGGTAGGTCTGGACACGCTCAAACAGGCGGATGAACCGGTCAAATCCCATGCGAGCGCGGCGATTCCTGAGCCCCCAACCCCGCGTGTGCGATCATCGGCATCGTAGACGAAACGCCGACAGAATGTGTCGGGTTTGACCGATCGACGCAGCATTCAACCCAGAGTCGCGGGATCCCAGATCGGTCTTTCCCTTTGCCTCTTGACCTCTCCGCCTCTTGACCTCTGCGTTTCCATTCAATCCGCCGGCACGCATCGCCCCACCGACCACTCCCGCAACTCGTCGATGCGTTCCTTCATCGTCACGCTCAGCGGCGGGCTGTCTTGAAGGGCCTTCATGATCACCTCGGTGCCCAGCGGCACGCCGTCGGCATACGCGTTGTGCAGGGCCGACACCACCGCCTGCTCGATCTCGGCACCGCTGAACCCTTCACTCGCCGCGGCGAGTGCGGGGACATCGACATCGCCCACGGCCTTGCCGCGTTTGCGGAGGTGGATTGCAAAGATCGCGGCTCGGGTCTGGAGCGGGGGAAGATCGACGAAGAAGATCTCGTCGAAGCGGCCCTTGCGCAGAAGCTCCGGCGGCAGGGCCTGGATGTCGTTTGCCGTCGCCGCGAGAAACACCGGGCTCTGGCGTTCCTGCATCCAGGTGAGCAGCGCGCCGAACATGCGGCGCGAAAGCCCGCCATCGGAGCTGACGCTCGCGGCCGAGGCGAACGCCTTTTCGATCTCATCGATCCACAGTACCACCGGGGCCATCATCTCGGCTTGGTGCAGTGCCTGGCGCAGCTTGCGTTCGCTCTCGCCGACGTATCGGTCGTAGAGTGCGCCGGCATCGAGTCGCACGAGCGGGCGATTCCACGCGGTCGCCACGGCTTTGGCGCAGAGGCTTTTGCCCGAGCCCTGCACACCCAGCAGCAGCACGCCGCGCGGCGGAGTAAGCCCGAGTTTGGCCGCGTCGGCTCGGAGCCCATGCTCGCGCTTCTTCAGCCACTTCTTGAGATTCTCCAGCCCGCCGATGTCGTTCATGCTCGCGGGGGACTCGACAAACTCCAGCACGCCCGCGGCTTCGACCGTCCGCCGCTTATGCATGATGACGGTGGGCAGGTCCTCTAGCGACAGTTTGCGGTCGTTCACCACGCAGTCGCGGATGACGAGTCGGGCCTGCCGACGCGTGAGTCCGCGCAGGTTCTTCACGATCGCGTCCAGATGATCCTCGCGGATGTTCGCGTCGATCGGCGTCCGCCTGTGGATCTCGCGCAGCGTGGTCCGGATCACGGCGAGCAGCGCGGGCTCGTCGGGCAATGGCGGTTCCAGCAGCACCGAGTGGGCACGGACCACTTCGGGCACCGCGGGCTCGTGATCGATCATCACCAGATGCGAGCCACTGCTCTCCAGCACCGGCAGCAGATCACGCCACGCCCGGAGCGTTCTCGGATCGTTCATCAGGTGGGTGCTGAGGTCCATCATCACCAGCAGCGTCGGCTCGCGCAGGCGGCTCCAAAGATACAGCACCGCACCAGGATTCTCCGTTCCAGTGCTCGGCCCGTTTCCAGGGCCAGTCGCCGGGTCGGCAACAAGCCCGTCGGTCGCGCCGCGCACAGCGGTCCACATCTGCATCGCCATGCCCAGGCCCATCGCCGCGGCGTGGGCGGCGTGCAGGGCCTCGTCTTCTTCAGTGGTGACAATCCGCACGCAGCGTTGCTGGGACTTTAAGAGGCCTTCGAGAGCTTGGTTCAATGCCTGGTTCACGATGAACGTCTCCGAAATCAGGTGGTCGGTGGGAAGGGCAGCATAGTGTTGGTTATGGCGTTTGCCGTGCGCGAGTTTCAGCCGACCCCGAACCCCAATGCGCTCAAATGCGTGCTGAACGCGCCGCTCCCCGAGCCGCTGCTGAACTCGGTGCGGTCGTTCCGAAAGCGTGAAGAGGCCGCCGGGCACGCGCTCGCCGAGGCGCTGTTTGCCGTTCCCGGTGTGACCGGGCTGCTCATCAGCGGCGACTGGCTGACTGTGAACAAGTCTCCGGAGGCCGACTGGAAGGCGATTCGCCAAGGTGTGCAGCAGGCGCTGGAACGGGTCAGTGGCCCGTGACGGGGCAGGTTTCGAGCAACTTCGGCGACACCATCGTCGCGCTCGCCACCGGTTGGTGCCGACAGGACCGGGCACTCATCCGTATCAGCGGCCCGGCAACCCATCATGTCTGCGGCGGGATGATTCTGGGATATCCAACGGCGGGAGGCGCGTGCGCACGCGCAAAGCTCGTGTCCGGTTTCGGAAGTCGGGTCTCGGGTCTCGGGGCTCGGGTTTCGGGTCGCCAAGGGCGTCCCGTCTTTCAACCCGAGCCCCGAAACCCGAACCCCGAAACCCGATTCCCGATCCCCACAACCATCCTCCGATTCGACGCCCCGCGTTCATTCACCGGCGAAGATTCGGCCGAGATCGTGCTGCCGGGCAATCCGCTGCTGGTCGAGCGCGTGATCGCTGCGTTGTGCGCACATCGCGGCGTGCGAGAAGCGCGGCCGGGCGAGTTTTCTGCACGCGCGTATCTCTCGGGCAAGCTCACGCTCGAACAAGCCGAGGGTGTCGCCGCGCTGATCGCCAGCCGGACCGATGACGAGTTGCTCGCGGCCCGCGCATTGCTGGATGGAGTCACGGGAACGAAGTTCCGCGCATGGGCCGATCGATGCGCCACGCTGCTGGCGCTCGTTGAAGCGGGGATCGATTTCACGGATCAGGAGGATGTCGTCCCCATCGCGCCGATCGAACTGCTCGCCCGCACGCGCACGCTTCGTGGCGAGATCGCCACATGGCTGGGCTCGGATGTCGGAAGCGAGCGTGAGACCGGCCTGGCCCGCTTTGTGCTCGTCGGCCCGCCAAATGTGGGCAAAAGCACGCTCTTCAATGCGATGCTCGGCCGCTCACGCGCCATCGTCAGCGACACGCCCGGCACCACGCGTGATGCGCTGGTCGAAACGCTGGAGTTGCGTCGGTACGTCGCGGGCGCGCCCGATGTGCATCTCATCGATCTCGCCGGGCTGACCGACGATCCCGCCGGTTTGCACGCCATCGACGCGCTCGCCCAGCGGCAAGCACGCGAAGTAATCGCCGCCGCCGACGGGTTGATTGTGTGCGATCCGGTCGGACGATTCGATGCGGCGATGCTTTCCACGCACGCGTCGGCGGTCGCCCACCGCCAGCAGATTCTTCGCGTGCGCACCAAGGCCGATCTGCCTGGAGCAACTGTGGGGGGCTCGACGAGCGTCGAAGCTCTCGCCGTCTGCGCCCTCGACGGCTGGAACGTCGCCACGCTTCGCAGAGCGATCGCCGACGCGGCGACGCGATCCCGCGGCGGATCAACATCCATCCTCCCGCGTCACCGCCGCACGCTCGGCGTGGCGTTGTCCGCCCTTGACGCAGCGTTGGCCAGCACGTCCGCATCGGCCCGAACGCTGCACACCCCCGAGCTCACCGCCGACGCCCTGCGCACCGCTCTCGACGCCCTCGGCGAAATGGTGGGCCAGATTTCCCCGGATGACGTCATCGGGAGAGTGTTCGCAACGTTCTGCGTGGGCAAGTAAGCACTTAGCCTCTTGCCTCTTGCCTCTTGCCTGTTGTCTCGATGCCTCGATCCCTCGATCCCTCAATGCCTTCCCCCCTCAATCCTTCAGATTCTTCAACTCATCCCGCAAAATCGCCGCCAGCTCATAGTTTTCCTGTTCGACGGCCTTGGCCAGCCGTGACTTCAGCTCGGCCTTCTCGCTCACCGGCAGCTTCGGCGTGAGCGCGTCGCGCATGCCGCGGAGCATCTGCACCTCGGACGATTCGTCGAAGGTGTCCATCTGCCCGGTCTCGCTGAAATAGGTCTTGAGCGAAGTCAGGCCTTCGTCGATCGCGAAGATCGCGGCCTTGGGTTCGTCGTCCTTCAGCGACTGACTCGCCAGAGCGCGGGATCGCATCATCACGATGTACGGGCGGAACTGTTCCAGCACGCTTCGGTCCTGCTCGGTCTCGGCGTACTTGCCGCAGAGGTCCAGCACACGCAGGTTCCGCGTCGTGTCGCGGATCACGCCGTCGTATTCCTCCAGCACCATCATGCAGACATAGCGGTGGTAATACTGCACGGCTTCTTCGCGCAGCTCCTTGCACTCGTCCTCTCCCAGGACAAAGCCCGCGGCGGACCCGTGCTCGGCGGAGTGGTCATCGAGGCGCTGTTCGTGGTATTCCAGCAAGCTCTCAAGCCCATAGGGACGCAGCCCGTCGGGGCGTCCGGAAACTCGGAGCTGGAGGATCCCCAGATCGATGCGGAGCTGGATTCTGGGCTCGCCGTCGTCACCCTCGATGAGGCGGACGTTCATCTTGCCGGGCTCGTTCGGCCATGCGTCCAGGATTGATGAAAGGTCCAGACTCACGATCAATCCCAAGTACCGGAACAAGGTCGCCCTGAGAGCGTTTGCGGGCAGACGGCTCCGGCAAAGCCGCCTCACGGGTTCTCTACGCACCCACTGTACACCGCGTTCGACCGGCTCTCTCGGCTGTCGGAACCAGGTCACCGGTTCCGGTCGGGACGGCCCTGACCCAGAGAGATCGTCGCCGGGCAAAAGACGGAGCAGTGACCGGCCAATGCTGGCCCGCTCGGACTGCCGGTGTTCTCGGAACAGCGGAGCAAGGGGTTTGGAGATCGATCCGGGTTGGCGCGACTGTGCTGGTGAGAAGCTGGGCAGGTTGGCAATTGTGCGATCAAGCGCGTTGCTTTCGTTGTCGATGCAACCTCTTCGAGAACGCCCGCGAACGATCTACCGGCGGTCTTCGCGTGCAGGTTTTTTCTGCACCGTTCTCAGGCGGTTCTCGCCGGACGTGAGGTAGACGCGAGTGCGAGGTGTTCGAACGACGACCAGGTCGCCTGCGCGGGCTGAACTTCAGTCCGGGCTGCACCTGTACCTCAAGCAAATCAACGAGAGCCCGCTGCTCAACGCCGACGAGGAGAAGCAGCTCGGGTGGGCGATCATTAATGACAACTGCCCGCGGTCGCGGGAGCGGATGGTGCGCTCCAACCTGCGGCTGGTGGTGTCGATCGCCAAGAACTACTCTGGGCGCGGGCTCGCGCTGCAGGACCTGATCGAAGAGGGCAATGTCGGCTTGCTGCGAGCCGTTGAGGGCTTTGACCCGGCCCAAGGCGCTCGATTTTCGACCTATGCCTCGTGGTGGATCAAGCAGGCGATCAAGCGTGCTCTGATCAACGCGGTACAGCCCATCCATGTTCCCGCGTACATGGTTGAACTGATCGCCAAGTGGAAGCAGTCGAGCCAGAAGCTGGAGCACGATCTGGGGCGTCCGCCCTCGCTCCATGAGCTTGCGGAAGAGATGAATCTTCCTCTGAAGAAAATCCGCATCATCAAGCGGGCCGTAAAGGCCTTCCGGGCCCCGGCGCAGGCCCCGCTGGATGAAAACGGCGAGGTGATGAACATTGGCGATCTGCTCGCCGACGAGCGGACGGCCGCCCCCGAAGACTTCATCTTCAAGGATGACGAACTCCGGACCATCCGGAAACTTCTGGACGCCATCGACGAGCGTGAAGCGCGGATTCTTCGGCTGCGGTTCGGCCTTGACGGTCAGGAACCGCTGACGCTGAAGCAGATCGCCAACGAGATCGGCATCAGCCGCGAACGTGTCCGACAGATTGCGGACGAAGCTCTCCGGAAACTGAATGCACAAATCCTGGATTCTCAGCCGAGTCGGTTCTTTCGCGAGAACCGCACCCCGGGGTCTGAGCGAACAGATGCTCGTGGCGACTCTGCCATGACCTTGCCGGGTTCAGCGGCTCGCCTCGGCGGGCCGGCTGGACTGCTGGATGAGGATGATGAAGACGACCAAGACCCCCGCAGCGAGATCGTCTGCCCCGATCTCGTGATTGCTGATTCGGATGATGACCTCGATGCTGATCTGAAGCTCGGCCCTCGGCGCGAGTTTCAGGATCAGGAGCCCGAGGCCCGATCCGAAGATGCCGGGCGGTGAGCTTCCGGCACCTCCAAAGATCCGTCGGCAATGGCTGACGGGTTCTCTCAAACCTCTCTCGCGCAACGCCCCGGGCGCCTTCATCGGTGCCCGGGCGTCTTTTTGGGGTCTGGCTGAACGCACGCCAGCACTGCGCTGGCGTGCGGGGCGGTTTCATACGAAGACCACCATCGCAGCGACTTGTCGGAGTGCATCCGGCTAGCATCCTCGCCTCTCTCCGGCCGCTTCTGGCCGATGGTGTCTGCTTCCGGAGCGTCTCGATGCTGAACCCTGCACGGTCCCGAATCTGCCGAGTCCTGGTGCTTGCTGGCGCGCTGGGCATTGGATTGCTGGCGTCGGCGAATGTCCGAGCCGACGAGTTTTCCAACCGGATCAACGCCGCGCTGAAGGCCATCCCGGAGAAACTGCGTTCCGACGCGGTGCTGCTGCCCAAGCTGGGGGCGATGGACCCCGCTCCGGCGGTGATGTCGACCCAGCAGCGGGCCGCGATGCTCGCGAACAAGGGGCCGGGATGGGCTGAGAGCTCGGCGTGGGCACAGAAGCCCAATCAGGCCGAGGTGCTCAAGGCCCTGGACGAGATCACCAAGGAAGAAGATCGGCTGAAGGCCTTTGTCTTTGCCCAGCCCTATGGCGTGGACGGCGTGAGCGTGGATCTGGTGGCCAAGGAGTTGTACACCGAGCTTGGCGATCCGCCGCTGGTGTCGGCGGCGCGGCATCTGTACATGCCCGCGCTCGAAAGGGCGGGCATTCTGTGCCATGTCGAGGCGTCGCGTCGGCTTGAGGCGGGCGATCTGGCGGGCGCGTTGAAGGTGATGGGGGATTGGTTGTTTTTCTGTCGCCAGATGGCCGATCGCCCGACCATTCGAGAGAAGAAGTGGGCGCTGGAGTCGATGAAGCTCGCGCTGGAGCGGATGCGGGACCTGGTGTACCAGGAGCAGATCACGGGCAAGTTCACGACCGACGCCGCGGGCATTCGCAAGGTGAACGATCGATTGAAGGAACGCCGTGGGTTTCTGCAGCTTGAGCGGATCGAGATGCCCGAGGCGGACTTTGTGGGGCGTGAGCAGCTGCTGAGCAAGGTGATGCTTCCCAACGGCGGGCCGAACGAGGCGGTGTTCGCGTCGACGATGGCCCGCGTGAGCGCGACGGAGCGACCCTTGAAGCTCTTCAGTGCGGCGGCCTTCTGGGAGGGTGCGCGTGGGGCGCACGCGGGCTCTCGCGACTCGTCGGCGATGCTCAAGGGCATTCACGATGACTGGAGCCGGCGCTGGCAGCTCTCGCCGTTTGACCGGTATGTGTCGACCGCGACGGATTATCGCAAGTTTGTGCAGACGACCACCAAGTTCTCGGTGATCAACGGCGCGTTCGACGACATGGATGCGATCTTCTCGCTTCGCCGCGAGCTGCGTGCCGAACTCGGCGCGACGCGGCTGGCGATCGGCGTCTGCGGATTCCTGATTCGTCAGAAGACGCTGCCCAAGTCGATCGCGGCAACGCGGCCGGAGTTTGTCGATGCGATCGACAAGGACCCGTACAGCTCACGCGGGAACGATCTGAACTTCTTCGTCCCGATGCGTGACACCAACAAGGGTCCCAACGGCGAGGAGAAGCCCCACACGATCAACCTGTTCCCTCCGGCCCCGGCTCCGAGCTTTGCGCTGGACCTGCGATCCGATGTCTTTGTGATCTACTCCGTCGGACCCGACGACGCGCCGGCCCGATGCGTGAACTGCACCCAGACGCGCGTGGGTGTGCCTGGCGACTATCTCTTGTATCCGCCGACACTCTCGTTGTTTCGTCAGCGGTTGATCGAAGCCAATGAGTTGAAGTAAGGCGTCGGGGTTCGGGAATCGGGTCTCGGGGTTCGGGTTCTCGGAACCCGCATCCGGCTGAAACCCGCTCTCCCGACGAGCGAAACCCGAAACCCGTGCCCCGAAACCCGAGATCCGACCATGTCCTCTGCCCACAAACTCATCATCATCGGTTCTGGACCTGCCGGGTGGACGGCCGCGATTTATGCGGCTCGTGCAAACCTTGAGCCCACCGTCTATATCGGCGTGCCGAAGCAGGACCCGGGCCCGGTGCTTCCGGGCGGGCAGCTCATGCTGACGACCGAGGTGGAGAACTATCCGGGTTTTCCAAAGGGCATCACCGGCCCCGAGATGATGGCGCACTTTCAGGCCCAGGCCGAGCGGTTTGGGACGAAGGTGATCATGGAAGACGTGGTCCGGTGCGAGTTCTCAAAGGACCCGGTGCATGTGCCGCACACGCTGCACATCTCTGACGGCAGCACAGTCCACGCTCACGCGGTGATCGTCGCGACGGGCGCGGTGGCGAACTGGATCGGACTCGAGAACGAGATGCGACTGGCCCGCTCGGGCGGGGGCGTGTCGGCGTGCGCGGTGTGCGACGGCGCGCTGCCCGCGTTTCGCAATAAGGCGCTGGCGGTGGTCGGCGGCGGCGACACGGCGATGGAAGAGGCGACGTATCTGACCAAGTTCGCTTCGGTGGTGTATGTCATCCATCGCCGCGAGGAACTGCGGGCGAGCAAGATCATGCAGCAGCGGTTCATGAGCCGGCCGAACGCCAAGGTGCTCTGGAACAAGGTGGTGGTCGATGTTCTGGGCAAGGAACACATCGAGGGCGTGCTGCTGGAAGACACCAAGACCAAGGAACGCTCGACGCTGGACGTGAAGGGCTTGTTTGTTGCGATCGGGCACACACCGGCCACGAAGTTTCTGAAGGACAGCGGGGTGGAGTTTGATGCGGCCGGGTATGTCGCGCTGAATCAGCGGAACAGCTACACAAACCTGACCGGGGTCTTTGCGGCTGGCGATGTCGCGGATGGCGCCTATCGCCAGGCGGTGACCGCGGCGGGCATGGGCTGCGTCGCCGCGCTCGATGCCGAGCGGTGGCTTGGAGCGGCGGGCGTGCATTGACGCAGCGCGGTGCGGAGCACGGATGAATCAGGCCCGAGAACGCGCTGCTTTGGCGTGCGTACGAGATGTGCTGCCCGCATATTCGTTGCTGTCCGCGCAGCGGTGGGTGGGTGTGCGCAGACCGTTGGCGTGACGGGCGGCAGATGTGATTCTTCAGTCTGAAGCCGATTGGTGCCCCGCAAGATCGGGCGCCTCGGCGACGTTTCCGGACTGAACCCAAAGCGGAGAATCACCATGTCGAACACCTCGAATCGCATCCTGGCGCTACTCACGTGCATCGCCTTGCCGGGCGTGGCCGGGGCGGCGGTTTCGGTGACTGGGATGGTGTCGAACTCGGCATCCAGCACCGAGATGCTCGGCACGTTCGCGGGTTCGGTGAGCTTCACCAGCAACACCGCGACCACGGGCACGCTGACGATCAGCATCACCAACACCACGCCGACCTCGCGTGGCGGGTTCATCACGGGCGTGATCTTCAACATCCCCGGCGCGGGCGGATCGGCGTCGCTGACGTCGGCCACGCCTTCGAGCTTTCTTAGCACGGGTTCAGAGAGCGGTGCGCCCTTCGGCACGTTCGAGGCGGGCGCGGCGATCGGCGCGTCGTTCCTCGGCAGCGGCTCGCCGACCAGCGGCATCGCGATCGGCGCGACGGGCACGCTGGTCTTCGCGGTGACCGCGGCGAGCACCGCGACGCTGACTGCGGGCGATTTCCTTGGCACGTCGGGGGGCAAGCCCAACTTCCTCGTGCGATTCCGCGGTATGGAATGCGATGGGTCGGACAAGGTGCCCGGCGTGATTCCCGCTCCGGCATCCGCGGGCCTTCTGGCTCTCGGCGGTCTGATCACCACACGGCGATCACGCACGCGGTGATCGCTCGGGTGGCCCGGCTCACGGGCGCATCAGCAGCCGGCGAAGAAGGCGTTCAGGAAGTCGAAGATGTCGCCGTTGTCGAGCCCGTTGCCGTCGTAGTCGCACTGCAGCGATGCGGCAAAGAAGGCGTTGAGGAACGCAAAGACGTCGTTGATGTCGGGCGTGCCGTTGCCATCAAAGTCAACGGGGCAGGTGCCGACGATGGTGAAGCGAGCGTCGCCGAGGTCGCTGCCGAGGTTGTTCTGGGCGTCGCGGGCGGTGACGCGGATTCGGGCGTATCTGGTGAAGCGATCGGGGACGGTGATGGACTCAACGCCGTCGTCGGCAGTGGCGGAGCGGAGGTTCGACCACGTTGCGCCATCGTCGAGCGAGAGATCGATGTCAGCGTTCACGATGAGATTGTCGTCGTCGGAGCTCCATCGCACATCAAGAAGCGAGCCGGGTGCGACGCTCTGGAAGCTGTTCTGCGTTCGGACATAGACGCCCGGGTTCACGCCGTTCTTGTTCACGGGCACGTGCATGACGATGCAGTGCATCACGCCAGCGAGCGAGGCGAGGGCGTCGGAGTTCACCTGCACAAGCGTCTTGCCGGGCATCGCGGCCTGAATCGTCGCGAGCGCGGGAGCATTGAGCGGCTGCATGGTGGCGTTGACATACGACGGGACCAGCACCAGGTTGTTGGCGATGACCATGTTGGTGTAGGTGTAGTGCACGCCGCTGAGGGAGCGTGAAGGCACGCGGAAGACGTTGTAGCCGAGATTGGCCATGGTGATGGCGGCGTTCTCGGTGATGGTGCGCTGCGTGCTTGGCTGCAGGCCGCCTGTGGGCGCTGGCCACTCACCGATGATGACGGTGTTGTCGGAGACGACCTGCATCCACATGTCGATGTGCTGCGTGGCGTCGACGTTGGTGGGGAACGGGTCGAACAGGAGCGTGTTCACGCCCTGAAACTGCTGCCAGAGGTTGATCACCGCGGCCTCGCGCGCCGCCGCGGTGGTGCCGAGTGAGGGGTTTTCGTTGGCGATGAGCCGCGTGGCAAAGCCGCGGCCGACGGAATCCAGGTGATAGTTTCCGCCGCCGTGGATGAGTGGGAGGGTGTAGCGAGCGTGGCGCATGAACGATGCGAATCCGACGGGCTGGGCGTCGTCGTTAGGGCGGAACTGAAAGCCGTTGTAGGTGTGATCGCTGATGATCCGCACGTCGCCCTCATAGACATAGCGCGGGCCATAGTCGCGGATCCAGATGGTGTCGGTGGTCCGAACGACGGGGATGACCTTCGTCAGGTCGGGGTTCTGAGCGCGCAGGATGGATGTGGCGACGTTCATCTGGCCATCGCGCTCGCCGGTGGTGTCAAACACCAGGTACACACGGGCGTTTCCCGTCGTGGTGATGTGGCGGATCATGATCGCCTGGATCTGATTGAGCGTTGTGCCGCCTTCCCACGCGAGCAGCAGCCCATCTGCTGGGGCGTATTCCCCAGGGCAGGAGAGCGGACCCGTCGGCGTGGGGCCCGGTCCGCGCTGGGCCGCCCGCGGGGGCTGGGTCGCCGCCCAGGCCTTTTCGGCGTCCGTGAAGTTGCGCGGCACCGGCACGCCCTCGGGATACTCAGGCCGAGCCGGAGCGGTCTGAGCGATCGTGGCGGAGGCGAACCCAGCGGCAACACCGACCATTGCCAGAACACAGTGCAGTTTTCCCATGTGGGCCTCCAATCCCGAGTGACCCCGCCCATGACCGGACGATTCGATACGCACGCAGGAACTTGGCGGAGGCGATCCGCCGAAAATCTCTGAGGACGCTGGAAAGACCTTACCCCATGACCATGCTCTTGCCCACACGACGGCCGAGAGATCCCTCCGGTCGTGCATGGTGAACAACCTGGACCGTTCGGCAAAGCTGCCAAGTGCATCCGATTTAGGGGCGGTTGGGTGCCGTGAAGGCATCCCATCCTGTTGGCGATTAAGCACGATTCTGCTACAATCACCGGTGAGAGCGTCCCGTGACTGGGTCGCTCAGTGAGGAGAGAGTTTCCATGCGTACTCGATCGACTGCGTGTTTCGTCGCGCTGGCTTCGGCTTTGGCCCTCGCCTCGTCGGCCTTTGGCGCGCCGGTAAACACCACGTTGCCGGGCGGGTGGTCTTGGCAACCCCTTGCGGGCGGCACCTATGACACCGGTCTTCAGGGCACGCCGCGCGGCGGGTTCAACACGCAGGCCAATCCGCCGTTTCAGGACACGTCGTACGGCGTGATGAACGAGTCGGGCACGCCGTGGTTCACGGGTGGCGACCTGACGGCCCAACAGTACACCCAGACGCAGTTGTTCGGGAACTTCGGCACCGGCTCACCCCCAGGGCCGTCGGGTGCACGGTTCTACAATTTTGGGTATCAGTCCACGGCGGCCGGTTCGAACTTTCCTTCGACCGCAGCCGAGCGTCGCTCGGTCAACGTGAACCACTGGAACAACCCGTTCCCTGATGCCGGTGGCGTCGCGTCGCTGAATCAGGTTGTGTATGTGCCGGTTTCGGCTTCCCTCACGGTGGGTCAGGGCTTTGGCGCAGACGAGATGCAGATCTTGGCGATCGGCGGCGGTAACGGGCAGACCTCACGCTTCCGCGCCGATGCGAACATCCGCTCGTCGTGGAACACTTCCGCATTCGGCGGTCTGGTAAACAACAACAACGTCGTGAATGTCAACGGCATCACGACGGTGAACGATCCTGGGTCGGCGTTCGGGTTCTACAACGTGCCGTGGGGCTTCGGGTCGCCGCTGGCCAACGGCCAGGTTGATCTTTTCCGCGCCGGTTCGAGCGGGTTTGTGCTGGATCAGGGCGTGAACATTGGCGGACCTGGCCAGGGCATTCCGGTCAACTCCGTCGGCGTCGGACTTTCTGACACCTACAACGTGCTCTCGAGCATCCTGCAGAACGGGTCGAGTTTCAGCATCACGTTCGACTCTTCGGCCGAGATCTTCCTCAGCCGCGAGTTTGGCAACGCCGACGCTCGTGCGAGCATGGGCCCCGGGATGGAAGGCAACGTGCGACTGGTGGTCGAGTGGCAGGCGTTCCGTGCGGTGCCGACCCCTGGTGCGGCGATGCTGCTGGGTCTGGGCGGGCTCGTCGCTGGTCGTCGGCGCCGGTGAGTGTGGTTGAGCCGTTCAAGCGATCAACAAAGCGCCCCGGATCTGCGGGGCTTTTTTCATTGGTCTGCGAGTCGCATCGCGTCGGCTGCCATCACTTGCTTGTCGCATCGCCTGCACCAAAGAGCTTGGCCTGGTCTTTGATGTCTTTGGGCCGGGCATCGAGCTCTTTGAGTTCTTCGACGAACTGGCCGACGTTCTCAAACTGGTAATACTCGCTGGCGAATCGGACGTATGCGACCTTGTCGAGGTTGGCGAGCTTCTGCATCACGCGTTCGCCGATGGCCTCTGCGGGGACTTCGCGCTCGAACTCGCGGGCGAGTTCTTCTTCGACTTCATCGACGAGGGTGAGCTTGGATTGCTCAGGAACAGGCCGTTTGCCGCAGGCGGCGAGGACGCCCTTGAGCACGTTCTCGCGATTGAATGGGACGCGGGTGCCGTCGCGCTTGATGACCATCAGGCGGGTGGTCTCCTCCACGCGCTCATAGGTGGTGAATCGGCGGGCGCACTTCAGGCACTCGCGGCGACGGCGCACCACCCGTCCGCCATCGGCGGCGCGGCTGTCGATCACCTTGTCGTCGTTGTGCTCGCAATACGGACAAACCACGGGCTTCTCCTCGTCGGTCAGTGTCGTGAATTCGGAGGGGTTCGTCAAGTTGTCACCGAATTCGGACCCGGGCATCCAATCAGCGATCCAAAGGAGACAGACCATGAAGACTCGAAAAGTTGGGGCCACGCTGGTTCTGGGTGCGATTTTGACGGCCGCGGGCGCTGTTCCCATGGCTTGGGCACAGGCACCGGCCCAGCCCGTTTGGGCGGTTGATCAGCACAATCTGGAAAAAGACAAGCTGGCCATCGAGGGTTATGACCCCGTGGGGTACTTCCCCGAGGGCGGGGGCAAGCCCATCAAGGGCGACGCGAAGTTTGAGCTGACACACCGCGGGGCCAAGTACCGCTTTGCGAACCAGCAGAACCTTGACGCGTTCAAGGCCGATCCCGACAAGTACGAGCCGGCCCACGGCGGCTGGTGCACCTATGCCATGGGCGAGGCCGGCGAGAAGGTTGAGGTCGATCCCAAGTCGTTCGTGGTGGAGAACGGGCGTCTGTTCCTGTTCTACAAGGACCTGTTCAACGACACGCGCGCAAAGTATCTGAAGAACAGCGACGCGTTGCGCAAGAAGGCCGACGCCAACTGGCAGAAGACCACCGGCGAGAAGCCGCGGGGTGGTGGGACCCTCAAGGCCAAGCTTGATGCGGTCAGCGCGAAGGCAGCCGAGCGCATGCCGCCGGAACAGGTGAAGAAGTTTGCCGAGGGTGTGGAACAGGCGAAAGCCACCGGCGTTGAGTCTCGCGCCCTGCAGGTCGGCGCGGCGGCTCCGGACTTCACTCTGCCCGAGGCCAAGGGCAAGATGGTGACGCTGAGCACGATGCTGAAGGATGGGCCGGTCGTGCTCACCTGGTATCGCGGCGGGTGGTGCCCGTACTGCAATCTGCAACTGGTGGCGTATCAGGAGAAGATGGCCGACTTCAAGGCCGCGGGGGCGCAACTTGTGGCGATCTCGCCGCAGGTGCCCGACGGCTCAGCGAGCACCGCCGACAAGAACAAGCTGGAGTTCAGCGTCGTGAGCGACGTCGGGAACACCACCGCGAAGGCCTACGGCCTTGCGTACAAGGTGCCACCGGCGGTGGAGGCGATGTACAAGACGTTTCTGCCCAAAGCCAACGGCGACGAGTCGATGGAACTCCCGGTGAGCGCGGTGTACATCGTGGGGCGTGACGGCAAGATCAAGTGGGCCAAAGTGGACGCGGACTATCGCGTGCGAGCCGAGCCGGAAGAGATCATGGCCGCGCTCAAAGAACTGAAGAACTGAGCGTTCACAGCAGGCCTCAAACACCAGCGGCCGCCGGGCGAGTTGCTCGGCGGCCGCTTTTCTCTTGGTATCGAGCACGCACGAGTGCGTTTGCTCGGTTTAGTCAACGATCAGCATCCGGTGAACCAGGCGTTCAGGAAGTCGAAGATGTCGTTGACGTCGATCGCACCCGATCCGTTGGTGTCGGCGGAGAGCGTTCCTGCGAACCAGGTGTTGAGATAGTCGAAGAGATCACCGATGGCGACGGTGCCGTCGTCGTTGAAGTCGGCGAAGCAGCGGACGACGAGGGCGTAGTTTCCGGCGGAGAAGTTGCCGCCGCCGAAAGACCCGCCGCTGAGCAGCACGCGATAGGTTGTGCCGGCGGAGAGCTGGACGGAGCCGATGCGGGCGGCCGCGCCGAAGGGATTACTCGGAATGCCCGGCCCGGTGGGGCATCCGCGCGGGTTGTTGGTGGTGTAGTTGCAGGCGAGGACGGTCGAGCTGGCGCAGTTGGAGTTTGAGAAGACGTGGAGCAGCGTGAAGAAGTCGCTGCCGCAGGAGTTCAGGGCGTATCGGGTGGTGACCGCCGGGGTAAAGGTGAACCAGACGCCGCGGCCCTGGCCGAAGGCGCAGGGGAAGGTGTTGTCCGGGTCCGAGTTGGGAACGCTGAGTGTTGATCCAAGGACCGAAGTGTTGAGGGCCAAGGGAACGGCGCCCGAGCACGGGTTGTTGGCGACCGAGCAGGGGTTGGGATTGCAGGCCGCGCCAGGGATGAACGATGAGCCGCTGATCGCGTTGCACACGGCCGCATCGGTGATTGAGCAGAGTCCGGTGGGCGTGCAGCAGGCGACTGGCGTGGGACGAACCAGGTTGAGCGTGAACGTCCCGCTTGCGCCGGAAAATCCTGAAACTTTGACGTAGTACGACTGACCGGCGGTGAGCGCGAGCCCTGTCAGATTGGAGGCGAGCGTGTTTCCGGAGCAGAACGAGGCATCGTCGTCGTTGCATGCCACCGGCGTGAGTGAGCCGCAGGCGCCGGAGAAGACGCTGACCACGGTATCGAAGCTGGTGGGGCAGGTGTTCACGCCGTAGCTTCCGGTCACGTCGGGGACGAAGCGAAACCAGACACCGTTCTGATTCTCGGGCGGGTTGGGTCGGCAGGTGTGCGCGGGGTCTGAGCCGAGAGTGGCACCGACGTTGTTGCTCGCCAGCGGCACGCCGGGGAGCAACTGCTTGGCACCATCGCAGTCGTCGTAGCTCAGGACCGTGACGGTGATGGTGTCGTCGTCAAACTTGCCGTTGGAGTCGATGGCCCGGATGGTCACGTTGCGGACGCCCGGGGTAGTGTAAATGGTCGAACCAGTTGCGCCGCTGGTCTCGAAAGTGCCGTTGCCATCGAGGTCGTATTGGAACGCGGTGAGTGTCGCGCCGGTCTCGGTGGCTTCAGACAGCACGGCGGGGTAGAAGTCGCAGCGCTCGCCGACGTATGCGATCTTGTTGATTCCGGCGATGCAGTAGGGATCGCTTGGCGTCGGATTGGGAGATCCGACGGGGGTGATGTCGATTTCGAGGTCATAGAGCTGAATGACCTGGTTCGCGGCCGGATTCGGCCCGATGTCGCTCACGCGGATGAAACGCTGGCCCGTGCCATACGCGAGTCCGATCGAAGCCCCGGAACCCGGAGCCGCGGCGGTGTTGCTGAACGTCGGCGCGGCGTTCGGATCCACGAACAACTCAACGCGGAGCGTTCCCGCCTGAGAGGCGTTCACCGACGACGAAGCTCCGGCGCAAATGTTCCCGGGAACCGCCATCTGCGGACCGGTGTTGAACGTCCCACCAACCGGCGTCGCGCGGACCACCAGTGTCCGCCCGGCAACGCTCGAGTCGATCCGGAACCAATCGGCCCCGGCGGGGTTCATTGGGCTGAGGGCACCGTTGGTCGAGAGGAAGCGGAACTTCAACGACTTGCCCGCGGGTGCGGCGGTGATATCGCCCAAATTGACGGCGGTCGCGGAAGTGTGGTTCCCGCTGAAGCGGTCGCCGAAGTTGGCATGCCCGCCGCGGAGATCGTCGATGCCGAGCCCATCGATGCTCGTGGTGATGGCCGGCTCCATGATCTTGGAGCCATCGCACGGCACCTGGTGGATGTAGCTCAGACCGTGCCCGTGCTCGTGCGTGGTGGTGTTGCGCAGGTTGCGGAAGTTGTTGGTCGCGTTCGTGTAGAAGCTGCCGCCCCCGAACTGGAATGTGTCGAAGAACATGTCGCTGCCGTTGTTCGGGAAGTTGTTGTACGCGATGAAGCTGGGATTCGCGACGTTTGAGCCGCCGATGCGGGTATCGCCGACGCCCGGACGCGGACCGGTCGCCGTGGAGTAAGAAGCGGCGTTGTCGGTCACCTCGGAATAGCTGAGGCCGCACCACTTGCGCCACACAGCCAGCCCGAGTCGGATGAACTCACGTCCGATGTCCGCGTTATTGAAGTCGTTCGCGCCATAGGCGCTGACGAGCGAGCGATACAGATCATTCGGCCCCGTGCTGCCGACACCGCCGTTGCCCCAGCTCATGACATCGGGTGGGAAGGAATACGTCAGTTGTGCGGCGGTGGACTGCCGGCTTGCTCCGAGCACGCCCGCGCCGACATACGTCTGCGTGTCAACATTGAATCGATTCACAAATGCCGGGCCCCCGGTGACGGATTCCGGAAGATCGCGCCAATGGCGGAAGACCTCGGCCAACTGATCCGGCGTCATGTTCGGGTTCATGCACGCGTTGCTCGTGACGATTCGGGCCAGCAGCAAGCTGCGCGTGCGGATCGGGTCGGCGGACTCCGCCGCGACGCGATTCAGGGTCTGCTCGAAGGACTCGGGTGCCCGCAGAAGCGAGGGGATCTCACGCTCGTGATCGACGTAGCCAACGCCGAGTTCAAGCATCGAACGCTCGGCCACGGCGGTGCCGGCGGCACTCGTGAGAATGCCGATTGCCCCAGCTTTTGCCATCCATCTCTCGATCCTTCGTGCGTTCAACATCGGCCCGACTCCTCTGTGCGTCTGTCACCGGCGATGGCCGGATCGGTGTGATCCAGTCCCAAGCCGGCGCTTCGGCGTGAACAACACCATACCACAAAGGCGACAACTTACTCTCAGATATCTCGTTCTGCCGAGAATGAGAGTGTTTTGAGCGTTCTGCAGCGTTGCGGAGCTCAGCTTCGCCAACCCTTAACGACGACGAAGATGCCAACGCTCGGGATAGGCCAGGGCCTCGGTCCGAAGCACCGGGCCGGTACACTCGCGATCATGGCCAGATTACCGTTTGGATCAGGAGCCGGTCAGGGCAGCGCGGGCGGAGCGACGAGTGGGGGCGGGGCGACGTCGCAACCTCGGCAAGTTACGGTCGGCCAGCTTGCGACCATGATCGATCGCGCGCTCAAGGATGCGCTGCCCACGGGCCTGCGGGTGGTCGGCGAAGTCGGCCAGTTCCGCGAGCGGACGCACTGGTATTTCGATTTGAAGGACGCCGACGCGGTGGTGTCGTGCGCGATGTGGCAGTCGGCGGCCCGCAAGGCGGGGTTCACGCCGCGCACGGGCCAGCAGGTGGTGGCCACGGGTCGCGTGGAGTTTTACCCGCCGCAGGGGCGGACGCAGTTCATCGTGGATCGCCTGGAGCCCGTGGGCGTGGGCGCGCTGGAGCTGGCCTATCGGAAGCTGCTCGAAGAACTCAAGGCCCTCGGGTGGTTCGAGTCGGAGCGCAAGCGGCAACTTCCCATGTTCCCGAAGAAGGTCGCGATCGTCACCAGCCGCAGCGCGGCCGCTTTGCAGGACGTGCTGGACACGGTGGCGAAGCGATGCCCGGGCCTGCCGCTGGCGCTCGTCGATGTGCGCGTGCAGGGAGACGGAGCCGCGGAACAGGTGGCTCGCGCCATCCGTGCAATCGGCGAGCGGCACGAGCAACTCGGCGTGGACGTGATCCTCGTCACGCGCGGCGGCGGATCCATGGAAGACCTGTGGGCCTTCAATGAACGCGTTGTGGCCGAGGCGATTGTCGCGTCGCCCATTCCCGTGGTCGCCGCGATCGGGCACGAGACCGACACAACGATCGCTGAGCTGGTTGCGGATTTGCGTTGTGCCACGCCGACTCAGGCGGCGATGCGGATCGCGCCAGACGCCGACGCGCTGCGGCGCCAGCTCGCCTCACTCGGTGGGCGGCTCGGTGGGATCGTCCGAAGACAGGTGACGCTCGATGCCGAGCGTTTGCGCGGAGCGTCACGGCACGCGGCGTTCAGCGATCCGATGCGCCTGGTCGACGAGCGGCGCGAGGACCTTGAGATCGCGATCAAGGACGTGCGGTCGGCGATCTCGCGGCGCATCGATGCGCTCGAACGCCGACTGGAACAGGCCGACCGCACGCTGCATCGCCATCGCCCCGATGCCGAGTATGCGCGGCGCGAAGTGCAGTTGCACGATGCGGCGGTGCGATTGCGCGCCGTGATGCACGAGCGCGTCCGACGCGTGGAAATCGACCCCGCCGCACGCGCCCTCGCGTCGGCAATGCGGCAGGTGTTGCTGGCGCGATCGGCAGAAGTGGAAGCAAGCGCACGCGGGCTGGATCTGGTCGGGCCTCAGAACGTGCTTAAGCGCGGCTACTCCATGACGCTGCGAGCCGACGGCACGATCCTGCGAACGGCAACCGACGCACGCGCGGGCGAAACCATCCGAACGCGACTGGTCGATGGCACCGTGGCCTCGGTCGTGGGCGCGTCCGGATCCGATGGCGTTCGGCTGCGCGAAGTTGCGCCGGCGAGCCCGCGGCCGCCGCGATCGCGAGGACAATCTCCAGTGGTTTCAAAGGATCAGTTGGACCTCTTCGGCTCAGGCTGGTAATCTGCGCCCGTGAGCAACACACCGCCATCTTCCGGGCAACCCGCGGGCAAGCCGATTCTGAAGCCCAAGAGCGGTGGGGGGGCCTCAGGAGTGGACGCAAAGCTGACGTTCGAGGCCGCCCTAGGCCAGATCGAAGCGATCATCGAGCGGATCGAAGCCGGTGAAGTCGGGCTGGAGGAATCGCTCGCCGAGTATGAGCGCGGCGTGGGATTGATCAATCATTGCCGCGGCAAGCTGGATCGAGCCAAGCAGCGGGTCGAAGACCTCACGCGCAAGCTGAGTTCGGCCGATGAAGGCGACTCATCGTCCGGTTCGCAGGGAGTGGGCAAAGATCCCACTGATACTGGGGGGAAGTCAGACGGTGACGATGCGGAGCCGCCCTTCTGATGCCCGGCCATGAGTGGATGATGATGGGCCTGCAAGCGACGTGGGTCGTCTTCATGTTCGCCTATGGGGCGTGTCTGGGGTCGTTGACGAACGTTCTGGTGTATCGCCTGCCCCGGGGGCTTGGAGTGGTGACTCCGCCTTCGCGGTGCCCGGCGTGCGAGACCAAGCTGACGTGGCGCGAGAACATCCCGATTTTGGGTTGGTTGATGCTGCGTGGAAAGTGCCGCTTTTGCCGCAGCAGGATCTCGGCGGAATATCCGCTGGTAGAACTGACCGTCGCACTGCTGTTCGCGGCGGCATTCTTGATCTACTACGTGATGCCTGAGCCGGCATGGGCAATGGGTGTCGATTGGTCGCTCATGCGTCCGGAGTGGGCGCGGTCGGATGTGTTCGACGGGTGGCCGCGGCAGACGTGGTCGATTCTGGTCGTCCACGTCATGCTGCTGGGCGGGCTGGTGGGGATGACGCTGGTAGACGCGAAGACGTTCACGATTCCGCTGGTGCTGCCGTGGGCGTGCGGGTTGATCGGCATTGTGTTCCACACCGGCGGCGCGCTGCTGACGGAACACTCCTGGTTCAAAAAGCTGGCGGTGACGGCACCCTCGGCGGTCTGGGCAATCCCGACGCCCGGGTGGCCGGGAACGGGTGTCTCGTGGTGGTGGATCGGCGCGGTGTTTGGCGGCGTGGTCGGGCTTGTGTTGAGCAACGTCTTCCTGCACTACAAGTGGCTCCGCCGCTCGTTTGAGGACTATCCGGAATGGGAGCGCAACGCGCTCAAGGCGCAGGGGATCGACCCCGACGCCCCGCTTCCGGAAGGAGTCGATGAGGGTGTGCCGGTGGGCGAGCATGTCGGCCCGGGTGTGCGCCTGGTGCTGGTGTTTGTCGGAACGTGGCTGGCGTGCCTGATCGTGCTCGGTGCGATCGGGGCATTCGCGGGGGAGGCGATCGGTGTGGCGAGCTGGAGCGGGCTGGCCTTGGGGTTCCTGGGTGGGCCGCTGGTGGCGGGGCTGGCCTGCCGCGTGCTGGTGCCGGAGCGGGTGGTGGAGCCCAAGCCCGACGAAGCACCGAAAGAACCGACCTCACCGGAGATGTGGGTGCGATATCCGCACGCCCGGCGGGAGATGATGAAGGAGATGCTTTTCCTGACGCCCTGCGTCGGGCTGGCGTGGCTCTGCGGCGAGCTCGCCGAGCGGATGTTTGCTGGCCAGTCGGCACCGCTCTGGCTGCTGGTTCTGGCCGGGACGCTGATGGGTGCCCTCATCGGGGGCGGCGTGGTGTGGGGGATTCGGATCGTCGGTTCCGCGGCATTCGGCAAAGAGGCGATGGGGCTTGGGGATGTGCACCTGATGGCGGGCGTTGGGGCGTGCCTTGGGTGGGTGGATGCCGCGCTCGCCGTGCCGCTGGCGGCGGTGGTGGCGTTGTACTTTGTGGTCGTGTCGATGGTGGCGAATCGCCCGGCCGGACGCGCGCTGCCCTTTGGGCCATACCTGGCGGTGGCGACGGTGCTGGTGATGGCGGGCAAGCCGCTGGTGGAACGGGGGTTGTCGGTTGTGCTGCAGGCGAACGTGAACCTGCCTTGAGCGGGTCGTTCGAGGGCTGCTCCGGAAAAAGTCAAGAAACGCCGGGTTGTGCAGAGAAGTTGACCTGTGGGCCGATGTGAATAGCGTTGCCTCGACTCGGGAGCGCGATGGAGCGTGCTCGGGGCGAATGTGCCGCCCCGCCACCCCCCGCAAGTGCCGACGGGCGGCGAAACAACGTCGCAAAAACGGAGATGAAGCGATGATCGGACAGGATGTGAACGTGCTGAAGATCGGTGCTCGGCTTCTTGGTCTGGGCGTGCTCGCCGCAGGTCTGGTGCTGGGCGGGTGCAACAACAAGCTGAAGGAAGAGAACGAGGCGCTGAAGACCGAAGCGGCGGAGCTCCGCGAGAAAGTCAACTCAGTGGACTCGGAGAAGGCTGCCCTGGCGACGCAGACGCAGCAGCTCCAGTCGCAGAACGCGCAGCTGCAGAGCGAGCTGGCTAGCGCCCGTCAGGCCCCGGCAGCGCCGGGCTGGAATGGTGACGCAGGGACGGGTGGCGGTGGTCGTTCCGGCGGCACGGTCCGCGAGCCGCGTGAACGCATGATCGAGATCTCCAGCGACGTGCTGTTTGGATCCGGCTCGGCGACCCTGAAGCCCGATGCCCGGAAGGAGTTGGACAAGTACATGAGCCGCTTCAAGAGTGCGTCCACGATCCGCATCGAGGGTCACACGGACTCTGATCCGATCAAGAAGAGCAAGTGGGGCTCGAACCAGGCGCTGTCGAAGGCGCGTGCGGACGCGGTGAAGACGTACATCGTCAGCCGCGGCGTGTCGAGCAGCAAGATCGACACGGTCGGCAAGGGCGCCAGCGAGCCCAAGGGCTCCAAGGCCGCCTCCCGCCGGGTGGACATCGTCCTGGCTGAGTAAGATCAGGGACGTGATTCAGGTTATCGATCACGCGGGCACGCCTTTGGCGTGCCCGCGTTGTTTTTGGAGTTGGATGGGCGGGTGGATCGGTGGTTGCGGGCGTTTCAAGGTGCTATACTCGCCGCTCTGACAACCTGGGCGATTGGCGCAGTTGGCTAGCGCGCATGCATGACACGCATGAGGTCACTGGTTCGAATCCAGTATCGCCCACTTTCCTTGATTCTGCATGGTCGATGGCGTGATGGTGCGGCTTAAACCCTGCGGCATCTGGCGATCGTGCGCTCACGCGGATGACTGGCGGCTCGCTATCCTGTGGCATGGTGTCGTCACCCGCTCAAGCACCGCTGCTTCAGGCCTCGCATATCTCCAAACGCTTCGGGATCACTCAGGCGCTGGATGATGTGTCCGTGTCGTTCCTGACGGGCGAGGTGCATGCGCTCATGGGTGAGAACGGGGCGGGCAAGAGCACGCTTGGAAAGGTGCTCGCGGGACTGCACACGCCGGATTCCGGCACGGTGACGGTGTATGGCGCAGGTGGTGGCGCTGGAAGGGTGCTCGCGCCCGGCTCGATTCAAGACGCCTTCGCGGCGGGTGTGCGCATCGTGCATCAGGAGCTGGCGCAATGCCCGAATCTGAGCGTTGCGGAGAATCTGTGCCTGCACGACTTGCCACGCAAGGGGTTTGGGCTGATCGATCGTGAGGCGATGAACCGTCGTGCGGCGGTGCTCTTGGCCGAGCTGGAGCCGGGGATCGACGTTCGTGCCCCGCTGGAGAAGCTCTCGCCCGGACATCGGCAGATCGTGCAGATCGCGGCGTCGCTGGACGGTGGTGGCGGGCAGGGTGGTGGGGCGCGGGTGATCGTGTTTGATGAGCCGACGAGCTCACTCTCGATCGCGGAAGTCGATCGCCTGCTTGCGATCATCCGGCAACTGGCAGCCCGTGGTCTGACGTGCGTGTACGTCTCGCACCGCATGAGCGAGATCTTTGCGGTCTGTGATCGCGTGACGGTGCTCCGTGACGGCAAGTATGTCGCCACCAGCGTCGTGAAGGACATCGACGAATCGACGCTGGTTGAGCAGATGATCGGGCGCAAGGTGCCGCCACCGGTGCGGCGTGCGCGACCCGCGCTCACCTCGGCGGCTTCAAAGAGCGGCTTGGTTGTGGAGAACCTGAACTCGCCGGGCAAGGTGCACGATGTGTCACTCGTGGTGGAGCCGGGCGAGATTCTGGGTGTGGGCGGGCTGGTTGGCGCGGGGCGGAGCGAGCTGCTTGATGCCATCTTCGGGCTGGATCCAAGTGCGAGCGGGCGCGTGAGCTGCGCCGGGGTGGAGTTGTCGGTGCGAGGGGGGAATCACGCCGGTGTGCGGGCATCCATCGCTGCGGGAATGGGATATGTGCCCGAGGATCGGAAGCTGCAGGGGTTGTTCTTCCAGCTCGGCGTGGGCGAGAACATCGCCGTGCCGGTGATGCCGCGGCTGGGGTCGGCGCTCGGCGTGCGATCGATCGGGCGAGAGAACTCGTATATCGGCGAGCGGTTGAAGTCGTTTGAGGTCAAGACCGCGGGGCCGACCGCGGTGCCGGGTTCGCTCTCCGGCGGCAACCAGCAGAAGCTGCTGATTGCACGTTGGATGGGGCGTGAGACAAAAGTGCTTTTGCTCGACGAGCCGACGCGCGGGATCGATGTGGGCACCAAGGCGCAGATCTATGCGCTGGTACGGGCCGCGGCGGAGAAAGGGCTGGCGGTGCTGCTGGTGTCGAGTGAGATGCCGGAACTGCTTGCCCTCTCAGATCGGCTGATCGTGCTGAGCGATGGCTCGGCGACGGGTGAACTGCGTGAAGGTGACATGACGCAGGCGAACATCTTGAAGTTGGCGACGCAGGGGCATTGATGAGGGTGCTGAGGCGTGGCTCGTTGCAAGTGTTGTTCATCACTGCGGGCACTCTTTCAGAGTGCCTCGGAGAGCGAGCGCGAGTTCCGGAGGTGTCGCTGCGCTCCACCACCGGCTACTGACGGCGAGCCCTTTGGGCTCGAGACATGAAAGACTTGCGGAGCCGGCCTTGGCGTGTGCGCTCTGAAGACAATCGAACGCGGCATTCACTCCGCCGCAAGTGCGAGGCGGCACATCACCTCGACGCCGGTTTCGAGCGCGTCGTCGTTGAAGTCATACTCGGGCTGGTGCAGCGAGGGATAGGTCTCGCGGTCCTTGGGCTTGACACCGAGGATGAAGAAGCAGGCGGGGACGTGGTGGCCGTAGTAGGAGAAGTCTTCACCGCCGAGGGAGGGCGTGGGGACGTGGGCGACGCGATTGGCGCCGACGGTCTGCTCGGCGATGCGGAAGAACTTGCTGGTGAGCTGCTCGTCGTTGAAGGTGACGGGATAGCCCTCTTCCCAATCGATCTCGGCGCGGCATCCCATGGCAGCGGCAACACTCTGGGCGATCTCATAGAAGCGGCGCTTGCCGAGGGTGCGGGTCTCGGGCTTGAGCGTGCGCATGGTGCCGGAAAAAGAGACGTCGGCAGGGATGATATTGCGTGCGGTTCCGCCGTTGATGGTGGCGACGGTCACGACGATGGAATCCTGCGGCGCGATGTTGCGTGAGCAGATGGTCTGAAGCGCGGTGATGACGTGAGCGATGGCGACGATGGGGTCGGCCGAGAGCTGGGGATAGGCGGCGTGAGACTGCGTGCCCTTGATACGAACGACGAAGTTGTCGGTGGCGGCAAGCAGCGGGCCGGGCTTCGAGCCCACGACGCCGAGGTCGTAATGGGGCCACCCGTGGAGCCCGAAGATCTCGCGGACAGCGGTGCCGATCTTTGAGCCGTCGAGCGCGCCGTCTTCGCACATGCGTTTGCCGCCCGCGCCGCCCTCTTCGGCGGGCTGAAAGACGAGCGTTACGCCGTGGGGTCGATCATCAAGTGAGGTGAGGACTTTGGCGACGGCGAGCAGATTTGCGGTGTGTCCATCGTGGCCGCAGGCGTGCATGACGCCGGGGGTTTTTGAGGCGTAGGACGCGCCGGTCTTTTCAAGGATGGGCAGAGCATCCATGTCGGCGCGGAGGGCGATAGACCCGAGTTTCTCCGCACCCGGGCGCATAGGGGGGATGTAGCCGAGCACGCCCGTGCCGCCGGCGAGCCCGGCGACGTGCTGGACGCCCATCTTCTTCAACTCCGCGGCGACGATCTGGCTGGTGCGCTTTTCCTGGTACGCAAGCTCGGGGTGCGCGTGCAGATCATGACGGATGCGGATGAACTCGGGGAGGACATCGCGGATGCGGGAACGCAGGGCGTCGGCGGTCAGCATGACGAACTTTATGCGACGAGCCAGCCGGAAGTGTGGAGTCGCTTTCGATGGCCTTTACCGCGTCACCGCGTCACCAGGTCATCGTGTCAAACCGGCTCCCACGCTGCCGGGTCTTGCTTGAAGTACCCCTTCAGCGTGTCGTACAAGGGAGAGTCGGCCGCGCGGAGTTCCGATGGGCGCTGAAAGAACGCTTCGGTCGCGACCGCGAAAAACTCGCCAGGATTGGTCGCCCCATAGGGATCGAGCACGGTGGGCAAGCCCAGTGCGGCGGAGCGCGAGAGCTGGATGTATGAGCCGGTGAGGACGTTCTTCCACTGATCGACCTGCTCGCGACTGTCCAGCAGCGGGGTGCCGTTGACGCTGCCGTCGAGCATGTCAAGCTTGTGGGCGAACTCGTGAAGGACGACGTTGTGACCGCCGGCGATGTCGAGTGAGCCGCGGAGGGCGTCGGCCCAGGAGAGAATCACGGGACCGCCGCCGGAACCCTGATTCCAGGCCTCGCCGAGGTTGGCAAAGCCCTCGGACATCACGGGAAGGTTGCCGATGGTGGCGACGGAGCGGGGCGCGGTCGATGTGAACGCACTCGGATAGACGAGCACGGTATCGAGGTTTGGATACAGGTCATCGCGCAGCGGATCGAGCCCGAGGCCCAGCAGCAGAACGCCGGCCTGTGCAGCGATGACGAGCTTCATGTCGTCGGTGAGTTTGCCCTGCATCGGGCCGCAGCCCTCCCAGTTTTTCTCGGCGACGAGCACGCGTGCGATGTCACGGAGCTTGTCCTTGCATGCGCTCGGGAGTCGCCTGTACAGCGCGACGTGCTGCTGGAGCGCGGCTTCACCCGTCGCAGCGAGGGGTTGGTCCAGCAGACGCTTGCGACGACGGGCGGTAAAGAAGGGGACGACCATGGCAGGGCTCTCAGAGTGTTCGGGGGTTGGCGGATCGGCGTGAGGGGATGCGAACGCCGTGCCAGAGGGATGGGGCAAGCTGGGGCAGACTGGGGAACGGCGGCCTGCACGGTCGGGGCGTGGCAGGGGATGGGTGCTGCCAGCTTGGCAGGCCACTGCGGAATTGTCACTTCTTGCGACGGGCAAAATCCGGGCGTGGAGATCGTTCGTAGTTCCGCACGCCGCATCCGGCCCATCGCGTCGCACACACGTTGGGTCGGCCGTTGCGAGCGTTTCGGCGCAAAGCCAAGAGATCGGTGCGCACAGCCCGCACGGTGCGGGCACAGCGCGATCGTTGCGCGCGGGACACTCGGGAACATCGTTCGCGGCACACAGGAGGATTGATCCATGCGTTCAGCTTTCACTTTGTTCGCCGCGTCGGTGGTGGCCGCTTCTGGGGCAGCCGTGCAGGCGCAGTCGGTTCAGACGGCTTATGGCCTGACGGTGGATGGAAACCGGATCGTCGGTTTCTCTCCCTCAAACGTCTCGACCCTGCTGTCAGACGTTGCGATCACGGGTCTTGGTTCGGGCGAGACGATTCGCAACATCGATTTTCGCCCGCGCAATGGCGAGTTGATCGGGCTCAGCTCCAGCAACCGCATGTTCAGCATCAATCCCGTCACGGGTGCGGCTCAGCTTCGTCTGGTCGGCACGCCCACGCCGTTCACGCTGAATGGCACGGCGGGCATGGACTTCAATCCGGTTCCGGATCGCATCCGCATCACCACGAGCGCGGTGCAGAATCTGCGGCTGAATCCGGACACCGGCGGGCTCGCGGCGGATGACGGCGCGGCGGTGGCTCCGGCTCCGGCGCTGCGATTTGTTGCCGGTGACAGCAACGCTGGCGCGGTGCCGAACGTGGTGAGCGTGGCGTACACGAACAGCGTGTTTACCAATGGGACGCCGACGGGTCTGCCCACGACGATGTTCGCGGTGCATCGCACGAGCCAGTTTGTGAACCAGCTCGTGCGCCAAGGGTCGGTCAATGGCGCGCCGGACTCGCCCAACAACGGCAACCTGACGACGATCGGTGCGATCTTCGGCATCTTCCCGGATGACCTCTTTGGGTTTGACATCTTCAGCGAGAACGGCGGCAACCAGGCGTACTTCTCGGGCAACCCGATCTCGGGCGGCACGGCGTTCTACACCGTTGATCTTGCGACGGGGTCCAACGCCTTCATGGGCAACATCGGTGGGGCCAATCCGGTGCGCATCCGCGATTTCTCGGTGATTCCCGCGCCGGCCTCGGCGGCTCTTCTGGGCCTTGGCGCGCTGGCGGCAACCCGCCGACGGCGCTGAGACAGGCTGTCAGCGCGACTGTGAAGCCACGACACACAAGGTCGCTGCACCTATCTCGTGGATACCCGGGCGCGGAAGCGTCCGGGTATTCCTTGCTCGTGTTTCAATGATCATCGCAGGCGGATCGGGAATACACCGGTCCATCGTGCCACATGCTCCAGAGAGCAGGCGGAGTCTGACGAGGCCGATAACGCTGTTTTCCACGAGATCGGTTGCCCCTCAAATGGGGGTGATATAGACTTCTCCACGTTCAAGTCTTTGCGTCTCTCACCGCGAGGACTTGTGTTCACGGTTGTTGAGAGGGAGATTGTTTCCATGTCTATGCTCTATCGCTGCGCTCTTGGCCTTGCTGCCGGGCTTGTGTTGGCCAGTTCTGCGTCGGCGATCACGGTTTCTGCGAGCGATCCGTCGGGACTGGCGGCCGAGGCCCAGTTCACGATCACCGGGCCCGCGCAGCTGACGGTTCGCCTAAAGAACACTTCGACGGGGAACGGCGCGTTCACCGGGGCGGCGGCGATTCTCACCGGCATCTCTTGGGACTTTGGCCTTGCGGGTGTGAACGGTGGAGACAACACCATTCTTGGTGGCACGATCACCATCGGTGCGATGAGCCAGTCGGTCAACTTCTCGACGGGTTCGTACGGCGCGGGAACCGATGTCGGCGGCGAATGGGGCTATGGCAACAACGGCACCGGGTTGTCGTTCCCGAACTTGCTCTCGGCGCTGCAGTCGGGGACGACGGCATTTGGCGGGGCCAACCTGGACAATCCGGCGAATCTTGACGGGCCGCAGGGTGGCCTGATCGCCTCGGCGACGGTGAGTCAGCTTGGCGGTCTTGGCGCGATTCGCGATGAAGTGGTTGCGGTGCTCAACCTCAGCCAGCCGATCGCGAACCTGAACTTCATCACGCAGAACAATGTGCGATTTGAGTTCGGCTCCGACGCGCTGTTCCTTACGACCCCGACCCCTGGCTCGGCGGCGGGTGTGCTGCTGGGCGGAGCGATCCTGGCACGCCGTCGGCGGAAGTGATTGCTGGCGGGATGAACAGTGAACCATGGATAGCGGCCCGACCGGGTGGTCGGGCCGCTGTTAATTGAGGGTTGACGAGATGGGCTGGAGAGCGTGACTTGGGAGCTGGTGACGCGCCGGCAAGTTGCGTGGGTGACCTGCTCTACTCGGAGAAGGTGGGTCATCGCGGTCGTGGGGCAGCGCGTCGCGGGTACGCGTTCGAAGACAGGCTTCGGGCCCCGGGTAAGAGGTCGGATGAGTAGGTGGCGTGCACTCGCACGGGGTTTGTGGGCGGCTCAGCGTTCTGTGGGCTTCCAATCCGGCTCGACGAAGCGGAAGAAGGTGCGGACGCCGCGGTAGATGACGAACACGACGCGCTCGGGCTGGGTTTGTTTGATTTTCTCCATCGCTCGCTTGTAGCTTGCGCCATCGGTGATGACGTCGTCGCCGATGCGTTGGATGAGGTCGCCACCCTGGATTCCGGCGAGGCCGGCCCAGCCTGCGGGCTCGGCGCCGTCGACGTAGACGCCGGTGATCTCGTCGCCCCAGGAGTTGTCCTCGCGGTCGAAGAAGGTGATCTCGCGGACGGCGAGCTCGAAGTCGGTGTTGCGGATGCGTGGGACTTCGTCGGCGGTCTGGCGGGTGCGTTCGAGGTCGAGGCCGAGTTCGACGGGCTTGCCATCGCGGAGGACGGTGAGCACGACGGATTGGTCGAGGCCGAGGCGACGGACTTCGCGGTTGAAAAGCCCGGCTTCTTGTAGCCCGCGCGGGGCGATGCGCTCGCCGCCGATGTGGGTGATGATGTCGCCGACCTTGAGTCCGGCCTTGGCGGCGTTGGTTTTGGAATAGACACGAACGACGCGGAAGCCGCGGGGGTCTTCAACGCCGGCGGTGGAGCCGAGCTTCTCGGCCATGGTGCGAATGACGGGTTGCGTCGCGATGCCGACCCAGGCCTTGGGGAGTTCGGGCGCCGGGTCGGGTCGATCTTCGGGGCGGGGCTTGATGAGCGTGAGGTAGCTCTTGTTCTCGCGCTCGAACTCGACGAGGACATGCTCGGGCTTCTCTTTCATGGACTCAATGCGGGTGTAGGCGTCGATGAGGTCTTGCAGCGTGTTGATCGGTTTGCCGTCGACGCCGCGGATGACATCGCCCCAGCCGATCTTGGGCTCGGCCTGTTCCAGCGGGCCGCCGGAGCGGAGACTGGTGACGACCGCGCCCTTGGTGCTGGGGAGCTTTCGGAGCTGGGCGGCACGCTCGGTGATGCGTTGTGCGGTGACGCCCCAGGTGCGAAGGGCGGCTTCTTCGCCGCGGTCTTTGAGGAGTTTCTCGGTGGTGATCAGGGCTTCGCCGGGCGTGCTGGAACGGAGATAGGCGAGCTTGACGGTGGAACCGATCGGACGATCGGCGAGGGCCTTGAGCAGCGGTGGGACTTCCTCGGCGAATCGGACGTTGATGGTGGCGCCATCGACGCTGGTGATCACATCGCCGGTTTTCAGCCCCGCGAGGGCGGCGGGGCCGCCGACTTCGACCGAGTCGACGAGCACGCCCTGATCAATGCCGGTGTTCTGCGTGTGGCGGAAGCTGGCGCCGATGGAAGAGCGGAGGACCTCGCCCTTGGCGATGAGCGCGTCGGCGACCTGCTTGGCAAGATTGCTGGGCGTGGCAAAGGCCATGCCGGAGCCGCCACGGGTGTTGATGCCGATGATCTTGCCGGTGAGGTCGACGAGTGGCCCGCCGGAGTTGCCGGGGTTGATGAGGGCGTCGTGCTGGATCCAGTTGGTGAAGAGCCCGGTGCGTTGCTCCCAGTTGAGCATCATCTCGTCGACTTCGCCGGCATCGCGGCCAGAGGTGAAGACGCGCTCGTTGTTGCTGACGATGCCAAGGGTGACGGTGCGGCTGAGGGCAAAGGGCGAACCCATGGCGAGGACATAGTCGCCGACGGAGAGTTGGTCAGAGTTGCCGAAGCTGGCGACGGGGAGCGGGGCTTTGGGATCGGTGAGCTTCGAGAGGTCAAGTTTGAGGATGGCGAGGTCGGTCCACGGGTCTTCGCCGACGAGGGTGGCGGGGACGCGCTGCTTGTCGGAGAGGACGCACCAGAACTTGAACCCCTGGTCGGTGACGTGGGCGTTGGTGAGGACGTAGCCGTCGGGGCTGATGATGGTGCCCGAGCCGCCCTGGCGCTCCTTGGTTTCTTTGCCGGAGCGGTATTCGAGGACGACGACGTCGATATTCACAAGCGCGGGGAAGACGCGATCGCGCGCGCTGGTGACCATGGCGCGGACGTCGGCGCGCAGGCGGGCGATGTTGACGTCATCGACCCCGGCGTTCTCGCGCGATGCGGACTTTGAGGCGGAAGAGGGATTTGAAGATGAAGAGGTCTGGCATCCGGTGCCGAGGGCTCCGGCGACAGCAAGCCCGGCAAATGCGGCAAGCACAGCGGCGGAGGGGAGGCGGGAGCGTGCGGGAGTCCGATGATCAGGGGCGATTGTCATGGGGATGGTCATGGTGTCTGGTGAATCGGATGGAAAGGGCGAGGATAGCGGGAGGGTATCAACCCGCTGGGTTTTCATCGGTTCAAGCATGCACGGCCCGATACAGACGAGCACGGAGCCCGAAGCGCGGGTATCGTTCGGATTGTTGGTTTTGGGGTTGTGGGGTGGTCAGCGGCATGAATGCACGGCGAATCATCCGCTTGTTGACGGTACTGGCGACGGTGGCGGCGGCGCATATGCCGAGCTGCTGCTGTTGGACGCATGCCGTCTCGGATTGGTTCGCGCGGGACGTGATGATTGCGTCCGGACCGGGCGAAGCTGATGGTTGCTGCGATGATGGCGAGCCGATGGATCGTCGGTGTCCGGCAGAGCATGAGCACGACGAGCATGATGGGGGCGGGTGCGGGTGTGTTCAGAAAGCGCGGATAGCGTGCGGGGGCGGGCCTGGCGTGTGGTTTGGGGATGGGCTAGTTGCGACGGCCGCTGGCGGGGATCTGGGTCCGGGTGATCGCGATCGCCTGGCGTGTGTACTGCGAGATGGGCAGGGCGCACGCACGCTTGGGATGGGCGGGCGTGATCTTCTGCGCTGGCTGTGCGCGCTGATGGTGTAGCCACCCGGGTGGCGGAAGAGTCGCCGCCCAATCTGGGCTGGCGGGCGCTGGTCGCGCGATGGCGCGACGGGGCGGGGACATTGAATAACGAGCACTGGGCGAAGAGCCGCGACCTTTGGTCGCGATGATGCTGGAGATGCACACATGAATCGGCGCGTGTTGCTGGCGGTGGGTGGGGGCGTGGTGCTCGGGCTTGGGGTGATCGGGGTGATGGCGCACGATCCGCATGAGGCGCCGGCGGCGGCGCCGTTTGATCTGGATTCGCCGCGGCGGCCGAGTGAGCTGACGAAGAAGTACATGGACCTGCAGACGGCGGAGGTGGACTTCGGCACGGTGCAGGAAGTGATCCGGCTGACGGGCACGGTGCGGGCGATGCCCGAGCGCGTGCGGATCGTGGGGAGCGCGGTAGCGGGGACGCTGCAGAAGTTGGATGTGCGCGTGGGCGACCGGGTGGCCGCGGGACAGGTGATCGGGGTGGTGCGGTCGCCGGAGCTTGCGCGGCTGGTGAGCGAGCAGATCAAGACGGAGGTGGAGCTTGAGCACGCGGTCGCCGAGGTGGCGACGACGCGATCGAACATCGCGCAACTGGAGGCCCAGATTCGTGCGACGCGGACGCAGGCAGAACTGGCCGAGGATGAGGCGAAGCGGTTGCAGGCGGGCGGGGAGACCGTTGGGGCGAATGTGCTTGCTCAAAAGCAGGGTGCGGCGGTTGCGGCACGGATGCAGGTGACGACGCTGGAGATCTCGCTGCAGCAGGCGGAGAAGATGCTGGAATCGCTGCGCCGGGTTGAGGAGGCGACCAAACGGCAGATCGAGGCGATCAAGGCGAGTATCGCGATCGTGCACGATCACCCGCCGGGCGTGGATGAGGATGCTGAGCGAGCGAGCGAGGGAGTGGCGGCGTGTTCAATCTGTACGCGCCGATCAGCGGCGTGGTGACCAAACGCGAAGCGATTCAGGGGCAGGGCGTTGAGCCCGGACAGACGATCGTGGAGATCGCGGACTATTCCGAGGTGATGATCGAGGGTGAGTTGCCGGAATCGCTGATCGCCAAGCTGGGAACGGCGCGTGGGCAGGAAGTGCGGATCAGCAGGCCCGGCGGGGCGGGCACCGGCGAGATGATCAGCACGGGTGAGGTGCGTGGGATCGGGCCGGTGGTTGATCCGGTGAAGCGGACGGCGCACCTGATCATCACGGCCAAGAACGCGATGGGAGAGGGCGGAGAGGACGCGATTCCGAAGCTGAAGGATGGGATGTTTGTGTCGCTGGGGGTTGTGGTGCGAGAGGCAAAGGAAGCGGTGGTGGTGCCGTCGTCGGCGTTGATCAACGACGGGCCGATGCAGTTTGTGTTTGTGAAGGATCAGGACGCGTATGTGAAGCGGGACGTGGTGCCGGGGTATCGGGATGATCGCGTGGTGGAGATCCTCGACGGGCTGGTGCCGGGCGATGTGGTGGTGACGCGCGGGGTGTATCTGCTGACGCAGCTTCGGCCCAAGGCAGAGGCGGGGCATGATCACGATCATGAGCATGACCATGGGCATGAGCCTTGAGGGGGGAGGCAGGGGGCAAGAGGGAGGAGGCAAGAGGGAGGAGGCATGAGGCATGAGGCATGAGG
>JAIEOW010000158.1 GCA_019750095.1 Phycisphaerales bacterium
CAACGTGCACAGGTGCTGCATGGCTGTCGTCAGCTCGTGCTGTGAAGTGTTTGGTTAAGTCCATTAACGAGCGCAACCCCTGTCGCTAGTTGCTAACGCGTAAAGGCGAGGACTCTAGCGAGACTGCCGCTGTAAAGCGGAGGAAGGTGGGGATGACGTCAAGTCCTCATGGCCCTTACATCCAGGGTTGCAAACGTGCTACAATGGCGCGCACAAAGCGACGCGAGGCCGCGAGGCGGAGCAAATCGCAAAAAACGCGCCCCAGTTCGGATTGAAGGCTGCAACCCGCCTTCATGAAGCCGGAATCGCTAGTAATCGGAGATCAGCTACGCTCCGGTGAATACGTTCCTGAGCCTTGTACACACCGCCCGTCAAGTCATGGGAGCCGGTAGCGCCCGAAGCCGCCACAGTACTGTGGTGTCTACGGCAAGATCGGTGACTGGGACTAAGTCGTAACAAGGTAGCCGTAGGAGAACCTGCGGCTGGATCACCTCCTTTCTAAGGGATTTCCTTAGACTCGGGCGGATGGGAATCTTGAGCTTGCTCAAGATCGAAATCCGCAGCGGGGTAACCCGCAACGAGTATCGTGAACACGTTCTTGTCTGGCCAACGCTGTAAAGTGTCCCAGAATGCCGCGGCGGCGACGCCCGGACCAGAGATCACCCAACTGTCTTTCTTGATATTCCGACATACGCCCACGGCTCACGCCGTGGGCGTTGTCATTTTTGCTCCGCTTGTCACATTCGATGGCCTCCCGCGCAGAAGACTGCCGAGAACTGGACGCTGCTCATGGCTTGGGTGTTTGAGGCGGCTCCGACGCGGGTGGTGGCGAGTTGTCCTTGCGACTCAGCTCGCCGCGGGTTGGCAGTTGGTTGTTGATCGCGCCCCAGGGTAAGGGGACGTCGTTGCACCAGATTTCGGCGTCGATCACGCGCGTCGGGTCCATCAGGGCGGTGCGAGCTCGCGGGGATGGGACCAGGACGAAGGTGAGTGTGCGGTCGGTTTTGTCGGCGAGTTCTTCGGGCGTGAGTTGGATCTCTTGGTTGCTCAGTCCCGTCGTACTTCGGCTGTTGTACAGGCCCGTCTCGATGTAGTGCGTTGCGATCGGAATCCGATCATCTCCTCGCACAAGAAAGAGGTCGCCGGCGAGACGAGCGTGCGGTTCCGACGCCGAACTCCAGAAGAGCGACGCCAGGACGTTCTGCGTCGTCACGCCACCGATCGTGTGTGCTGCGCGGTACAGCATGATCGAAACGCTCGGCGTCAGGCGAGCGAGCTCCTTAGGGTCGGTGATCCGGGTGCCAATGCTCGGGCTTTCGGCGGCGGGCACGATCGTTGTTCCAGCCGAAAACTCCAAAGTTGAGATCGCAAAGACCGCCTGTTCGATTCGAGCCTTCGTCTCTGGCCTGGATGGTTGAGGCGGACCACGGTGCTTTTTGCCGAGGGTCTGGTTGTCGGTCCTGCCGAGCGCTGCGAACTCGATAAGGTCACTCTCCAGCTGTGCCGGATCGCGCTGTGGGGGATCGCGGTTCGGCGGGCTGCGCCGCTCAGAGATGCCAGAGCTCGGAGAGTCTGAGATCGCGGCGGCTGCAAAGATCGTGATGCCCACGCTCGCGGGGCCGGGCTCGCCGTCGACAAGATACTGATCGTAATCAAGGCCGGTCGTACACATCGCTGGATGAAGCGGCCAGATCGACTTCGTTTCGATCATCGGTCTGGGCGTGGCAGAAAACCGTATTCGATCGCCATCAACCCGCCGTTCGTTGAGCCGCACCTCCGCAAGATATCCCCGAATGGTTACGCGGCCTGAGCCCGCCGTGCGATCGATCAACTCCAGCGTCATCGGCAGCGGATCGCCGATCGCGATGCGCTGGCGCACGGCGAACTTGAAGCGGAGCGTGTTGCGCAAATAGGCCTCGCGCAGCTCTTTGGACGAATCGGGGCGCAGGGCGCGGTCTTCCAGCAGCTTGCCGAGCGCAGGCGACCACGAGCGCGAGAGATCGGCCTGGCGACTGAGAAGCGCTCGTTCGAGAGCCGTCCATGATGATGCAGAAAACGTGCCAGCACCGGCGCGTGCGGCGATTTCCGTGGCGACGGCCGGGCTCGGGCTGTCGTCGGCGTCGAGCAACTTCACCAGCAACCAGTCGGGCGCATAGGCGTACCACTTGCCCGGACCGGTGGCCACCAGCGTGATGGGCACGGCAAGGCCGAGCGCCAGCATCGCCGCACCAATGCCGATGAGCGCCGGGCGGCGTGCCCGGCGGCCTTTGCGGATCTGCCCTTTGGCGGCGAGTGCCTTGCCGCACTCGGGACACACCGCTGATGGCGAAACCGGCCCATGTGATTCTGGAAGTGTTATGCCCGAGAGCTCAAACCCACACCGGCAATGTGGAGCGTCGGAAACCCGTCGGCCGCGGAGGCCGAGCGCGAGCAGGATGATGCCGGCCAGGACCAGGATCGCAACCAGGATGGTGAAGGCGACGGCCATTGATCCGAATCGTACAGGATGTGCGGGGTGAGCTCTGCGGGAGGTGGCACGGAGAGAAGTCGCGAGATGGTCGGTGCCGCCTGCCGCGATGGTCGAACGCGTCAAGTACTCCGCTTACCACACGCCCTTCGGCCTCCACGCGGGCGACATGCAAGGCCGTCCAACATCGCCTCTGATGGTCCTCACTCACCAATGACCACACGGCTTCGCTGCTCGACGGTCTCAATCAGCCGCACACGCATTTCGCGTCGTCTCTCGGTCACCGCCGCTGGGCGTGCGGATGCGACTTCTTCCGCGCGTGGCATGCGAACCATCCTCGGCCGGCCGCCCAGTGGCTCGATCGTCAGCGCGTCCACGATGTGCACGTTGGCGTCTCGATCAATCCATAGCGGCACGATGTTGTCCCACGGCACGATCGGCACTCTTGCATTGCCCTCGGTGCGGCGTGCGCTGGTGTCCGTCAGTTGGTCCAGCGGGACATAGCCGCGCGACCAGTACGCACCGGTGATCACGCGAAGATCTCGGCGTTGCATCGCACGCCACACGAACACCCGCGCCGACCAGCGCGCTTCCGGCGCGGTGTGGATCACGCCGTTGTACGTCGCCCGCGATGTCGCCGCCCCGCGGTGCTCGGCCGCCAGAATCAGCAGCGCGGTGCCCGGAGCCAGCGCCGGCGCGATCGCGTTCAACTGCGACGCGACGTGCGCATCCAGCCGCGCGTTCGTGCGAAACTGCGTCTGCATGCCCATCAGCCCGATGACGCCGGCGATCGAGCATCCGCCCACGATGAACATCGCCGCAGCGCGGATCGGTGCACGCTCGGCCCAGCCGACTCGGCGTGCCAGGCGAGCGAGCTCACTGCCCGCCGCAGCAATCACGCACGAGACTCCAAGCATCGGCACGTAGAGCGAGCGCATCTCCACCCCTTGAGCACCCGCCGCGACAAACGGCGTCCACGGCATGATCATCAGCACGATCGCAAGCAAGAACACACCCAAGCCCGCGCCACGCGCACGCGATTCCGAAGCCGTGGGCCGCGTGGTCTGCTTTCGAGCTTCCTGGATGAGCGCAAGCACGCCAGAGACGCCGATGGCCAGCAGAATGCCGAGGAGCATGGGCTGCGAGCCGGCCGCCGACAGGCCGTGCTCGATGCTCCCGAGCACCACGTCTCTCCCTCCGTCACCGGCCACCCACTCCCGGATGCCGGAGAAGATCGGTCCCAGCACGCCGGAAGAGTTTGCCGTGCGGAGCAAGCTCTCTGAGCCCCCGCGTGCGTCGGGTGGAGCGGTGGTGATGAGCAGCAGCGCATAGAGGACGCAAGGCAACCCCGCCGCATTTGTGGCCAGAATCGTGCGCCGCACACGCGACTCGCCGCGATCATGCTGCGAGCACGCCCACCACACCACAATCGGCATACCTGCCAAGCCCGCCGCCGCCGGCTCATAGAAACACGCCGCGGTCAGGCTCAAGAGCGCGATCGTGGCCAGTCCGCCCATCCCGCGGGGAGAATGCCCGAACCGATGCCCGGCCAGGAGCGCCAGCAACATGAACATCGAGCCAATAGCGTTGCAGCTTGCACTTGACCAGAGGATGGCCTCGCCGAGCAATGGGCATGTTCCGGCGAGCAGCACCGCCGCGAATGCAACGCCGCGTGCTGAACCCATCGCCGTGAGCAGGCGATAGAGCAGCCCATACACCGCGGCGTGCACCAGCGCGAGTTCCAGATGCGCGAGTGCATCAAGCTTCCAGAACAGCGTGTTCACCGTCCAGACGTGCAGAAGGTGCAGAGGCCTCCAGAAATAGGGAAAGCTGAACCACGGGTGGCGCGACCAATCGAGACCAGCGCGATCGACCGCCCGAAGGGTCGCCCAATAGTCGTCGGAGTGCTTGCCGGTATCACCGATGTACGCGAACGTTGCGCCCAGCCAGACCAGGCCGATGAAGACACAGATCCAGCGGATGCGGACACGCGGCAGGGGCATGAGCCAAGAATACGACTCGGCGGAGTCGTCCCCGACGCGTCGCATCTGCGAAGCTGAACACGAGGTCTGAAGGCAAGCGGTAGGGGAGGGATTCGAACCCTCGGTACCCTATCGGGTACGCCGGTTTTCAAGACCGGTACTTTCAACCACTCAGTCACCCTACCGGCAGGGCAGAGGCTAGCCCGGATGGTCTTGGTTTGCGCGTTCGCGGGTCGCTCCGCGTATGCTTGTTTCAACAACAGTCGGCCATTCATGCCCGCACGCCGAGCCTCCAAACCCGCCCCCCGCGCACCCGATCTCCAGCACGAGATCGGGAAGAAGAAGCCCTTCGACGTTCCCGAGGAAGAGGCCTTTCTCAACCTGCTTCGGACCTGCTCCATCTTCACGACCGAGACCGGGCGGTTCTTCCGCGACTATGGGCTGACAGAGGCCCAGTACAACGCGCTGCGAATTCTCCGCGGTCACGCGCAGCGCGTTCGCGAAAACCGGTCTGATGTCGGGCCTGACGGCGTCCCGAGCCAGACCATCGGCGAGCAACTGGTTGCGCAGGTGCCCGATGTCACGCGGCTGGTCGATCGTCTTGTTGATGCAGGGCTCGCCGAGCGTGCGCGCACTGAAGAGGACCGCCGCCTGGTGATCGTCCGCATCACGCGCGAGGGGCTTGATCTGCTTGCCCGGATCGATCGGCCCATCCTGGAACTCCACCGGCGACAGCTCGGCCACATGACACGCGCCGATCTCGCTGAGCTGAACCGTCTGCTCGTGCTGGCTCGGCGGGGGAGCGAGGGCAGCGACCCGGTCACAGATCGCTGCCCGCGCTGACAGAAGCATCAATACGTCGTCCATCCCGTCTTGCCGCGGCGCAGCAGGTTGATGATCATGTACCGCAGCGCATCGCACGCGTGATCAACGCCCTCGGTCTTCAGCGGGATGAGCGTCTGCTTGTCGTGCTCGGGATAGCGGTAGCGGTGCATGCACTCGATCAGCCGAGTGCAGCGCTCGTGGATAAAGAGCTTGGGCGTGGGATCGGTGCCTCCGGCTCGCGGGTCAAAGGCCGGATCGAGCAGGTCGCGCACGGCGTTCACGCCAGAGTCGATCGTGCCGCCCTTGGCCCGCACGACAAAGCTCGCCTTGCGCAGCACCGTCGCGTTGGACTCGCCGGTCTGTTCATCCACGCTGTTGCCCGCGGGGTCGATGGCGACCCATGACAGCGCGGTGTCGGGTTCGACTCTCGCCAGCGGCTCGGCGTCCGCATTTAGCCAGCCCCGCAGCACGCCCACGTGATCGCTCAGCTTCAGCCCGGCCTTGCAGTGCTCGCGGATCACCACCACGCGCTTGTCGCGCGTCACGCCGGCGAGCAGCACCACGCCCTCGGCACGAAAGCCGAAGTCCATCCCGGCGATTAGTTGCACGAAGGGCCCGAGCCGAGCGCCGTCGCCCTGCAGATCGTCATCCCCAACGACATGCCGCGCTGACTCGAACTCCGGATACACGCTGTCATCGCGTCGCGGACGCAGGCAGAGCATCTCGGCCTCCCAGGTGGCTCTGCCGACGCGCGACTTCATGCGGATCGCATCGTCGATGGTGATGTGTCCGAATGCGCCATCGCCGGTGCCTGCCGGCTTGCCGTCGCTGGAGAGCCGTTCCAGCTTGGCTCGCCCTGCACATTCCGGGGCGAGCGCGCATGTGGTGCACACGTGCTTGTTGCCGCAGTGCTCCAGCGCGTCCAGCACGCCCCAGCGGAAGATTGGCGGCGTGGGCAAGATCGCGTGGGCTTCTGTCCCATCCTGCGATGCAGCGTCCGTCGGGGCGACCTGCGCCGAACTGCTCGGCGTCTCTTGAGAGGTCGCTCGCGTCAGGAGATGCATCCCCGCGAGTTTCCACATCAATCCGAAAGGGCGATGCATCGTCGAGAGCGCATCGACGCTTCCTTTGATCTCATCTCCCCATGGTCCTTTGAGCTTGATCGATCGGGTCGTGAGCTGCACCGCCTCCCACAGTTCGGCATCAAACAGGTCCACCTCGTCGCACCGCACTTTCTGGACGCGCGTGCCGCGGACGGAGGTCTGGCTTGCCGCCAGCACCTCGGCCGCCGCGCCGCCGCGACCCTCCACGCGGTCGCGCGTGATGACAAAGTCGCAGATCGCGGCGACCCGCGGCATCTGCGCGAAGCGGTGCAGGTGTTCCTGCATCCGCCGACTCTGATCCAGCGAGCCTCCGAGCAGACGGATCTGCACCCCTGGCTTGAAGATCAGCTCCAGAAGCGTCACAAGCGCGCCAAGAAACGTCTTGCCCCCGCCACGATTGGCCCACACCACGCAGTCTGGCGACCGCCCCGCAAACCGACCTTGCGTGCCCTCAAAGAACGAGTGCACGACATAGTCAAACGGTGCAGCGTGCCCCGGCACCAGCGGCGCACGCAGCACGTGAACGCCCAGATGTTCCACGATCCACACGTGCAGCGCGTCGGGCGACTGCGGCGGCGTGATCTCGTCGATGCTCGGATCAACACGCTCCGGCGGCGTGCTGTTGACTGGTGTGTGTGATGCTCCATCCGTGGTGCTCTTGCGCGATCGGCGCGTGCTGGATTTGCGTGCCATCGGTCTCCCCCTCCTGTGGCGATGCGTGCGAGTGTGTGTTCAACCAGACGATCAAGGCGTCGTGTACGCCCGCGGGCGAACGCTCAGTGAGCGAGCCGCGGTGCGGATCAGCGTGCGGACATCGGCCTCGGCGATCGCCCGAGTTGCGCGAGACGCACGAGCCCATCTCGCGAGCGCGGCAACCAGTGCGGGCGAGCGAGCGATACGTCTCGTGGCGCGGGCGATGTCCACGAGCGACGTGCCCGACAGGCCGCGCTCGGCGAGCGCCGCGAGCAACTGCTGATCGCGCTGCGAGTGCGGGAGCACCCATTCCCGCATGCCCGCACGCACAAAGAGCGGACACGCGGCCCCCATGGCAGCGACCGCTTCGGTCCGAGGGGTGAGCGGATCGCGCAAATACGCCGTGACAAGTTCGCCGGCGACACCCTGCCCACGATGCCTTGGATCGACGATCACACGCGAGATGCACCGCACTCCCGTGCCGCCGGGCGCGGCGTCGTTCAGTCGCTCCGCGGCGCGGCGCAGATCATCCGGCGCATGCGAAGGGGGCGTCAGATCGGGCCAGGCAAGCGCTCGCCACGCACCGTTGAGCGTGGGCATGCTGACGGTCAGCACGGCGATGACCGGACCGCACTCCTGTCGGCGGGCCACGAGCACTCGAGCGATGGTTGCCGGACGACCGCCGCGATAGTGCATGGATGCGAGCGATGTGTAGTCGGCGAGCGAGCCCTGGGCGATGTGCAGCGCGCCGGGGCCGTCACTCGGCGGGCCTGTTGAGATGGTGCAGTGTCCACCAAGGTCGATCGCGAGGTGAACGTCGGCATGCAGCCAAGTCCGGACCTGATCGCGTGAGCTTGCGCACACGATCTGCCGCGGGCGCTCATTTGCGCCTGGAGACCGGACCCATCGTGCGAGCGTTGCGCAGACGCCCTGCGCGGTGGTGTCGTCCAGTCCGGTGCAGAACTCATCGATCGCCAGCAGCGCGGGTGTGCGCGGCGGGTCGGAGAGCGTGGTCGCGCTATGCATGGCGAGCGCAAGCTGCAGTCGAGCGTGCTCGCCTTCGGAGAGTTCGCAGACGCGTCGGGCGGCGATGCGAGCGTCGGCGAGCCCCGCCGCGCTGAGAGCACGCAGGGCGGTTTCTACCGGCGGCCCTTCAGGAGTGCCCGGCACAAAGGCGTTGATTACGCGCCGGTGTGCGAGCCTTTGGAGCGCCCGTTGATCGGTTTGGATCACGCGCACGCCCTCGCGCTTCGCCCGATGGACCAACGCTTGCAACGCCGTGCTTTTGCCCCCGCCGCTCGGGCCGCTGATGAGCGCGATGCCGGTTGATCGGGCCTGAAGCGTGGCGAGCAGTTCGGCGGCGGCGGTGCCCGCCCGCGCCATGCGCTCGGCGCGGTCGCTGATGACATCATCCGTGGTCAGGCCAAAGACGCCCAGAGCGCTGAGCGCCTGGGGCGTCCAGTGGTCATTGCATGCCGCGACGGGCGCGCGGCGGCCTCGCTTGTGATCCATCCCCATCCTCCCCTTCTGCTTCAACCCCAATCGAACCGGAAGATCGTCGTTGGTGGCAAGGCCTCCGGCTTGTGTGCTCACCTGCTGTGAAGCACCCAGGCCAGACGCCTGAGCCACGGTCATTGTCAGTCAGAGTTCTTTGATCGCTTCCATGTCTCTGAGCCGGAGTGCTGCGATGCGCGTTCACTCTTTGGTCCGGGTGTCCAGCGCCGGGTTGCAGGGCTGGCCTGCTTCGAGGCCTGCATCGCGCCGCGGGCCATCGCGAGCACATTCGCGCGGAGGGTGCGGACAAGGTGCTGGGTCAGCTTAAGCTCCTCGGCAACGGCGCGGACCGATCGTCCATGCAGCACGCAGAGTGTGGCGACACGAGCCAGACGCGGTTCAAAGGTGGCGACGTTGAGCGCGACAAAGGCGAACTCGGGTGAGAGGCAGCGCTTGGTCAGCCGAGCGACGCGGCGTTGAACCGAACGCGGCACGATCCCGAGCAAGGCGCTGATCTGCTTGGCGCTTTTGCCCTCATCAAAGATTGATCGCAAAAGTGCGGCATCACCATCGGACAGAAATGCGGCGCGTTCGGCGAGTTGGCGGGCTCGGTCGCAGGAGGCCTCAAGGCGCTGAATGCCGCGACTTGCTTCCGAGCCGTCGGAGCTCGCCGCAAACCGGCGAGACGGTCCTTGATTTTCGGAATATGATAGGGTATCTTGATGTGATTCCGCCCGGAATGCGTCGACCATGCGAAGTCCTTTCTGGAGAACAATGAGCCCCCACGAGATACGTTCACGCCTATGTGAACGCCCCGCGAGTATACCTTGTTCGGTATATGGACGCAATGTGTTCGGTATAATTCTTCTGGCGCGTATGCGATTTTTGGGACGGGTGTGCCCAGGAATAGCCAAAACAGGGTATATGCATCGCGGGGAATACCCGCAATGGAGTTTGCTGTGTGTTTGGACCCGAACAGATTCTCGGCCCCACCAGTCGATCAGCGCCTCGGGGCGCGAATTCGGTCATCGCGCATTGAGCGCGGGATGAGTTTGCAGCAACTCGCCGACGTGGTCGGGTGCTCGCGATCGCATTTGTGCATGCTTGAAAGTGGAGACCGGGGCGCGGGTGGAGCGGTGGCGCGTGATCTGCTTGGGCGCATCGAGTCGGCACTTGGCCTTGAGCCGGATGCGCTGTGCGAGCTTGCGCGCTGGGCGGCGACCCCGAGTGAGGTGCGCGGGGAGGTGGAGCGCTTGCGGACGTCGCAGCGTGCCGCCGCGAATGAGCTGAGGGTCTTCATAGAGGATCTGCGCGGGCAGGTGGGCGGGCTGGATGCGGCGCATCGCAGCGGGAAGCTACAATCACTCATTGCGCGGCTGGATGAGAACGCGGCGGGTGCCGCACGGCGTGGGAACATCGTGGACGAGCGGCCTCGTGGCATGGATGGGGCGCTCTTGCCCAGGCAGGTTCCGCTGATCAACTCTGTGGCGGCGGGGTATCCGCGCGAGTTCACCGATCTTGGATATCCCGCGCGCACCAGCGAGAGCTATGTGCGAACGCTGGATGTGGATGATCCCGATGCCTTCGCCGCCCGGGTGGTGGGAGACTCGATGCTCCCGGAGTATCGAGAGGGCGATGTGGTGGTGTTCTCGCCGAATCGTCCCGTCAAGAACGGGATGGACTGCTTTGTTCGCCTGGAACGCGATCAGGAGACGACGTTCAAGCGGGTTGTGCTCGAGGGACCGGAGGGAAGCGAGCGGATCCGGCTGGTGGCGTTGAATCCGGCGTATGCCCAGCGCGTGCTGGAACGCGAGGATGTCGCGTTCATGTGCCCGGCGGTGAGTGTCACGCGGGCGGTGGGCTAGCGGCCGGTTGTGGGCAAGTGGTTGGCTGTTGCCGGGCCGGCGGCGGAGGTTTCTGCATTCTGTCCGAGCCACTTGGCGCAGGTTTCGATGAGCGAGGCGCGGTCGATGGGCTTGACGGAGTAGTCGTTGCAGCCGACGCTGAGGCAGCGGATGCGATCCTCGGGCATGGCGTGGGCGGTGAGGGCGATGATGGGGATGACTTTGCCGGCGGAGCGGATCCGTCTCGTCAGTTCATAGCCGTCCATGACGGGCATCTGGATGTCGGTGACGATCAGGTCATAAGGCCTGTCGGCGCGCGTGGCGACCTCGATCATGTCAAGGGCGTTCTGGCCGTGGCCTGCGACATCGACCGTGGCGCCCGCGCGGCGGAGAAAGTGGGCGATGAGGCGTTGGTTGTCGATGCCGTCTTCAGCGAGGAGGATCCGGCCTCGGAGCTGGTGTTCGGAGCGGTCCTCTGGCCCCTGATCCGATCCGACGATTGCATCGAGTCGATCGATCCACTGGGTGTTTGAGGTTGGAGTCAGGGGCAGGCGGATGCGGAAGGTGGATCCGACTCCGATGGTGGTGGTGAGGAGGGAGACCTCGCCCCCGATGAGCTCGCTGAGCCGCTTGCTGATGGTGAGCCCCAGGCCGGTGCCCCCGTGGCGTCTGGTGACCGTGGAATCGCTCTGCACGAAGGGGCTGAAGAGGCGGTCGGCGTCATCGGTTGGAATGCCCGGGCCGGTATCGATCACGTCGATGTTGATTGCCGATCGGCCTGGTTCGGCGGCGGAATCGACGCCCGCGCGGATGCGCACCGTGCCGGCCTCGGTGAACTTGACGGCATTGCCGACGACGTTCATGAGGATCTGCCGGACGCGGGTCGGATCGGAGAGAATTGTCGATGGGATGCTGGTGGCGAGTTCGACGATGAGGCAGACGCCCTTGCCCGTGGCCCGTGGCCGCAGGATGCTGGCGACTTCGTGGAGGAGTCCGACGAGCGAGGTCTCGACGCAATCGACCTGCATCATCTGGGCCTCGATCTTGGAGAGATCGAGGAGATCGTTGATGATCGTGAGCAGGTGCGAACCGGCGTTGCGCATGGTGTCCAGGGCGTGCAAGCGCTGGTCGGTTTCCAGCGTCGAGACGTCCTCGCGGAGAATGTCGGTGTAGCCGAGGATCGCCGTGAGCGGCGTGCGGATCTCGTGGCTCATGTTGGCGAGGAACTCGCTCTTGGCCTTGCTGGCGGCCTCGGCCTGGGCGCGGGCGATGTTCAGGGCCTGCGTGCTCTCGATCTCGGCGGTCACGTCGCTGGCGGTGCCGAAGAGGGCGATGATCCTGCCAGAGTCATCCAGGCGTGCGCGGCCCTCGCCGCGAACATACCGAGCGGCGGCCCGCGGACTGGAGGTCTTCATCACGAGTGAATAAGGCGTGCCATCGCGGATGGCGGCTTGCACCGCGGCATCGAGCCGGGCCGCGGATTCCGGGTCATAATCCGACAGCACTCCGGGATAGTCCGGTGCCCCATCGGTCTCATTGCGTCCGAAGAGCACAAAGAGCTGCCGCGTCCAGGAGACGTTCCCCGTGGCCAGGTCATAGGACCAGCTTCCGATTCGGCCCACGGACTGCGCCTCTTGCAGCGACTCGGTGACAGACTGCAACTCGCATTGATAGTTCTTGTTCGCGGTCACGTCCACGTGCACGCCCATGGCACGGAGCGGCTCGCCGTGCGGGTCGCGCTCGGTGACGCGGCCGACGTCGAGGATCCAGGCGTACGAGCCGTCCTTGCGACGCATGCGATACTCGGCACGAAACTCGGGCGTGAGACCCTTCATGTGCTGATCGAGCAGGTCCATGGCGTAAGCAAGGTCGCTCGGATGAACGACGCTCTTCCATTGCTCCAGCGATGGGCTCCATTCACCGGACTGATAGCCGAGCATGGTTTGTGCAACGTCGTTGAAGACGACGTGGCTGGTGACGATGTCCCAGTCCCAGGTACCCACATTGGCGGAGCGCACAGTGAGGTCCAGCCGCTCGGCCTGCTCGCGGATCGCGGCCCGCTGCAGCACCTGCGCCGTGATGTCGGTGATGATCCCGCGGAGCATGACGGGCTTGCCATCGCTCATCTCGACCGTCACCACGTCCTCAACCCAGGCGACACCCCCGTCGGCGCGGAGCATGCGGTAGTGCAGCCGGTGGGTGCGGCCCGCTTTGGTCTCGTGAGCACATTGTTCAACAACGCGGGCGCGGTCTTCGGGATGGATCGTATTCGGCCAGAATCCCGGGGTGTACCAGTCGCGCAGGTCGTAACCGAGCTTGGCCGCCTGGTCGGAGATGAACGTGAACCGATTGCTCGCCGGATCAAACTCCCAGACGATGACGTCGGCATCTTCGATGATGGTCCGAAGTCGGCGTTCGTTCTCGATGGTGCGCTGCTCGGCGAGCTTGCGATCGGTGACATCGACCGCCACCCCGCGCACGATCGTGCGACCGTCGATCCGCTCCGGTTCGGAGACATAGTCGCTGATCTGCACGACCGCGCCCGCGGCGTCGATCATACGATAGTTCAATCGATGGGCGCGACCGGCCTGAATCTCGCCGAGGCATTGGCAGGTTGTGGCTTCGCGATCCTCCGGGTGCAGCAGTGTGTCCCAGAATCCTGGCTGCAGCCAGCGATCACGGGGATAGCCCAGCCGCTGATCCTCGAATGAAACGTATCGGAAGCGATCTTCCTCGACGCAGAACTCCCAGGCGAAGACGCCGGTCCCTTCGACGATGCTCTGCAGCCGCGAGTTGGACTCGCTCAACGCGTTCTGAGTACGGAGGTGCTCGCGGCCCGAGCGTCGAAGCCGGCGATACATGACCATGCAAACCACGGCGGCGATCGCGGCGGACGTGATGCCAACAACACCAAGAATGTCTGCCGAAGTCAGTCCGAGCCGCGTCGGACGCGCTAGCGTGATCGGCCGCTGTATGGTGCAGACGAACCCGGACATAGTTCTCCAGAGAAGCCGACGGGGACACGGCGACTTGGCGGGAGACTATCTGTCTTTGGGCTGGGCAAAAACGTGGAAATCGTTCAAATGAATGTTTTTCATGGTTTAGACGGATGTTTGGGTCGGATTTCCCCCAAACGCATTGGCCGTCCGTGGCCATTATAGTCAACATCCGACAAACCATGCGTTCAGGAATGCGAAAATATCGGCGGCATCAATCGTCCCGGAGGCGTTGAAGTCGGCGACGGGCTGGACGTCAAACCAGGCGTTCAGGAACTCGAAGATGTCCAGAGCCGTGAGGGCGGTATCGCCGTTGAAGTCTGCTGAGCAGTCGGGGATGCCGGCGGGCTGTTCGCGCTCGGGGATGTGGTCCCACGCCGGGCCCTCGTGCAGGAGCGGGTCAAAGTTGGTTCGGCTGTAGGACATGGTCATGAAGCGCATGGGCCCAAGGTTTGAAAAGGGCTGATCGGGGGCGAGGCGGAGGCGGGCGCTCGCCGGGTCGCGGTCGAGTGTGCGGGGGCCGAGATCGGTGAGGGCCTGGATGAACCCGTCGCCAATCTGGAGCGACTTGACCTCCTGCACAGCGGGCAACAGCAAGCTGTTATCAAGCTGCAGGCGGGGTGAGCCGGGGATGATGGACAGTTGATGGATCGTGGGTGAGCCAGCGATGGCGATGATGAACTTGCCGCTAGAAGAGGGATCGGGGATGACCGATCCGTCGCCGAGGGCGGGCACTCCGGTGGGCAGTGGTTCATCGATCGCGGAGGCGAGGTCATAGGGCAGGCGGATCAGCCGACGGTTGGTGGGGGTGAGAACGACGACCTCGTCGAGTGTGTCGTCAAAGGCGATGGAGGATGGAGCAGCGGCGAGGGTGCGCGAGGCGACGCGGACCGGGCGCCCCGAGACGTCGTATCGGCGGAGGTTGGTGCCATCGCAGACGAAGAGATCGCCGAAGCGATTGAAGGCGATGGGGAGGCGGCCGACCGGAAAGTCGAGGATGGGGTCTTGCGTGCCATCGGCGAGATTGACGAGGTAGACGCGATTGACGCGGGCGCCGACGTTGTTGATGACTTCGCAGACGATGGCCGCGCTTCCGCCGTCGGGGTGGAGCGCGGCGCTCAGGGCGGGGCTGGCGGCGTCGAGATTGAAGCTGACCTGCTGGGGCTGGAGATCGTGAGCGAGGGCGACGGCTTTGGAAATGCTGATGGTGTTCGGGTTGGTGGTGGTGGGCGGGCCCCAAAGGGTGAAGTTGGAGCGGATGACGAACATCTCACTGATGTACCGGCGCGTGGTTGAGCCGACGCCGTAGTCCAGCATGCGCATGCGTGTGGCGGATTCGGTTCTGGCGGCGTTGGTGAAGAAGGTCTCCATCTGCACGCGGGTGATGTTGGTGGAGAATGGGGATTGGACGAGGTCGTCACCGTCGGCGGTGGCGGGGTCGCGGAGGTGGAGACGGGTGCTGGCGGGGTTGCAGAAGTCCTGAATGCCGCGGAGAGTGACGCAATGCCCGCCGTTGCGGACGTAATAGGGAGCGGACGGGGCATTGAACTCCTGGTGGTATCCGAAGCAGACGTTGACGAGGCCGTTGGTGGCGACCTGGGTGTAGATGTGGAATGGGAGGATGGTGCCATAGGTGTGGCTTGCGGTGAACTTACCGAGGCCGAAGGCGAAGAGATAGGTTCTGAGCCCGTCGAGGCCTTTTTGGCCGTTGGTGCCGCCGCCGGAGAGGGTGACGTCCATGAGGTTGCCCATGACCTCGACGCGTGTAGAGACGGGGGTGTGGCGGGCCTGGTCCTGCCAGTTGACGGGTCCGGCGACGCCCATGACGAAGGGGAAACCGCTATTGGCGATGTAGCCCATCCAGTTGGTGGCGCTGGTGGGGACGCAGTGGACGGATCCGCCGCCCTGCGGGAGGCCGTCGCGGACCTGATCAAAGTCGGGGACGCCGTTGCGGTAGAGGGAGCACTGAGCGCCGGCAGCGGCGGCCAGGGTCAGCGGGGCGAGGAAGGACGCGAGCAAGCAGAACGAACGCATGGCGGGGGCTCCGAAACGACGACGGGTGCGGCGGTGCCATAAACTCAAGGCACGTCTCTGAGATGTGCGGACAGGTCGCCCGGGGTGGCCAGAGAATTCTGATACTCTCGGATGTGGGTTCGAGCCCATGGGGGTTTAGGAGGTTCTTTGGGTGAGCAACCACACAACTCGGCGTCGGGTGAACCAGTCGTGCCGATCCCGGACCCGTCCAATGTGACACGGATCCTCGAGGCGGCGAGCGCGGGGGATAAAGATGCCTCGGCGAAGCTGTTGCCCCTGGTGTATGACGAGCTTCGGCGGATGGCCGCGGGGCTGATGTCGCGTGAGAAGGCGGGGCTGACGCTCCAGCCGACGGCGCTGGTGCACGAGGCGTATCTGCGGCTGCTGGGCAATCAGGCGACGAGTTGGCAGAATCGGGCGCACTTCTTTGGGGCCGCGGCGCTGGCGATGCGGCGGATCCTGATCGACCGGGCGCGGCACGTGAAGGCGACGCGTCCGGCGCAGATCGCGAGCTTTGACGAGCAGGGCACCACGGGTGTGCTTGACGACGGGTCGGGGATGATCGGTGGCGGGGCAGGAGGAGCGGGGGGGCGGGCGAGCGATTCGGCGGTTGCACCGACGGATGCGGACGATCTCATCTATCTCGACGAGGCGATGCGCGAGTTGCATGCGCGGGATGATCGCCAGCACGACGTGGTGATGTTGCGGTACTTTGCGGGATTGACGATCGAGCAGACGGCCGAGGCGCTGGGGGTGTCGATCAGCACGGTGAAGAACGAGTGGATGTACGCGCGGGCGTGGCTGATGCACCAGATCGACAAGCGTCGCGTAGCCGACGGGCTGCCGCCGAGATCTTCCGGCGGAAAGAAGGGCTGAAGATCGCATGTCCGACCGGGTGGATCCAGTGCGAGCGCTGTTCGATTCGGTGATCGGGCTTGATGAGGCCCAGCGGCGTCGCGTGCTGGACTCTCGGCGATCAGTCGAGCCTGAGACGGTGGGCGAGGTCGAGGCGCTGCTCGGGTTCTGCGACCAGTCGGGCGTGCTTGATGAGTCGCCGGTGGAACTGGGGGCGCGGCTGGATCTGGAGGTGGGGCAGATCGAAGAGCCGTCCGCCGCGATTTCGCCGGGAACGCGCGTCGGTGCGTACGAGATCGTGCGATTGATCGGCATGGGCGGGATGGGCGTGGTGTATGAGGCGATGCAGGAGATGCCGAGGCGCCGCGTCGCGCTCAAGCTGGTGCGCTCGGAGGTGGGCTCGCGCGCGCTCATGCGGCGGTTTGAGCACGAGGCGGCGGCGCTCGCGCTGCTCCAGCACCCGGGCATTGCGCAGGTCTATCAGGCGGGGACCGCGATGGTGGATGGCAAGTCCCGCGGGTATATCGCGATGGAGCTCGCGTTCGGCAAGCCGATCACCACGCACGCTCGGAGCGCACACCTGCCGCTGCGGCAGATTCTTGAGGTTACGGCCGACGTGTGCGACGCGGTGCAGCATGCGCACCAGCGCGGCGTGATCCACCGCGATCTGAAGCCGGGGAACATCATCGTCTCGGACTCGGGCGAACCGAAGGTGCTGGACTTCGGCATCGCGCGGCTGACGGGTGAGAACGCGATGATGACGCTCTCCACCAGCGTCGGACAGATCGTCGGCACGCTCGGATACATGAGCCCGGAGCAGGCGCTCGGTGATCCGTCGAAGATCGATACGCGCACGGATGTGTATGCGCTGGGCGTGATCCTGTATGAGATGATCTGCGGCAAGCGCCCGATCGGCGAGAACGCGACCAGCGTGACGCAGGCCCTCAGCTCACTGAGCAACGAGTCGCCGGCCGCTCCGAGCGTGAGCGTGCCCGAGTGCAGGGGTGATATCGATGTGATCGTGCTCCGCGCTCTGGAGAAGAATCCGGAACGCCGGTATCAATCGCCGGGAGAGCTGGCGGAGGACATTCGTCGCCACCTGAAGGGTCAGGCGATTGAGGCGCGGCGTGATTCGACGGCTTATGTGCTCAGCCGCCAGCTCAAGCGGTATCGAGCCCTGGTCATCGTCGGTGCCGCGGCGATGGTTGCGGTGGCGGGGTTTGGGGTGTACGCGTGGCGGCAATCGGTGCACGCGCGCGGGCTTGCGGCGCGGCTGGAGCGCGAGCTGTCGGTCAGCCGCGTGGAACGGGGGCGCTTGCAACTGGTCGCCGGTCAGCCGGTGGCCGCGGAGCTTGGGCTGTGGACGGAGTGGCTGCCGAATTCCGAGTTGAAGAGTGCGCAGTGGGCGCTGCGCGAGCTGTCGGCCCGCACGGGCTTTGGTGCGGGCTGGGCTCAGACAAGCCCGGGATACATCGATATCGCGAGCCATCGAAGCGGGGCGAGTGCGACGTGGTTCAGCATCCTCGCCGAGAGAACGGGCGAGCTGTACCGGCTTGATCCGGACCCGGCGCTGCGCGGGCCGAAGTGGACAATGAAGCTCGATCGCGGGGTTCAGGGGCTGGCGATCAGCGATGATGGTCGGCGGATCGTGGCGTTGGTGCAAGGCGACGTGGTGGTCATCGATGCGGCAACGGGAGAGGTGATGTCCAAGCCGCCGATCAAGTTGCAGGCATCCCGGACCGTCCGGGCGGGTTTCGCGCTCAGCGGCGACGGCGAGGTCATTCATGGGTGGGCCAGTCGTGATGAGATCGCGGCGTGGTCGCTCGCCGACGGGCGCGAGCTGGCGCGGGCGAGCATGCCCATGGCGCAGTATCAGGCGATGACCCGCAGTCCGGATGGGAAAGTGGTGGTCGCGCTCGGGGGCGGCGACGAAGCAAGCGCGTTCGAGGCGCGGACGCTGAAGCCCATCGGACGGTTTGAGGTGCCCGCGGGTGCGCGTGCCGCGGCGTTCATCGGCGATGGTTCGCGCCTCATCGTCGGGGCAAACAAGGTGGCGGCGGTGGTCGATCCGGCGGAGTGGAAGACGGTGGCACGCTTTGAGGTGGGGTCGCAGGCGACGATGTGCCGAACGCTTGATGAGCGGCGGGTGCTGCTGATGTGCACGGGCGGCCCGATGATCCTCGACGTGGAGCGCGGGGTGGAGTGGTCGGTTCCATTCAGCGATTCGCCGAGCCAGTCGGTCGCCCCGGGGCCGCTGCCGGGGACGCTCATGTGCGTGCCCAATCTGCGGTCGGTCCGATTGCTCTGGCCAGAGGCGAGTGATGCCCAGCGCGTGATCGGACAGCTCGGGCGGCCCACGATCGCGCGGCTGGCGGTGAGCCCGGACGACCGGCTGGTCGTGGTCTGGAGCGGAACGAAGGTGGCGATCCTGCGCACCGACGGGCCGGATGCCGCCTCATCGGGGTTTGAGATTCCAAGGCGCTCGCCGGGCGCGCGATGGTGTGCGTTCAGCCCGGACGGCAAGCTGCTCGGCGTGCTCAGCGAGGGGCTGAAGCTCGTCCTGCATTCCACCGAAGATTGGTCGGTGCGAGGAGAGATCAGGCCAAAGGCCGGGAGCAACACGTTCCTCTTCACGCCCGACGGCACGCACGTGATCGTCGGCGGAATCGACGGCACCGTGTCGCGGTTCGTCGTTGCGACCGGCGAGCCCGCCGGGAGCGTGGAGAGCGACAAAGCGACGATGACGCCGATGGGATTTGTGGATGATGGTCAAACCCTTGTGGTCTCGGCGAAGTCGGAACGACCCATGGGCTGGCAACTGCTCCGACTCGACGCACGGACGTTGGAGGTGCGATCGCGTGTGACCCAGAACTCGGGCACGATCCGCGGCGCGCTTGATCGCGTCGGTGGGCGCGTGATCACGATGGAGGGGCCGCGGCTGCGCGTGCTTGGGGCGAGCGACGGCGTCGAGCGAGCGATGTTCACGGGGCTCGGCCCAAGCCAGCGCTCGCTGGATGTGAGTGCGGATGGGCGCGTGGTATTCGCAAGCAGCGCCGAGGGCCTCTCTGTGTATGACATCGAGCGTGCCGCGCCAGTGTTTCAGCTTCCCACCGATTCGGCGGACCCGCTGATGGCGGTCGCGCCGCTTCACAAACGAGAAGGCGTGGTGATGGTGTTTCGTGGCGGGCGCGTGGTGAGTTTTGACTTTCAGGCGCTCGATCAGCGACTTGCAGATGCCTCTCAGTTGATGGTGAATCAGCTCGCCGACCGAGCGGGAACGATCCCGGATTTCGCGGCGTTCTCAGCTTGGGGCGCACGAGTGAAGAACGATCCGGAGTGGACGCTGAAAAGGCCCGCGTCCGCACCGAGCACGACGGCGAACGCATCTGAAGCCGTAGAGAACCCATCGACGCGGCTTCCGGAAGGTCGGGCGACTGAGCCGGAGCCGATCTCAGAGCGATAGAAGACTGCGGGGAGGCGGGTTCCGGTTGCTCCCCAGATGTGGCGATCAAATCGCCATCAGGCGGAAAAAAGTGGCCAGGGTTGGCTTCTTGTTCGCATGTCTGTTCGGGTGCGCGAACATTGGGAAAGACTGCGGCCTAGAACGCGGCAGGATTCTTGCGATCGCGACGATTTCTTCGGGGTTTTCGTCCAAGTGTCGTGCTAGATTGGAGATATGACTATGGACTCCCAGACGACTAAGGACATGGGACGGTCTTTGACACGCGGCACGAATCCGGACCTGGGCGCAAAGCCACTCTCGCCGACCGAGCGGGTTGCGACGATTGAAGTCGCGCGGCGCGTGCGGCTCGATCTGCGAGCGCTGCTTGATGCGCTCCCGGAACGAGACCGCGGGGCGAGCGCGATGTCGCGTGCGCTCGGGATCGACCGCAATACCTGTCAACGTCTTGTCGCGGCGACCGCTCGGGGGGACGCCGATGAGCGGACTTTGGTTCAACTTCCTGGAATTCAGGGTTTGCGACAGTTCATCAACGCCGCCCGTGAACGGGTGCGCGGAGACGGGCTTGCCGACATGGCGACCTCGGCGACGCACAGCGTCGATCGTCTGGAAGCGCTGATCGAGAAGCTCGCGGGCAGCCAGCGGCGCCTCCGCCAGCGTCTGGAAGCCAGTGTGGATCTGAGCATCGGCGAATCGGCGGCGCCATCGGACGATCTTGCGGCACGCAAGGCGCTCTTCCGCGCCGCCGCCGCGGTCGTCGGACGATGGTCCGAGTCTCAGGTCACGCTGTCGATGATTCGCCCAGCCAAGGGCGATCCGTCGCGGACCGAGTCGCTCATCGTGCGCGGGCACGTCGGGCATGTCTCGCGTTCCTCGGCGGTGCCGCTGGAAATCGGGTTTGCCGTGGACCCCCGGCTGAACTGCGGAACACGCAGCGGCGAGAACGAGTCTCCGCTGCTGGAGGCGTTCTGCTCCAGGCCCACGCCGCAGATTTCGAGTCGGACGGTGGATGGTCGTCGCGTTCATGCGATCGATCCGGCGGAGACGGCTCGCGTCGGGCCGTGCGACATTGTTCTGATGGACGCTCTGCGGAGCGACATGCACCCCGCGACGCGACGGCCCGCGCTGGGGGAGGTCTGGTCGCTGGTGACCTTCCCGGTGCAGAAGTTCGTGTTTGATGTGTACGTGCATCGAGATATCGACGAGCTTTGCAGTGCATCCATCGAGCAGCACCTGTGGAGTCCGCAGATCATGATGCAGGGCTTCTGGCGATGGTCCACGAGGTTTCCGGGTGGGCCCAAGCTGGGCGTGCTCGGGCAGGGAATCTCTGCGGCCCAGACGAGCGCGTACGCGCGGCACGCGGAGCTGACGCGGCACTGCTTCGACCTCGTCGGCTGGGAAGCCAACGAGTTTGTCGGCTATCGCTGCGAGGTGGCGTTCCCGTCGTGGCGGGCCGGGTTCTGCATGCTCTTTGACTTTGCCGGGCACGAGATGCCGCAGAATGGCGGTTGATTCGTTGAACGGCATGCCGGTTCAGCAGCGAGCGAACCAGAGGTTCAGAAAGATGAACAGGTCGGTGGTGGAGATACTGCTGAAGGTGTCCATGTTCGCTGCCGGGCTGCTGGAGAACCACGCGTTGAGATAATCAAAGAGGTCGAACAGATCAACCCCGTCAAGCCCGTTGAAGTCGGCCTGGCACGGCGGGAGGGTGATCAGGGTGCAGGTGGTTGAGCGCCGAAAGCGGTGCATGCCCGACCCGCCGACGAAGCCCGCGCCGGGAAAGTTCACGACCGCTTCAAATCGCAGCTCGACGGTGTGCTCGTTGCCCGCGTCAAGGTCGTTGGCTGGGATGACGACCGACGTCGCGGTATTGGGGAGCGAAGCGGAGTAAACCGTGAAACCGCTGGCATCTCGCACCTCAAGGCTGGTGGTTGCCAGCGTGGCTCCCGCGGGTAGGGTTGCGCTGTTGAAGGTGAGCGTGATGGGGTCATAGGAACGCACGCCCGCGGTGATCGTGGTGTAGGTTCCTGAAAGGAACCGCGGCACGAGCGTGGGCCAGAGCAGCGTGGTCGGGCCGCTGAAGTTCGCGCTGCGGTTGCCCAGCGTGCCGCCGGCGACACTGAACTGGTAGTTGCCGGCTGGAAAGTCTGTGCGCACGGCGGACTCGGTAGCATAGGTGCCGCTGACAAACTCGTAGGTCAGCCCTCCGTCGAGGTCGATCAGCTCACGCTGCGGAAACGCCGTGCTGGCGGTGGGGCGAACAAAGGCCTGGAGTGCGTCGAACTCGTTGTCGGAGGTCAGCTGGCTGAAAAACGCGTAGTTCTGCAGCACAGGCGGCGTGGTGGCGCCGGTCTGTTGATACCGGATCTGATAGCCGAGCTCCACCGTCTGGATGACGCCGAGCGCCGAGCCATGACAGGCCAGCGCGGCCCCGACAAGAGCGATCCGCCGACCACAACACATCAGCATGAGCACGCTCCGGGATGAATCATGTGCGAACAGGAGACAGGGGTGTTTCGTGGGGGAAAAGAACAACCCCTCCGAACCGATTCATCGGTCGAAGGGGTTGAGTTGCAACAACGAGCGGGTTTGTGTGAACTTAGAGGAGTTCGCCGTTTGTTTTAGAGGCGATGGCCTCGGGGAGCGAGCCGAAATTCAGCAGCCGGCGAACCAGGCGTTGAGGAACGAGAAGATGTCCTGAACGGTCACGCCGCCGAGGCCGTCGAAGTCGGAGGTGGGGTTGCCGGCGAACCAGGCGTTGAGGAACGAGAAGATGTCCTGAACGTTGAGACCGCCGGTGCCGTTGAAGTCGACCGGGCAGGGTACAGAAAGGTTGAGGGTGTAGCTTCCTCCCCAGGGCTGAGTGCGTGTGACCCAGACAAAGAAGGGGCCCGGGCCGAAGCTTCCCGAGATGCTGGCGGTGGCACCGGGGCCGCCCGCGGTGAAGGGGGCGGAAGACAAGAAAATGCCGGTAGAGCTTTGCAGATGCATCGTGGCGTTGCCGAGGGCCCAGATGCCGGGTGCCGTCGCGCTGATGTTCACCGTGGTGTTGACGGGGACGAGGAAGAAATCCTCATCGAGAAGTTTCAGCTCGGTGGGCGTGTTTGCGGCGAGCCTGATGGCGGTCGGGCGGGTGTCGTTGGGTTCAAGGGCATCGTCGATCGGCAGGCCGTAACGGCTGGAGAGGCCGTCTTTGTCGCCTTGACTCATGTAGCTGAAGTTGCCCATCAGGCTTTGGAAGGCCGCGAAGGCGGGAGTGGCCTGAATTGTTGGTTGGCCGTTGATGCTGCAGTCGGTTGGTCCGTAGTGCATGATGGACTCGAAGTCATACGGGCCGACCGGTCCTGCGTCGGGCCAAATCGCGAGGTTGATGAAGCAGGCCTGAGAGGTGTTGGCGAAGTTGACGGTGACGTAGGTGTCCCGATCGGTGCGGTTCTGCTCGTGCCAACAGCCGAGGGCGTGCATGATTTCGTGGATGACGGTGTAGCGGAAGTCCCAGTTGAAGAGGTTGATGTTCTGGCGGACGCCGGTGCGACCGATCGACGAACTGTTTCCGCCGCTGTTCCGCGCGTAGATGTACGCCGTCTCGGTGGTGCGCGGGACGAACGTCAGGTTGGCAACGGTCTGGAGTTCGTCCATGGCGATCCGGAAGCGATCACGATTGATCTGTGTCACCTCGGGGTCGAACTCATAGGGAACGATCCCGCCTGGCCAGAGGTTGGGCGTCCACGCGCCGCGATTGCGAACGGGGAGCGTAAACTCATTGGCGGTGCATGGCACCCTGGGGGCGGCTTTGACATCCGGCCAGAGCGGGTGCGGGGGATAGTGCGCAGACTCGACCGGTCGGTGTTCCTCTGAGAGCCCGAAGGCGGGGGACGCGGCCACAGGAAGCAACGCGATCACCGCGAGGCTGGCGAGGGGCGGGTTCATCTGCGAGCGAATGGGCGTGTGCATGGTGATAACTCCTGAAAGATGAGGCACTGACAAAGGTGGGCGGCGAGGGAGCAGGCGATGGCAGGACGTGAGATTTGCACCGGGCTCAGTGCCTGGGCGCCCTAGCACCCGGCGAACCAGGCGTTCAGAAAGGAGAAGACGTCCTGTACGGTCAGGCCGCCCATGCCGTCGAAGTCTGCCGACATGGTTCCGGCGAACCAGGCGTTGAGAAAGTCGAAGATGTCGGTGATGGTCACACCTCCATCGAAGTTGAAATCGCTTGCGCAGCGTGGGGAGCGGGCGATGAGGGAGCCATCGAGCACGCGGCGGGTGAGGCCTGTGCCCGCTGGCCCGTCGACGCGAGCGATGATGCCCGAGTTGCCGCCGACTTGGAAGTAGTCGATGCGGATGGGATAGGCTCCGGCCCTGAGCCCGACCCTGCCGGTGCGTTCGAGCATGTCGTGCACCCCGTTGTTGTTCACGATCAGCTGGTTGTTCAGGAAGAGCAACGAACCATCGCCGGATTCAGTGGAGAAGGTGTAGACGCCGTCGGCGGGGCAGATGAACCAGCCCGTGAAGGATGCGCCGAAGTCGAACGGGCGGATGGCGAGCGTCGTCAGCCCGAGAGGTGCGGGGAAATCCACCGCGGTGATGGGTGCCGAGAAGAACGGCGTGAGCGCGGCGAACGACGGGACCACCGACGGAGCGTCCGGCGGGACGAAGTACTCGGCGGTGAGGTTCGTGAACGCGGACGCAGGGATGACCTGCTTGGCGATGCCACTGTCATCGGGACCTTGAAAGCGAACGATGAGCCCGCCGGAGCTAAAGACAACACCGTGCGCGTACTCGACCCGGAATGCATAGTTGCCGGGAGCCAGCGTGATCGTGCCGGAGCGTTCGGTCATGCTCTGCGGGAAGTCGTTGAACACGACGGGGATCGAGTCGATAAAGAGCGCCGAGCCGGAACTGGACTCGGTGAAGAAGGTCCAGGTGCCCCCAACAGGAATGCTGAGCGTGCCGGTGAAGCGGGCGGCGACGGAGGTACTGCGTCCGGAGTTGACGACGTTGGTAGACGTGGCGGGGTAGTTGATGTCGGCGACCTGGGCTGAGGCGTACGGCGTGAGCGGGCCGAAATCTGGAAGCTGCCCACTGCCTGCCCCGCCGAGGCGATAGACATCGAGGTTGAGCCCCGGGGCGGTGTTGCCGGGGGGCGTGGAGGGCAGGATTGAAACTACCACTTCCACGCGAACGGTCCCGTTGGTGCTGCGGCCGCTTGTGTCCCGGGCGAGGTACAAAAAGGAGTCGGTGCCAGAGAATGTGGGGCCGGGGGTGTACCGCAGCAGATCGCGCCCGCCGGGGCCAGCACCGACGACGCGGCTGATGGTGCCCCCGTTGGTGGTGGTGGCGGAGAAGTTGCCGATCGTCAGGGCTTCGCAGTTGGGGTCGAAGTCGTTGGCGAGCACGTCAATGTCAATTGGTGCGTTCTGAATCGTGAGAACGATATCTGTAACTGCACCGGGACTGGCCGGGGTTGAGGCACCGTTCACGGTGTCCAAACACGGAGACGTGTTCGCGGCGTCGAGCATGACAGGGATGCTGCCGGAGCTGAATCGGACGAAGTTGCTTGTGCATCCGTTGATGGTTGCGCACATGATGGAGCAATCGAAGTCGCCGTTGCAGTGATTGGCCCCGAAGTTGTGCCCGATCTCGTGCGCGATGAGTGCGGCGCGCAACTGAAAGTTGGAACTGAAGCGGGCAACGGAGACGGCATAGCCCCCGTCGAGGTCGCAGATCCCATTGCCATCGAATGCGAGTCCGATGATGCCACCCTGAACGGTGACGCCAGACATGAGGTGAGCCAGATCGCGGGCGACGCCCGCCTGCGTGGTGCGCCACTCGGTGGCAAACGTGTCGAGACGGTCGCCAATGGTGGGGGCGTTTGTGTAGACGACGTTCGTGGCCCGGACGATTTGTGTTGGGATGACAATCGTCGTGCGGATGTCGCGCTCGTAGATCAGGCGCACGGCGTTCATGAGACTCTCCACGTCGCTGACGACGGCCGCGGAGGATGAGCCAAGACTCGTGAAGTACTCGAAGTCCGAATCGACGGCGATCTCGCAACGGCGCAGGCACTGGGGCCCGCGAGGTGCGAAGGATCCGGCACGAGCGACACGCTCGGCGAGCACGGACCTTTCGATCGCCCCGCCGCATTGAGTGTCGGTGGGCTGCACGGCGTCAGCGGGGTAGACGATGTGGGTGTCGGCGTCGGCGGCTGGGTCAATCTCCCGAGCGGGCTGCACGTACCACGCGGACCCGTCTTCGAGCAGGATCATCGCACGAACGCCCGGGGCGCTTGACGATTCAACGAACGAGATGGCCGCGCTGACGGCTCGGAGTTCGCCGCCACCAGCCCCAGCCGGCAAGGCCGCCGTGGAGCGATACGTTGCGGATTCGGGAGGCGCAACGTCCACCAGGCCGGTCTCGCGATGCTCGATGAGCCGGAAGTTCCCGGTGCGGATTGGGTGCGGCGTGAGCACGAACGTGATCGGCGCGCCTTCGATGGGCACGGTGAGCTGCAAGGTGGCGCGAGCGTCTTGGACATCGATCGACACCGTTCTGACGCGGCCCGCATCGAGTGAACCGGCAAGATCCAGCGAGCGAGTCGCCACAGGCGTGGAGCGGACCGGGTTGGTCTTGACCGCACCGGGCTCGGCCCACCAGCCGCGATCGACGGCAAGGGCGGACGCCGTGAAACAAAGAACGTTCGTGGCGATCAACGCGACCGTGCGGCGGGATGGGAACAGCATTCGGAAACCTCTGGGAGAGCCCACTTTTTGACCTCTATCGCGGCACCCGAAGAGCGCCTGAGACCGCGATCCCGAAGGGAAAAGCCCGCCCGATTCCATGAGAATCGAACTTGGCGGGGTCGATGTGTTGTCGCGATGCTGAATGCGAAGATCAGTCGTCCATCAGCACCCAGCGAACCAGGCGTTGAGATAGTCGAAGAGGTCCTCGACGGTCAGGCCGCCCACGCCGTTGAAGTCCGCCGACGTGTTTCCTGCGAACCACGCGTTGAGATAGTCGAAGATGTCGTTGAGGGTCACGCCTTCGACGCCGTTGAAGTCTGCGCGGCACGGCGGCAAGGCGGGGCTCGCGAAGCGGAAGCCGGTGGCGCTGTCCTCGCTCAGCGGAGGGGCCGGGAACGAATCCTCCGGAAGAATCCCGAACGTGGGTACCGCAAAGAACGTCCCACCGGCAATGAACCTGTTGTTCAGTCCGCCGAGCGTGCTGGTGTCCTGGAGCCACTCCTGGACGTTGCCATTCATATCGAACGCACCATAGAAGCTGCTGTTCAGGCAAGAACCGACGGTCGTGACGTTCCCGTTCTGCCCGTTCCAGTCGGCACCTCTCTGCCAGTTGACGGTCGTGGCGCTCGGGTTGGCGATATCGCCGGTCGCTGTCGCCGTCCCGACGATCGGAAAGTCGTTGCTCTGCGTGGCGAACTTCCAGAAGTTGTCGGTGTCGCCGCCCTGACTGGCGGGTTGGTGGAGGGCGGCCTTGTACCACTCGTTCCGAGTAGGAAGGAAGACCTGGTTGGGATTCGAGAGGTCGCGCGTGATCGCGGTCACGGTGTTGCCGTTCAGGGTATAGGCGCCGCTCTCGGTGCTGCCCGAGCCCTGCCCGTTGGTCAGCCAGTTGGCCATGCGGAGCGCGTCGAGAGAGCTCACGAAGTTCACGGGCTTGTTGCCCATGTTGGGCCTGACGGTGTACGTGAACGAGCCAGTCGTGCCCGAGCGGGTAATGCCGCCGCGAGGGTCTGTGCCCATATTGGCGTTGAAGAGTCCCCTGGGATCGCTCGCAGCGACGGCGTTCAAGAACGCGGCGTACTGCGCGTTGGTGACCTCAAAGGCGCCGATGCGATACTCGTACGCGACCGCGCCGAGCGGGCCGGAAGTCGGGTTGCCCGGGTCGCCCGCGTTGCCGGCGTTGCCGACGGTGCGAAACTCGATAGCGACCTGCGCCGAGGCGACAGATGCACCCAAGCCGGTGAAGGCCGCGCATGCGACCACGCTGAAGATGGACTTCGAAACCATGATGTTCTCCTTGCGCCTATGACCGCAACGGGTCACGGCGAGACTGTGATGTCATCTGGAAGACGGTGACTTCGGACTGCTACAGATGTCGGCAGTGCGAGCGCGCTTTGCGATTTCTCTGGAGAAGTCGCAAGTCTGTGCGCGACGCAGCAATTCAAGCGTCAAAAGTCCTGTCTCGGCAATAGTGGACGATTTTCGCGTGTGCCGATAAACACAAACGGCCCCGGAGCGATCCGGGGCCGTCGTGTTGGAGATGGTGATAGAAGAACCGACACCGAGACGCATCGCGCCAAAGAGGCGATCAGCGACTCAGCAGCCAGCGAACCAAGCATTCAGGAAGGCGAAGATGTCCTGGACGTTCACGCCGTCGCCATCGAGGTCGGCGGAGGGACTGGAGGCGAACCACGCGTTGAGGTATTGGAAGATGTCCTGAACGTTGACGCCGCCCACGCCGTCGAAGTTGGCCTTGCAGCAGGTCGTCGGATTGCCCACGGGGCCGCAGGCGGTGCCGGTGCCCTGGAACGCGCCTGAGCACGCGGCGGCGGTGACGATGGAGCAAGTGGTGCCAACGCAGCACGCGCCGGTGGCGGGGGGGAGCACGCAGGTGTTCGCGGGGCTAGCGCTGTTACGCGGGAAGTTCAAGGGAAGGACGAGGGTGATGTCGAGCGCCGACTGGTTGCGATCGAGGCACCCGTTGTCGCCGCGGAGGCCGACGAGGGTGTTGTCGCCGTTACTCGCCGCGGCGAGCCCTTCGAAGCAGGAAGACGCCGAGCCATAACCGACGAGATCAACCACAGACGCCGCGGCACAGTTGGAGGCGATCGGGGTGGTGCTGTTGACGAGGGCGATCTTGCCGAACTGGTTATCCATGCCGAAGGGCGGAGTCGCGGTGAAGTCCGGCGTGGGAATCAGACCGCCGGTGGTGCCCGAGGGGCCGACCTGGATCAGGCGATACTGACCGGCACCGATGGTGCCGGAGAGGTTGACCTGCTTGGAGCCGTTGAAGGTGCTCAGCGCCGGGCCGTCGGCATATTGCAGCGACCAGCCGGTGAGATCGATGGGGCTGGCGGTGCGGTTGAAGATCTCGACGAAGTCAGCAACGAACGCGGCGGCCGCGGCGTTGCCGTTGGAGTTCTGACCGGCAAAGAACTGGCTGATGACCACCGGCGCGCTCGACGGGGTGCAGTTGCCAACGCCGACCGAGAGCTGCGAGACGTCATTCTGGCCCTGCACATCGGTGACGGTGATGGGGATGGTCTTGAAGCCAGCCGAGACATTGGCGGGGACGTTGTAGGTGAATGCGTAGGTGTTGCCGCCGGTGTTGTTCAGGGTCTGAGTCGCCGACCCGCCGAGGGTGCTGAGATTGGCGCGGACCTGGATGCCGGTGGAGCCGGTGCCGGGGGTGACGTTCACCGTGAAGGTGATCGGCGAGCCGGGGCAGAGCAGCGCGACATCGCTGGAGGCGTAGCCAGCGAGGAACCCGCCCGCCGAGCGGTTGCGGGGACTCGGCGTCCCGGCGATGAAGTCATTGAAGTTCTGGTTGGTGTCGGTGTTGCCCGAGCCGGTGCGGATCGCTGCGGTGTTGTTGGCGAGTGTCGGCGCGGGAGCGGCACCCTCGAAGCAGATGGTATTGAGCCCGTAGCCAGCGAGGTCTTCGACGTTGGCGTCGTTGCAGTTGGTGCCGATGAGGGCCTGCGAGCGGACGAGCGCGACGCGGCCGCCCTGGTTGCCGATGCCGCCCACTCCCGGGAGTGTGGAGAAGTCGGGCGTGGGGATGTCTGAGCCGGTGTTGCCCGCGTCCTTGAAACGGACGAGGATGCGCTGGCCGGGCTTGATCACGCCATTGAGCAGCACGCGATCATTCGGATCGTTGAATCCGTCGAACGCGATCGGTCCGGCGTATTGCACGGACCAGCCGTCGAGATTCACGGTCTGGTTCGAGCGGTTGAACAGTTCGACGTAGTCGGCGTTGAGCGGAGCGATGGGCGGCCCGAGGTTGGACCCGCCGCCGTAGATCTGGCTGATCACGACCTGCGCCGCGCTCGACCCGCCGCAGGCGACGGCGGTGACGCTGGTCGATGCGTTGCCGGTGCGGAGCTGGGCATCGGTCACGGTGACGGGGATGGACTTGGGCCCGGCGGACTGCGCGCCGACCGTGGCAGTCGCGGTGAAGATGTTGTCCCCGGCGAGGGCGTCGGGGGCGACGCCGTTGTCCAGCAGCGTGATCGTCGATCCGCCGAGGGAGGCGAGATTCGCGTTCACAGCGAGGCCCGTCGAGTCGGGGTTGAGCCCCTGGGTCACGGATGCGGAGATGACAAACTGGCCACCGCTGGTGCAAACCGCCGCGGGCTCGGCGGCGGGATTCACGATCGGGTTCGTGGGCTGGGGCGCGATGCCCGAGACCGTGACCAGGTCCAGACGCCACCCGCCAGTGGAGCTGGAGGCAAACGTCGCGCCATCCGCGGCGGCGACATACTGCCCGGTGCCGGAGTCCACCACCGCGGTGAGACGGAAGCGAAAGTTCGGGTTGTTGTTCACGCCGGCGATGGCGGAGAGATCGACCGTCTGGGTGAGTGCCCAGCTATCGCCAAAGGCGTAGCTCAGCACGCCGTTGCTCGGGAGCCCGGTGGTGACGAAGTTCGTGCCGTCGATGGAGTAGGAGAACTGGGTGAATCGGCTGGCCGAGTTGGAGTGGCGCTGGTCCCACGTGACGGTGACGGTGTTGAACCCAAGGGTGGAGACGTTGAACTGCGCCCCCTGCGTGCCGCTGGGAGACGCGGCGGAGAACTGCTGCAGGCGCATGGACTGGTTGTTGACGACGGCGTCGTTGGGGCTGCCGCCATCAAAGAGTTGGGTGAGCCCGCCGAGGACGCTGGAGGTCCCGATGCCGTTGTCAGAGTTCAGAGAAGGGGTGACGCCGTTGAAGGACCATCGCGCGATCTGCGATTGGCCGAGTGACGCGCCGGAGCACGCGAGGACGACGACGCACGAGGTGAGGGTGTGCCAGAAACGCATCCGAAGATCTCCTTGGAACAAACCAATGCCAGGAACGAACCAACCCGATCACCGCGACACGCTGTCGCGCACCGATCCCCGTTCAAACCACGTCAGACCGAGCAAGCTGGACCCCGACCGACCCCGAGGGGCTCTTGGCTCAGAACGGCAGGCCCGTGCGGGAGAGCCACCCGCCGAAGACCTTGGGTTCCAGCTCGTCATACACGATCGTGCTGATGCCCTGGATGATGCCGGGGCGGAAGCCAAACTCGCCGTCGCCGTTCTTGTCGCGGAACGTGCTCACATGGCCGTCGGCGAAGACGATCTGTCCGACGTTGCGATCGTGCCCGGCACGGAAGCTGAAGCCCCCCTTGCCGTGAACGGGTCCAAAGTCCGTGTAGTTCTGTCGGCCCCAGACCGAGCCCTGGCCGGGCAGAAATCCGCTCACCGGCCCATCGCCGGTAGCTCGCGCGCCGACATACGAGACGCCCTCGAGCGTGAACACCGCGTCGCCATCGGTGGGCTTGGAGGTGCCGTCGCCAAACAGCGGTACTTTGTCCGTACTGCTCGCCGCCCCGATGATGTCGGCCTTCAGCGGACCCACGACATACCGGATGTCCTTCATGTCGGGCGCGAGCGACGGCGTGTTGGCCTTGGGCGCGGTATACGCCATGAACCACGACTGGCAGTAGTTTGAGTTGTACCCGTCGGTGATCAACTGCCGCAGCTCGGCCTGCGTAAACGCACGGTCCGAGGGCTGCACGCGGGCAGGATTCAGGTTCTTGCTCACACGCCCAGGGCTGGACGGGCAGAGCACCTTGCCGGGATCAATCGCGCCGGAGTTCTTGTAGTCGGCGACCCAGCCCACCTCATCCAGCGCGCCATACCCGCTCTTGCGCCGGTTATCGAATGGACCAGACGACAGAAACGACCGGGCATCGTTGGAATACGCCAGAGACGCCACCCCAAGCTGCCGGAGATTCGACGAGCACGCCGCGGTGCGCCCCGCCTCGCGGGCCGAGCCGAGCGCGGGCAGCAGCAAAGAGATCAACACCGCAATGATGGCAATGACCACCAGCAGCTCAATCAGGGTGAATGCACGTCGTCCGACGCGCGATGGACGAATGGCCATGATGCCGCCCAAAGAGAAGAACCCGATCTGGCGGCTCACTGCCGCCCAGATGCGTGAGGGGCAAGACTATGAAGACGTGCTTCATGCCTCGACATTTGTAAATATGAAGATCATGCAAAGGAAGACACTTCTGTCGTGAAACGTCACGACGATTGCCCCTTCACCACGCGCCTGCTGTGTCAAGGTTGTGTAAAGACAGGGGATCGATCCCGGCATTCGCCTACGTTCCGTCCATGACCACATTGAAGTGCCGAGGGTTGATTTCGAGTCGCAAGGCCACCCGCTTAGCGAGCCTTTGCGCGTGCGCGGCCATCGCAAACTCGGCACTCGCGATCGACCTCGTCGGCACCGCCCTCGTCCCCGCCGACGCACTCGACAAGTCCGGACTCACCAACACCATCGGCGACCGCATCCCGCACAACCGCCTCGGCTCATTCGGCTCGGCAATCGATTTCACGGGCAAGGACGATCTCTACATCGCCGCCGACGATCGCGGCCCGGGCGACGGCGCCACCGCGTTCCGCCCGCGCACCCAAACCTTTCGAATCCTCATCCGCCCCGGCTCGACCCAGCCCGTGAGCATTGATCTGATCGCCACCACCCTGCTCACCGACGAACGCGGCGGCGATCTCTGGGGCTATACCGGCGGCTACGACCCGCGCGACCAGACATGCGGCGTGCGATTCGACGCCGAGGGACTTCGTGTCAGCCCGCGGGGAACCTGGTACATCTCCGACGAATACGGCCCATGGATCGATGAGTTTGACTCCACCGGCAAACGCATCCGCCGCTTCGACGTGCCACCAATCTTCGGCGTGAAGAACCCCGGCACGCCCGAAGAAGAGCTGCCCCCCGCCAACACCGCCGGCCGCCAGCCCAATCGCGGGTTTGAGGGCCTCGCACTCACGCCCGACGGCCGAACGCTGGTGGCGATCCTGCAAAGCCCGCTGATCCAGGACGACGCGCTCTCGGATAAGAACGAGCGCGTCGGGATGAACATCCGCATGCTCGCGATCGACATCCAGAGCGGCAAGACGCGCCAGCATGTCTACCAGCTCTCATCAGCGCGAAATGGCGTGAACGAAATCCTCGCCGTGAGCGACTCGACCTTCATCGTGCTCGAACGCGACGGCAAAGAGGGCGACAAAGCCCGCCACCGATCCCTGTATCTGATCGATCTCGCCGGCGCGACCGATGTCAGCACCATCGCCGCACTCCCCGGCGGCGCACTGCCCGAAACCATCCGTCCTGTGCGCAAGCGCGAGCTGCTGAACTTCATGGACCCCAAGTTTGGACTCGTCGGTAGCCAGATGCCCGAAAAGATCGAAGGCCTGACCTTCGGCCCAAACCTCTTTGGCGGCCGACGCTCGCTGGTGGTGACGAGCGACAACGACTTTCGCATCGAACAGCCGACGCGGGTGTGGGTGTTTGCGGTGGGGGCTGATGAACTTATGCTTGAAACGAGCGAGGCTGGCGGAAAGGTGCCGCAGCGGTAGCTTCACTTTGCATGGCTTTGCAGGGCAACCAAACTGTCGAAAGCGTGCTCAGTTGGGCGGGAGACAGGCGGTTCTGAGAGGAATATCGGGCCTCGCGGTCCTTAAGCCACACGACTGGTAAGGTCTTGCAAAGTTATCCAATCGTCCCTTGCGGCGTCACAACTGCGAGGTACTCTGCGTATATGGGGAGAGACTGTCGGGCCTTGACGTGCTCCGGTCTTTATAGGGGTTCTTGTTTATGGCATTGCGGACGACTTTGTGCGCCTTCAGCGCTGCGACAGTCCTTCTTGGGAACATCGCCCATGCTGATATCGATCCGGATACCGGCATCGACTTTGTTCGCGTTGGCGCGCCGGGCAATGCGGCGTACATGGGGTCGGGCATTCCGGGCGACCTGAGCATTGGGCGTGGGGCGGTGGGGTATGAGTATCGCATCGGGCGGACGGAGGTGACCACGGCGCAGTGGGTTGAGTTCTTCAACGCCGCGTTTGATCGTCCAGCGAACGATCGGCTGCCGCATCTGATCCCGCCAGATGTTTGGGGCGCGGGGAATGCCACGCCCACCACGCCCGGTGGTCGGCGATGGAGCGTGCCGGCGGGAAACGAGAACCGTTTGGTCGGCAACATCAGTTGGCGGATGGCCGCGATGTACTGCAACTGGCTGCACAATGGCAAGGGGTTGGGGCGGGAAGCGTTTCTGAGTGGTGCGTACGACGTCAGCACCTTTGGCTTTACAGGCCCTGCGAACAACATCTTTACTGATCAGGCAGCACGTTCGCCGGGGGCGCGGTACTTCATCCCGACGTATGACGAGTGGCTGAAGGCCGCCCATTACGACCCTAACAAGAACGGCCCGGGTCAGGACGGGTGGTGGCGGTATTCGATCACAAGCGACACGTACCCGATATATGGGCCGCCCGGGCTCTTCGCTCCCGATGGACGGCCGACGCAGGTCAACGCCAACACAGGCGATGCACTCTCAGCACTGGAAGTGCCGCTCGGGGCGTATCCAAACGTGCAAAGTCCGTGGGGGCTCTTGGATGTGGCGGGGGGGACAAATGAGTGGACCGAGAGCATCAGGACAACAGTGGGCGGCACGCGCTACCGACTGTTCGATGGATCATCGTTCTTGGACGTGTGGTCGCAGCAAGCATCATCACCCGACTCCATCCACCTCAGAGGTGACGAGTACCCAGACTTTTCTTTCGCTCAGTATGGCTTTCGTATTGCCGCTGTTGTTCCATCACCAAGCGCAGGCGCACTCGTGATCGCGTTGATCATGTGGCGCTCGCATAGACATCGAGGAGGATCCACGTGTCAACGCTCAGAAGTTACGTACTCGCGCTCTTGACCCCGCTGCTGTGTGGTCAGTTGGCGATCGCCCAGGTCGTCGAAGTTCGACGTCTCGACAGGTTCGGCAACTTTATCTCCAGCACGCAGCACCCTGCGAACACGCCAATCTCGATCAACGCGTTCGGATTCCCGGATGGCCAATGGCTGCACATCTACAACACCGGCGACCCGAACAATCCCGCAAACGGTATCGGAGCCGTGACCATGACCGGCGTGCCCAATGGTGCGCTGAACATCGTGGTTGCAGGTGCGGCGCAGTCCATTCCGATCGACTCAGGAATCGTTGGGCTGGAAGAAGCATGCTTCAACTTCGGTGGACTTCAGTATGCGCAAGGCATCTTCCCGGGACAGGTGCGGTTCTTTGGCCGAGTCTCTGGTAGCACCACCGGCGCCATCACCTGTGGCACCGTCGAACGGGTTGAGGCCAACTTCGATATTGGCGGCATCCATGCGACAGTGGGCATGCCCTATACGAACACCGTGACGCAGCGACAGGCTTTTCTTGCGATCAATCGCGTGCTTGCAGGCCGAGCGATCACCGGCGAGATTCGAGCGGACTCTGGCGACATCTTTCTCGTCGCCGTACGTGGCGCGGGATTGACTGACGGCAACCCGCTCAACGACGGCATCCTCGCGGACATCCTCGCGCCCGAAGGCCAGATCACGCAGATCTATACAATGGGGCAGATCGGTTCAGAGTCCGGCTCCACCATCACGCGCCGCAACATTGTGGCGAAGCAAGGGCTGACGTTTCTGCGTGCCGTGGACGTTGCGAGCGTGACCAACGTGGACACGGCCCCCGCGGGCGGGACTGCGTTGAACGTGCCGTTTCGCGCGGTGATTTCGACGGGCGATGCCAGCACCGTCGGGCTTGGCGACGAGCAAAAGCCAAGAGATCGAGCGACCTGGAAGCTGGAGACACAGGGAGACTTCGATGGCGACATCACGCTGCAGAACCTGACGGCAAGTCGATACCTGTCTCAGGCCGGTTCATCGCGCGACTGGGGCATCCGAATCGGCGGTTCGATGAAGGGTCGCGTGACGATCCGAGATGGCGTGCTGATCGCGAACATCCGGGCAGCGCACTTTGAGCAGCCGATCGAGATTGGAACGCTGCTCAAGGGCGGGATCATCGCGCGGACAGGATCGGTGCCGAGCATCAGCGTCGGCTTCAGTCCATTACCCAGCGCGCAACAGAACGGGTTTGTGGGCTCGATCTGTTCGCCCGGGCTGGACCCGGACGATCCAACGACAGGCGTGACATGTGATGGCTCGTTCAGCGAGGCCGATTCGGTGATTCGCGTCGCGGGTTCGATCGGAGAGCTTCGCATTTCAAGCATGAACATGGGCATGAGCAAACAGTTTTGGCCTCGCATCGAGGCCCCGGCCATCGGCTCGCTCACGATCGGGGTCGATGCGTCGGGGTCACAAGTCGGCTTCATGCGCAATGGCGTTGTGTGGTCAGGACTCCTTGAAACTGGTCCATCTGGAAACGATCCGACGAACGACTACTCCAGCATCGGCACGATCAACATTTCGTGCATCAGCAACGATTGCGAGTTGTTTGTGAAGGACTTCACCACGTTCGAGATTCGACGCGATCTCTCGGGCCGTGTCTTCATGCCTCGCATTGAGACCTCGGCCACACTCCGCGTCGGCGAGTCGATGACGATATCCGGCGACTGCGCTCCGGAAATCGCATCGCGAAACTTCACGCTCGCTCCGAACGTGCTCGAAGTCTCTCCAAGGCGTGGTGCGGCCTCGGGCATCAACCGGATCACGATCGCCGAACCGCTGGGGCTGCGTGGGCAGATCATCATCAATGCCGACAACACCCAGACGACAAGTCCGTGGAGTGGCGAGGTCGTCATGCCTGTGCCCGATCCGCTGACCGGATTGAACGTGGAAAGGACGTTTGTGACGACCGCGGCACCGCCGTTCCGGGCACCGCACTATGCAATCTCTTCTGCGCTGCTTGGTGGCGGCGCGATCGGAGAAGTGCCCTTCCACATCTACGAGGCCGATTGTGTGCCCCCACATCGCGTGCGGTTGACGGATCCGCCAACACTCTCGGAGACAGAGAACTTCGTCCCGCCGAGCGCCTTTGAAAGCGGACAAACATGCAATGCTGCCGTTCCAGTGAAGCTTCGCTTTTATGGGCCGGTCGCGCTGAATCCCGAGAATCCGTTCGTCATCAGGGCATCACCGCCTGCCGGAAACCTGGTCTGTGGACAGCCGTTTACCGATATTCTGCAATCGATCTTTCTTGTGCGTCCCCCCGGCTCGCACCCCGAGGTTGATGCTCGGACAATCGGCTTCTCACGCTCACTCGCGTGCTCAACGATCGGCGATGGCAAGTTCGCGATTGGCGAGTTCGAGTTCAATCCGGATTTCACCACGGTACTGAGCGTGCCCCGGGAGAGCTCAACCGGGGTTCCCGCCATCTTCTTCGACGTGTGCGAAACGGGCGTTGAGGATCGAACGTTTTACTTCCGCGTGAGTTCCGCAGTCAACAACTGCATCGATCCGGGCAACTTCGACGGCATGAACGGGATCAATGTCGCCGACATCTTCGACTTCCTGAACGCTTGGTTTGCCAGCTTGCCCTCGGCGGACATTGATGGTAGCGGGACCGTCGCCGTGGCGGACATCTTCGCCTTCCTCAACGAGTGGTTCGACGGCTGCGCCTGAGCCAGCTTGCCACACCAGGTCCTTTATGAACACATGCCCCCGACCCAACTTCAAACCGAAGGGTCGGGGGCTTTTCTATTCGGGGAAACAGTCACCGCCTCACGCCGCCCGCAGCACCAGCATCACCACATTGAACACCACGCTGATCACCAGCATCACGATCAGCGTCAGGAACAGCTTCTTGCTCACCATCGGACGCTCGCGGCTCTTATCGAGCGGGATCGCCGCGGTTGGGGCGGCGGCCTCGGCTTTGGCCAGGCTCGCCATATCCAAGCCGCCCAGCTCCTTGTGCGCGATCGGCGGGTTCTTCTTCTCGCGCACCGCGCGCAGGTCGGCCAGCAGGTCGCCGCAGTTCTGATACCGATCGCGCGGCGCCTTGGCCATCATCATCTCGATGACCTCGCTGATCCCCGCGCTCAGCTTCGGGTTCACGTGATCGGGCGCCACCAGCTCGGCCTTCAGATGCTTGTGCATCACCGCGCTCGGGTTCTTGCCGTCAAACGGCACGCTCCCCGTCACCATGTGATACAGCGTTGCGCCCAGCGAGTACAGATCGCTCGGCGGGCCGATGTCCTTCTCGCCGCGGATCTGCTCGGGTGAGATGTAATACGGCGTGCCGAACGCCTTGCCCGCCTCCGCCTCCGCCGCCTCCTTGTCGCTCATCGCCCGCGCAAGGCCCATGTCCGCGAGCTTGGCCACGCCCTCCTTGCTCAGCATGATGTTCTTGGGCTTCACGTCCCGGTGGATCAAGCCCTTGGCGTGCGCGTGCTGCAGGGCCTCGGCCACCTGCGAGATGATGTCGATCGCATCGATCTCGTTGTACCGCTTGTGCTTGACGATGTCGTCATACACCGTGCGCCCCGCCACATACTCCATCACAAAGTAGTGGTAATCGCCCGCCTGACCAACGTCATACGCCTGCACGATGTTCGGATGGTTCAGCGCGGCCGCCGCTCGGCCCTCGGCGTAAAAACGCTCGATGAACTGCGGGTTGTTCGTGAACTTCCTGGGCAGCACCTTGATCGCCACCTCGCGATCCAGCGAAAGCTGCCGAGCTTTGAACACCGTCGCCATCGCCCCCTTGCCAAGCTCGCCCAGGATCTTGTACCCCGGGATCTGCTGCCCGCTGCGCTCGGCCTCGGCTTGTGCACGGATGCGCTCAAGCTGCCGCTTGGTGATGAAGTCATTCTCCACCAGCAGCATCGGCAAGCTCTTGCTGTTGCCGTCGGATGAGAGCGACCGCACCTGCTCAAGGCACGCCTGCACTTCTTCGGGGGTCGCCAGACCCTGATCAACGACAATCTTGCCGATGATCGTGTCGACGTTGGTCCCGCCCTTGGTCTTGCCCGCGGCGTTCTGGCCCCCAAGCCCTCCCAACCCGCCCAGCCCCAGCCCGTTCTCCCGTTCCGGCTCGCGCGCCGGCTTGGCGGGCGCGGGGCGCACCGCCGGCTCGTCGGGTTCCAGTTGCAGGTCCGGGCGTTCAACGTCCGCCCGCGCCTTGGAATCCATCGGCGACGTCTCGCTCAGATCGGTCTTGCGGGTTTGTTCGCTCATAACGGTCGCCAAACGCTCCCACACCACCCGAGATCACCTCTCGGGGGGCATCCACCCCGCCGATCGCTCGCGGCGGGCCTCAGACACATCCAACCATCGGCACCATCTTCAGATGGCGTCCACCAAGACTGTGGAACAGTAAAGTGTACGGTCCACTGGCTACGCGTGTTTCGATTCCATCTGGCTCGGGTTTTTACTCTTCTGAGGCGTTATGCGGACCTCTTCATCCTCCATCACTCTTCCCGACGCCGTTGACGTCATCATCGCCGGTGCCGGTCACAACGGCTTGGTCTGTGCCGCCATCCTCGCTGGGCAGGGGAAAAAGGTCCTCGTCTGCGAGGCGAGCGACGCCGTCGGCGGAGCGTGTCGCACCGAGCGTCCCTTCGCCAAAGCCCCCGGTGTCGGGTGTTCCACCGGTGCGTATCTCCTGGGACCGATGCCGCCGGAAGTGCTCGATGCCACCGGACTCCGCAGCAAGGTGCGGCTGATCCCCCGCCGACCCCATGGGTTTTTCTTGCTGCCTCAATCCGACATTCAATCCGAGGCCCGGGCGCAAGCCCGGGCACCTTTGGCGTCGGGCACGGCCGTGCGCGCGCACACGCCGGACATGCCCGGGCTTGCGCCCGCGCCTCTGATGAGACCAGTTGCCTTCGGCATCCCCGGCGGCCTCACGCATCTTGCGCCGCAGGATCGTGCTGCGCTCGATGATCTCGACGTCGTGCTCGCCGCGATCCGCGATGACCTCGCCCCGCTCTGGCTGCAAGACGCCATTCCGCTTGAAGAGTCCATCGACTTCATCCGCAACACGCCCGCCCCTTCGCGCGTTGGCGGCACCATCCGCGACCTCTATCGCCTGCTCGCCCTCGGCGCTTCGGGCGACGCCTATCCCTCGGGCGCACTGCGGGATTTTCTGGAGTGCTTCTCGTTTGCGTCAGAGTTCGTCAAAGCCGTCGTCGCCACCGACGGCTTCGTCGGCTCCTCCCGCGGCTACGCCGATCCGGGCTCGGGAATGAACTTTCTGCTGCACAACATGCTCCGTCTGCCCGCGGGCGATGGACCGACGACCGCCCAGCCGCTGGGCAGTTGGCAGCTCGTCGAAGGCGGCATGGGCGCGATCACGCGCGGGCTTGCTGAGTGTGTGCAAGACGCGGGCGGGCTGATCCTCACCGGTGCCCGCGTGACCGAAGCCCATCCCGGCCCGTCGAGCATGCGAGCCGTGGAGATCGAGGGCGTCGGCTCGGTCAGAGCCCGCGCCCTGGTCATCGCCACCGACCCGCGCAGCGCGCTCGACATGCTCTCCGGCGAGGCCCGCATGCGACTGGAGCAGGTCATCGCCCCGATCGGCGATCATCTGGGCACATCGCTCAAGATCAACCTTGCGCTCAAACGCCTTCCCAGCGTCGTCGGCACGCGCGAGCTGCAAGCCATCGCCCCGAGCGCTCACCCGCTTGCCGGCACCGTGCACATCCTGCCGACGGTCGACACCATGGCCCGCCTGGAGCGCGCCCGCCGTCGCGCAACGATCGACGGCCACGTGCCCGACGCGTTTGACGCGATGATCGACGTCTACACCCACACCGCCGTGGATCCGTCGCTGATGGATGCCCAGGGTCGCCACGCGATGTCGCTGTTTGTGCAGTGGGTGCCGAGCACCTTGTCCGCGCTCGCCGCGGAGGAGTTTGCCCATTCACTTATTGATGGCCCGGTGGCTCAGGTCCTGCCCGATCTGCCGGAACTGATCGAAGACATGCTGGTCCTGGCCCCGCGTGGGATCGAAGGCCGCTTCGGGATCCGCGGCGGGCACATCCATCATGTGGATAACGGGTGGACGATGAACCGCCGCCTGCCCGCGCGCTCACCTATTCAGGGTATTTACCTTGCCGGAGCCGGGGCACACCCTGGCGGATCGGTGGTCGGGGCGGCGGGACTGATCGCCGCGAAGCTGATTCTGAGCGACTTTCCCGCATTTGCATCCGCCGACACGCGTCCTGCGTAAGGAGAGCTTGACTCGGCTCTGTTTGGGGCGAAAATTGGCAGAACCTTCGTGGGGTGTGCAGACAAAGCACGAACACGAAAGGAAATGAACGATTTTCGGTCGCAATCGCGGCAAAATCAGCCGTGCTGCGGGTCAGGATTCGTACCATCGCGTGAAGGATCGCCGATGCGTGGGGGGTGGGCAGGGGTCGGGTATGGGGTGAAGCGCGGTCCGCAGGGGTGATCGGGGGCCTGCGGGGGTGGGTTTGAGGGGTGGGTGGAACATGCGCACGGCGGCGCATGGTGATTGAGCGTGGCCACCGTTCTGGTGGAGGTGCGGTTTGGAATGGTCGGACGATTGTCGCCTTGTTTGCGTTTCGGAGCCCAACTCATGTCCACATCAACCCAGTTCCGTCGTCTTGCTCGTCCCGCCGCTGGTTTCACCCTGATCGAGCTGCTGGTGGTGATCGCGATCATCGCGCTGCTTGTGGGCATCCTGCTGCCGGCACTGGGCAAGGCCCGTGCGGCGGCCCAGAGCGTCAAGAGCTTGGCGAACCTGCGGTCGATGGGGCAGATGCAGGCGACGTACTCGGCGGAGACGAAAGACAGCTTCATCAATCCATTTGACAATCTTCCAGCCCAAGGTGGAGCAAGCCGCGCAAATTTCTGGTGCAACGTGATTCCGCCGAACAGCATGAATGACCCGAATCCGCTCCCATGGCGATTCGACATTTCTGGCTGGGCGAGTGAGATGTTCTCACCGCACGCGGCGAGCTTGTTGATCAACTTTCACGCGAGTTCATCCTCTGATCTTGGTTCTGATGTACAGTTCGCGCCTGCGGATACCCTTGTGATCCAGCGATCGAAGGAGTTTTTCGTGCAGCTTCGGGCTCAAGGGGTTGATACCGGCATTTGGGATGGATCTTATTGGTTCTCCCCGACCTTGTGGCTGAGCCCTACCCGCTATTCTTCCGCATTCCGGGTCCAGCTTAACGCAACGCCAGCGGATGGACTTACCTACCTAAGGCGAAATCGCGTTGACAATGTGACTTTCCCGAGCGCAAAAGTTCTCGCCTGGGAGCGAATGGACTTCTCAAAGTCAAAGAAGCAAACGACGCTCACGGGTGGTAGTACACTCAGCGGCCCTCCAACGTGGAACAATCCTGGTGCCGAGCCCCGGTTCGTGCTCGTCGACGGGAGCGTAGATCAAGTCAAAATGAGTAAGTTGTACACACTTTCTCAATCTATGGACCAGAAGACACGAGATCAGTTCACTCCGTCGGGAATCTGGAATGTGACTGCGGACGCCCTGGCATTCTACTCTATGGAGAACGATGGTCTGCAGAACGGCGTCACAGCGACCTCGGTTGGCGGTGCTTTTCCCGCACATTTCTGGTCGACACGCTTTGGCGTCAATGGTCGAGATATCAACCGCTAGTCTTGGGTAGACGTTCATGGCGCGTAACATTAAACAAAAGCATTTGCTGCTGGGCGGCTTAGCGGCAGTTCTGACACTCGCGGCACTGGTACTTTGGTTCAGAGATTCCCTGTTCAGCAGCCGCGGGGCGCAGGCCGGTAACTCTCTTGATCCTGCTATTGCCGAAGGTGTCGAGAAACAATATGCGAACCCCCCGCCCGAGCCGGTGGTTGAGCAAGACCTTCCCAAGGGTCGTGGAAAACTGCCCGGATAGCCGATCGCATGGCGATGGCCACCTGCCCGTGCACAGCACTACGCCAAATCAGCGGTATTGGGTGCGAAAGCTAGATTGTTGACCGAGATCGCTAACTCTCCCCAGTACTGGCGGGAGATTGTCATAGTCGACAGAGTTTGCTATTACTCTATTCGAATCATGCAAGTTGGCGAAGCCGATGATTTGTCGACCGCGTAGAGCTACGTGGCAGTCGTACGAGGATGTTCATTTCTCGGTGCTGGACACCAAGGAGGCAGAAGTGTTTTCTTATGCTCTTCGGATCATCGGCGTTTTGGTTGTCGTCTGCGTCAGCGGAACGCCGCTCTTCGCGCAATCTCGCAATGTCTCAAACGTTGCAAACCCAATCGCGATTGTTGGTCAGAGTGTGCCTGGTGTTCCTGGTGCAACTTTTCAGGCATTCGAGAAGCCACGTGTGTCAGCGAATGGCATGGTCGTGTTCTGGGCGACGTGGTGCGTTTCGGGAACTGGCATTTTCGCTTGGACCCAAGCTTCGGGGCTTCGTCTGGTTGTTGCCGAAGGGCAGATCGCACCGGGTTTTTCGAGCACGTTTCGGTCATTCTCCGTAGAACCAACCGTAAATGGTAGCGGTATCATTTGTTTCCGAGCCAGTCTCGACGATGGGCCGAGCGGAATCTGGTTCGCTAATACTGCGAACAATCCCGCGACACTCACGGCGGTTGTAAGTGATGGTCAAGTGGCGGGAAGTGGGGCGATACTTGACAATATTTTTAGCTTGTCGACCAGTGCGGTAGGCATCAATAACGTATCCACTATCCTGTTCACCGCGCCGACCACCATCAATGGAACGACCGCAATCACGCTTTGGCGCCGTAATGCTTCAACCGGAAATCTTACCTCACTTTATAGAGACGGTGATCCTGCGCCGAACCCGCCTTCTGGGCTGTTGACCGCAGAGAGGGGAAGGCTGATTGGATTTGGTCTAAACGGACTCGATCAGGTGATGGTGGCGCAGTCTATTTATGTCACGTATTCTCAGTTTGGGATAGTCTTCGATGGTCAATATGACGAAATCCTTCGCGGGGTGGGGAATCCGAACTCTATCGTTTACTGTTCTGGGCTGGATGGCGGGTTTCTGGAGATCCCTCCGTACCTGTCTTCGAGTGGTGGAGTCGGCTACTTTCGACGAGTCATAATTATGAACCCGCCCTCAGCATTTAACCATCGTGATGAGTGTCTACTGTCGTCGTTTGGTGCCATCGCGGTTGAGGGTGCAAGTGCTCCGGGAACTTTTCCGGGGGTATCTTCGGGTCGCGCACCCAGGGACCAGGTCCCAACAATTCTTGGTCGCATCCGGTCGTTAATGGTTTGGAAGGAACTGTTGTAGCTCGAACTTACAGCATCCCATCTTTGAACATTGTGGGAAGCGGTGTTTGGCACTGGCTGCCGCCCAAACCACAGCAGGGGTTGTTTTTTAGTGGAGACACGGCTTTTCAGTCAACCGGCCAATATCGTTTCGCGCTGTTCGGTTGGCCGACCACGAACTCCTTCGATCTGGCGAGCATCCCACTTGAACTGAATGATTCGAGTCATATCGTTGTGCTGGCTCCAACGTGCTTGCTGCAATCGGACGATGTTTGTGAAGACGCGGCAATGGGGCTGTACTTTGCGGATCAAACTACTCAGAGAATTGCCAGGATTCGGTTGGGGGTTCGGAACGACACTGTTGTTGTGCAATCTCAACAGTACCGGGTCACGAACGTGATCTTCGGGTGGAACCATCAGACACCTTTTGAAAGGCTGGTCCCGCATAGTTCCGAAAGTGGACTGAGCGCCTTGTCTGCGAGCGGGCGGACCGCATGGATTATGGAGCTGGAGAACACATCCACCGGTGCGACGTCTAGTGGAGTGTTTACCTATGAGCGAGGACTTCCCACACCGCCAACTGGCGGCGACGGAACACGCGTACGAAATCCGAACGGATTTCACGGTAGGTTGATTTTTGCAGTCAACCCCCAACCTTGGTATTTGCTTACGGTAACACGGAATCTCGGGCTCGCTGCTTGCCGCTTCCACAATCTTGCTGTACATTCAATAATCCCCCCCGCGTTCTGCGGCGAGGGGCAAGCGAGGTACGACATGCTGACTCCCCTGTTCCGGTTTTCCCGGCGATGTGGTCGTGGATGGGCTCAAGCCCGTCCGTCCCGAGGCGGCTTCACGCTCATTGAGCTGCTCGTGGTCATCGCCATCATCGCTCTGCTCGTGGGCATCCTGCTCCCGGCGATCGGGAAGGCCCGCAAGGCGAGCTGGAAGGCAATCTCGCTGAGCAACATCCGGCAGATCACCGCCGCGATGTACACGTACCGGGATCAGTACAAGCAGTATCTGCCCGTGACGCTCACGTATTCCCCCCGCGGGTCGGCCCCATCGACCCCCGGTCAGCGGGCGGCGGGCTGGGCAACGTGGCAGTATGGCGGGAAGAACAACGACCAGTACTGGGTCAGTGCGTACGGCGGCGTGTTTGACATCGAAGCTGCCGACCGACCGCTGAACCCGTTCATCACCGAGAACCTGCTGGAAGCCCCGCCTGCGCCCGCTCGGCTTGGGCCGACGGACCCGGTGCGCAAGACCCTGCAGTTGCCGGTGTTCAAAGATCCGGCCGACAAGGTGAGCTATCAGCGCAGCGCGACGTTCAGCACCAATCCGACCGAGTCGCCGATCTCGTGCTATGACGACGTCGGCACGTCGTATCAGTATCAGGCCAAGTGGTTTGACCGGATCTATCCGGGCGGGATCAGCGACTTTGACCGGGCGTTTCAGTTCGGCACCGAGCGTCTGCGGCTGGGGGATCAGTTCCAGCCGTCGCGGCTGGTCTGGCTGAACGATCAGTTCGCCGACGTGGTGGTGAACAACACCAGCACGCGCTTCCAGCTTCGCAACGGCTATGGCGACATCAATCGGTCGGTCATGGCGTTCATGGACGGGCACGCGAGCTACACCAAGGTTCGGCCGGGGGCGAACGCCGAGGCGTTCACCAACGGCGATTACACGATGGTGTTTGAGGATCTGCGGATTCCGCGCTGAGTTCGGTGGACGAATGAAGTACGAACCCCAGCCAAACGGCTGGGGTTTTTCGTTCCGGGATGAGGGAGATCGGTGGACAAGGGCTCACCGCCCTGAAGTGTCCGATTCCGCTACTATGTCCCCCAGCGCGAGCGGCGGTTTGCTCGCAGTTTGTTGGGTATCGAGGGTTGGTGGTGGGTTGACGGGAACGAGCGGCCGAGTCTCTGGCTGGCTTCCACATGCTTGTTACACAAAAGCGTCCGCGCGATCTTCATTGGTACCACGCCGGGCCGTTGCTGTTTGGGGATTGGGGAACGAGTCGGCTGTATGTGCTTGGGCTGGCGTTCTACTACACGGGGCATGCCTCGCCGTGGTATCTGGTGGCGATGTCGGCGATCATGATCGTGGTCGCGTGGGCGTATTCGATCATCTGCCGGTGTTTTCCTGAGGGCGGCGGGGTGTACACGGCGGCGCGGCAGCTCTCGCCCACGCTGAGCGTGATCGGGGCGACGCTGCTGCTGTGCGATTACATCGTGACGGCGGCACTCTCGGCGGTGGAGGGGTTCAACTACTTTGGCGTGCCGCATGGGTGGGTGGTGTGGCTGAGCGTGGGCTCGATGCTGGTGATCGGGGTGATCAACTGGCTGGGTGCGAAGAACGCGGGGCGGTTTGCGCTCTTGATCGCGCTGGCGTCGATCGTGCTGTCGCTGGTGATCGCGGTGCTGTGCATCCCGATGGTGCTGGAGGGGGTCAAGACGGTGTCGTCGGGGCACTCGTCGATCTCCAATCCGTGGGATCGGTGGGAGAACTTGGTGCGGGTGATTCTGGCCCTTTCGGGGCTGGAAGCGGTCGCGAACATGACCGGGCTGATGAAGCAGCCGGTGGCGAAGACGTCTCGACGGACGATCTTCCCGGTGCTGATCGAGGTGGTGATTCTGAACCTGATCTTCGGGCTGGCGATCAATGCGCTGCCGGACCTGAAGCCGGTGGACATGCCGCACTATGTGATGTATGAGAAGGGCCAGAACACGCTCGGGCCGGAGGGGACGGCCCAGGCCTTCAAACCGGATCAGATTCCGCACGAAGTGAAGGAGTATCGGGACACGGCGATGCGCCAGCTCGCGACGCACTCTGCGACGCAGATCACCGGGGACGTTCGGACGGGCCAGATCTTCGGAGTGGTGACGGGGATCATCTTCGGGCTGCTCCTGCTCAGCGCGGTGAACACGGCGATCATGGCGATGGTCAGCGTGAAGTACTCGATGAGTTCGGATGCGGAGCTGCCGGGGGTGTTCAGGAAGTTGAACTACTCCGGCGTGCCGTGGGTGGGATTGATCGTGGCGTGCATCTTGCCCGCCGGGCTGCTCATGATTAGTTCCGACGCGAAGTTCCTTGCGGAGCTGTACGCGATCGGCGTGGTGGGGGCGATCGCGATCAACGTGCTGTCGTGCGCGTACAACCGCGAGCTGGAGATCAAGCGCTGGGAGCGGATGGGGATGTGGGCGCTGGGCATCTTCATGGCCCTGGTGTTCTTGACGATCGTGTATGCGAAGATCAACGCGGCGATCTTTGCGGCGGTGATGGTCGGGGCGGTGCTGACGGCGCGGTTCCTGGTGCACCAGCGGTCGAAGCTGAAGGCGATGGCGCTGCCCTCACCCATGCCCGAGCACGGGTGGCTGGCGGAGCTGAAGGCCGAGCCGCTGCCGATCGATCCGGCGAGGCCGAAGATCATGCTGGCGGCGCGTGGGCGTGGGCAGGCGGAGTTTGCGGTGGACCTTGCGCGGCGTCGCAACGGGACGTTGTTTGTGATCTACGTCCGCACGCTGCGGATCATGGACCTGGCACCGGGCGCGGTGCCGCAGGTTGAGGATGATCCGCAGGCCCTTGAGAGTCTTGGCGCGGTGGTGGCGCTGGCTCGGCGGTATCGGGTGCCGGTGGTGCCGGTGTATGTGTGCGCGACGAACGTGGCCGAGGAGATTCTGGATTACACCGTGACGTTCGGCTGCGACACACTGATCATGGGCAAGACGCACCGGCGTGCGTTCGCGCGGGCGCTCGAAGGCGACGTCATTCAGCAGGTGGTGAATCTGCTGCCGAGCGAGGTGGCGCTGATCACGCGTGATTCGAGCCCGCATCCGATGGGGCCGGAGCCGGCGTGATTCGAGATGACGCGTTATGGGGTGACGCGGTGAACCGGTGAAGCTGTGATGGGGCGATTGGTGGCAGCCGTCTTCGCACGGAGTGCGCACGATCGTTGCCGGTGGTGCCGCGAGCGCAGCGAGCAAGCCACCGGAGAGGGCAGGTCATTCTCGCCCGTCTGAGGGCGAACTGGTTCGATTCGCCGATGCATTCGTCCGCCCTCAGACGGGCGGAAGGCCTGCGGAGGGCATCTTACCGGCGGCTGGCTGCGCTGCGCCGCCGGCAACAATCGTGCGCACTCCGTGCGAAGAGGGGTGGCCGCGTCACCGCGTCACTCCTCATCCGCTTCCATATCCCCCAGCGGGCGAAACGCCTGCTCATACGCGAGCAGGGCGATGGCGGCGCGGTGGATGGTGTCGGGCGAGGCGAGCGTGCGCGGGTCGATGGGCAGAGCGGTGCGGAAGGTGTAGAGCTTCTGCGGGTCGCGGAAGTGTTCGAAGCCCCAGCGGCCTTCGCCCATCTTCAGGCCCGGATAGCCGAGGTCGAGGAGTTCTTCTTCGACGAGTTCGTCGATCTTGTCGCCGGTGTGAACGAGGTCGGCCTCGATGGATTGGCTCAGCCAGCGGTGTTCGGTGACCAGCGCGACGAAGAGCTTGCCCTCATCGATGAAGACGCGAAACTCGGCGGGCTCGGCGCTGGCAAGGGCGTCGCAGCGGAGCATCGAGCCATCGACGCGGATCGTGCCGAAGACGCCGGCGGCTTCGGCCTTGGCGGCAACACCCCGCAGCAGGGCGGCGAGATCAGCGGACGCGTTGGGCTGGTGTTTTGCTTGGTTTTCGGTCGCCATTGGGGCGCAACGGTATGCCGATCGCGGGTCGTGACTGGCGAGGAACGGGCTGAAAGCGCAGAGGCTTGGCGCGGATCAGAGGCGAGCGTGAGAGGATCGTCACGGGATCATGGCCGCTGCGGCGTGGCGACGTCCGCGGGCTCGCCGCGGCGGATGGCCCATTCCAGAAGCGCCGCGTCGTCGGGGGTGATCTGGCCGTCGAGGTTCACGTCGCGCGGCGTGGCGAGCTGCTCGTACAGATCGTCGATCCCGAGTTGGCCGTCACCGGTGAGATCGAACGCCGAGCCGTTGGCAAGAAGCAGCAGCGACTGATCCGTGCTGGGTGGCAGCAGGAAGCGATAGGCGTCGGGCAGGCGGCTTGCCCACGCGGCTTCGTTGTGCTGCTGGCCCAGGCCGATGACGTGCTTCAGGTTGTTCTCGAGCACGAACGCACCGCCCGCGGAGCCGGCGCGTTGCGGGTCGAGCAGGTTGTCGCGGAGGTTGAACGTGGGCCAATAGTTGTCGTTCGCCGCGCCGGCATCGCCGGAGTCGATGTAGAGAATGATCGGGCGTTTGGCCTGCATGCGAACGCGGTCATAGAAGCCGGAGGTGAAGACGCTCCACGCGCCGCTGAACGCACCGATCCGGCCGAAGGTGGTGGAATAGTCCCAGCCCATGTACAGCGAGACTTGTCCGCCCATCGATGAGCCGATGGCGATCGTGTCGTCTGGTCCAGTGAGCGTGCGATAGCGCGAGTTGATCAGGGGCATGAGTTCTTCACGCAGGAATCGCACGTAGTTCGCGGCGTTGCCGCCGGCGTCGGGGGCCGAGTAGTCGCTCAGGCGGTTTGGCCCGTTGTCGACGCCGACGAGGATGGCCTCGCGCATCTGGCCCTGGCGAATGAGCGAGCCCGCGGCGGTGTGGGCGTTCCACGTGCCGAAGGGGCCGGATTCAAAGACGTTCTGCCCGTCGTGCAGATACACGACGGGATATCGGCGTGTGGGGTGCTGGTCGTACCCGCGCGGCAGGATAACGCGATACTCACGCCACTCGCGCTGGCTGTTCTCAAAGAGGAACTGAGATTGGATCGCCGGGAGCGCGCCGGGGTTGTAATCGCGTCGCCAGTCGGTGATCGCCGGTGCTGGCGCATAACTGAAGACCTGGCCATCCTGCACGAAGATGCCGTCGAGAGAAGTGCTGTAGTTGCCGGCGGCCGGGTCGCGGCTAGATCCACTGGTGAAGTAGAACTCGATCGGCTTCTGTCCCGCGCCGACGCCCAGGGCGATCCAGCGTTGCTCGCTCTGCGAGCGTCCTTGGCCGATGGGTTGCATGGGCGCGGCGATGAACGGGCCCGGGGTCGGGCTTAATGTGCGCCACATGAGCGTGGGTGGGGCAAAGCTGGAGTTGACGAGGATCGCCTTGGTCAGCGGCGCGGGTGAGGCGGGCGTGCTGGCGTTGAACGGGCCGGAGATGCTGACCTGATTGGTCGTGTCGCCCAAACGCCCCGGGCCGTCATCGCGCCGGATGAAGCGGTAGGAATAGCTGATGCCGGCGGGGATGCGGATCGTCGTTCGCCAGATGGGCCAATCGGTGGGCTCGAGTTTGATCGCTTTGCGCACGTCGCTTGCGCCCAGTTCGGGCACGTCGCCCAGAACGAAGACAGATTGGCCGACGGTGGTCTGGTTGTAGTTGATCTGAAACGTGACATCCTGCTGCGCCGATGCCGCGGCGGGAGCGAGGGCGAGCATGGCGAGCATTCGGGCGAGGAGCGGGCGGATCATGGGGACCACAAGCATGCCACACGGACGGACAAACTCAAGTCCCGGGGCTGGTCGAGCCGCACTATTGCGGGGTGTTGGCGGCGGATGCGGATGGTGCGGACGCCGCGGGCTGGGTTTCCAGTCGTGTCGCGATGCGGCGGGCGAGCCATGCCGCGAGTTCCGAATCCTGGCGGATCGGCACGGCATAGATGCTGAGGCCGCGGGCATCGAGTGCGGGATCGCGGGAATAGGTGCTGTTCAGCACCCCCAATGTGTTCAGCCGCCAGCCGGGCACGTTAACCCGCTGCAGCGTGGCGCCGACGGCCATGTTGACGTTGCCGTTGAATGACCGCAGATCGGTTGCGGGGGTTGAGCTGTCGCTGGGAACATATTCGATGCGCACCACGCGCTGGGCACGGTGCACGGCGTCGTTAACTTCGTCCTCGATGGACGATTGCTCCCGATCCCAAGGCGTGGCGAGTCCGCCCGAACCCTTGGGCAGCGTGGTGATCACGCCGAGCTGGGCATCGACGCGATCGAGCACAAACCCGAGATCGCGCAGCTCTTCGCGGGCCGCGTCAAAGGCCGCGGGGTATTGACCGGCGGCGAAGCTGACGGGCGCGTGGGCGACATCGGCCGTGTCGCCGGAGCGGGCGGCGGTGCTTGACGATCGTGCGCACCCGGACAGAGCGATGAGCACCACGATGCCGAGAGTGAGTGTGCGGCTGGTCATGTGCCACAGCATATCGCCCGCTTCAATCCGAGGCCCGGGCGCGAGCCCGGGCACCGTGGGCGCACGATGGGCGTTCGACGCACCCGATGTCCGTAGTGCCAGGGCTTGCGCCCAAGCCTCGGATTGAGCTATGCAACCGTGCTTGAGATCAAATCCCACGCGGCACGCACGTGTCGTTCCTCGGTCAGCGTTGAACCGATAGCCACGCGCAGCGTGTGACGCGGCTGGCCGGCCGGGTCGGGCAGAGTTGTGTGCGTCAGATAGATCTTGCCCGAGCCGTTCAGGGTGGCGAGCAGACTGCGCGATCGGGCATCGGCCTGCTCGATCGACTCACCCTTGCCCGGTCGAATCCGGAAACAGACCAGTGCCGTGGTGCGCGGGGCGGCGATCTCGAATCGATCGTCGCCCTTGATCCAGGACTCGAACATCTCGGCAAGCCGAACGTGCTCGCGGATGTACGCCCGCAGGCCCGCCGCGCCGTAGTGGCGAATGACGAACCAGAGCTTGAGCGCGCGGAAGCGACGCCCGAGGGGGATCTGCCAATCGCGATAGTCGATCACCGTGCCGGAGCTGCTGGCGGCGTTGCGGAGATACTCGGGCGTCACGGACAGGGCCGCCGTGAGCGAGCGCCGATCGCTCGTCCAGAAGCACGAGCAGTCGAAGCTCGTCAGCAGCCACTTGTGCGGGTTCATGTTGAAGCTGTCGGCGTGCTGCACGCCATCGATCATCCAGCGATGCTCGGGGCAGATGAGGGCCGAGCCGCTGAACGCCGCGTCCACGTGCAGCCAGGCGTTGTGCTCGCGGCAGATCGGGCCGATCCTGGCCAGCGGATCGACGGCGGTCGAGCTGGTGGTGCCGACGGTGGCGACGACAAACGTCGGCACGCGTCCGGCGGCGACGTCATCACGCATCGCCTGGGCGAGGGCGGCGGGGTTCATTGCGTGATCGGCGTCGGTCTCGATCAGCCGCAGGTGCGAGCGATCGTCGGGATTGGCCGCCAGCCCGGCGATCATCGCGGCTTTCACGATGGACGAGTGGGCCTGGGTCGAGGCGTAGATCGTGCAGTGCGGCGCGGGTCCGCTGGGCGCTCGGCTGACGGCGCGATGGCGAGCCGCGACGAGCGCGGTGAGCACGGCTTCGCTCGCCGTGCCGTGGATCACTCCGCCGCCAATGCCGCCGACGGAACGAAAAGACTCTGGCAACCCGAGCAGCTCGGCGAGCCAATCGAGCACGCGCGTCTCGATCTCGGTGGCGGCGGGGCTGGTGGCCCAGAGCATGCCGTTGACCCCGAGACCGGTGGAGATGAGATCACCAAGCACGGCCGGGAACGAGGCGTTGGCGGGGAAGAAGGCGAAGAAACTGGGCGATTGCCAGTGGGTCAGCCCGGGGAGCACAATGCGATCGACATCGCCCAGGATCGCGTCCCAGGGCTCTGGATCTTCCGGGGCGTGCGCGGGGAGCATGGCGGCAATGTCGCCGGGCTTCTTTTCGCACAGCACGGGGCGCGATTCGATGGTGCGCCAATAGTCGCAGAGCGCGTCGATCGCGCGATGGGCGGCGAGACGGAACTCTTCGGGCGTCATGTGTGCGGACATGCTCGGAGCGTACGGCTCCGTGCGGGCTCAGCAGCCATTGAACCATGCGGACAGGAAGGTGAAGATGTCCGTCGGATCGATCAATCCGTTGCGGTCGATGTCGGTGGTGGGAAACTGGGCGAACCAGTGGTTGAGGAAGTCGAAGATGTCCTCGACCGAGAGCACGCCGTCGCGATCAAAGTCGGGGCTGCAAGGCAGCGTGGCAATCGCGGCGAGCACGCCCCGCATGGCATTGACGCGGCCATAGCCGAAGACGGGATCGACGCCCGGCGCGCCCAGATCGTCCGAGGTGCCAAGAAGAATGTTCCGCACCTGTTGGGCGGACATCGCCGGGTTGATTCCCCAGATGAGTGCCGCGACACCGGCGGCCATGGGCGTCGACATCGACGTGCCCGATTGGTAGGAATAGCCGTTGAGTCCGCCGAGGTTGTCGTCGCACGTTGTCAGAATGTTGTCGGCGGGGGCAACGATGTCGAGCTCAACACCTGTTGTCGCCCCGGCCCAGCCCGCGTCGGTTTGAGACGAGCCGCCAACGGCGATGACTTTTTCCCAGCGGGCCGGGAAGCCGATTGCGTTTCCGGGGGTGTTGCCGACGCTGCCAAACAGAAGGACATTGCTGTTGGACAGATAGGCAACCGCGGTGGCCATCGGCCCGTTTTCCGTGGACGAGCCCCAACTGATGCTCATGGAGCAGATCTGGGCACCGTTATCGACGGCCCAGGTGAGTCCGTTGGCGCACGTGGATTGTGCTCCGAACTGAATCGTTGCCAGCGTCTTGACCGGCATGATGCGGATGTTGGGTCCCACGCCCGAGCCCCCGGTGGCGTTGTTCCAGCGCGAGCCGGCGATGCCGGCGCAGTAGGTGCCGTGAGAAACGTTGGCGTTGTCATCGGTTGCGTTGGGATCAACGCTGGTGAAGTTTCGACCCGGGACCATCACGCCCGCGAAGTCGGGATGGCTCTGACTCACGCCGGTATCGATGATCGCAATCGTGACGGGAGAGAGCGGCGTGACGATTTCCCACGCGCCCACGGCTTCGATGTCGGCGCCGAGGCTTCCGGCTGTGCCGTCGATGACTTGACCGGTGTTTCGAAGGTGCCACTGCTGGGCAAAGAGCGGATCGTTCACAACCGTGCCCGTGGCGTCGCCGCTCGGGTCGAGCTCGACGTGATCGAAGAGGTCGCTCATCGCCGAGAGTTCGGCGGCGAACGCGTTCACGTCGGTCCCAGCGGGCACAAAGATCGTGGCGAATCGATCCATCCCAAGTTCCGCAGCGAGTGCGGCGTTGCGCGGGGGCGGATCAAAGGTGGGCACGATTCCTGAAGCGTTCCACTTGTTGAGCACGGACGTCCATGACGAGGATGTCGAGGAGTGCTTCGCGGCGAGTCGCTTCAAGACGTCTACAGAAGTGCAGCGCACGATCACGCGATCGGTCATGAAGCCGTTACGAGCGATCGGAACAGTGGCAGAGGTCGGTGTGACCACCTGACCCGAGGAACTCGCGTGCGAGAACCCGGTACACCCCACCGCTACGCCTGCGGTGATATGGAGGAGCGCCGCAAGGGCGCAGGACATCATCATGGGTAGACCACACTCTCTCCTCGGCTCGGCTGACGCCCAGCTTGGGTAGCCCAGACTACCAGACGTGGGGCCGGGCCGCAAGAGCGTACAGGCAAAGAGGTCAATATTGGCCGATTTGGTTGTTTTGCCCGATTCGGCAATCCCCCTAATGTGGTGGATGATAAGGGTGTGGATGTGAACGAAGCATAAATCTGTCCAAAATTGCGACCAGGGGCTTGAAACAGGACCGAGAATACGTCAGACTAGGGACAGAGGCCGTCGCGTTTGCGGCGGTGTGCGAGGAGAGATTCTTTCCAGAGTGATTGCGCTTCCGAATTCGTGACCTGCGGGCGATGTCCGCGTGTTTCGATTTGGCCGCGTTGATCAAGTGGGAATGTTCAGGATCCGGCCGAACCGGACCTATGGAGGAGAGAGAGAATGCGTACGAGTGCTTTGTTGGCTGTTGTGGGTCTCGCCGTTGCGGCCTCGGCTGCATCTGCGGACGTGATCGCCCGCATCGAAGTGATCGCGAACAACGCGTTGACCAATCAGGAGATTGGCCGTGGCGTTTGGACCGCTCCGGTGGACCCGAGCCTGCCCGGCGGCGGGTTGAGCTGGGGCACCCTGACCGGCGAGAACGACGCCGCGATCGATATCGGCGGCGGCACGAAGGTTCACGGGATCGACTTCGGTTGGATCTGGGATCCGATCGTGACCGCGAACTTCAACGTCTCTTCCGGCCCGGTCAACACGACCTTCACCGTGAACTCGGCGTTCCTCAGCTTCCCGACGATTCCCGGTGCGGTGGCGAAGGCCTCGGCGTTCATCGGTGTGACCGACTCGGCGACGTTCGGCGATATTGGCTCGGTGACCCTCTCCGGTCTCCAGGCCGGCGGCAACGCCTTCAGCGCTCGTTACAACAACAACACCCAGACGTTCGTCAACCTGATCTCCGGCGGCACCGTCGGCGTGGGTCCGGGCGGCTCGGCGGCCTTCACGGGTCAGAACGCGGCGTTCCCGTTCTATGAGACGATCCCCGTCGCGGCGGACGACATGCAGTCGCAGTTCCGCTTCTCCCTGTCGCGCTTCGATCGCGCCAGCGGCACGAGCTTCTTCGAGATCGTTCCGGCCCCGGGCACCGCCGCGGTCCTTGGTCTCGGCGGTCTGCTCGCCGCCCGTCGTCGTCGCGCCTGAGCTCTTGCTCGGTCACGTCTGTTGGCATCCGTCCTTTGTCAGTATGACCCGAGTCGTGCGTCCGGACCTGTGTCGGGCGCATGAATAGGAGTTTCAGGAACATGAACACACGCAAGTTGGTGAGTTGGGCGCTCGTCGCGTCCGCAGCGGCCGTTGGGGTTGCTGCGGATCGTGCGACCGCCGTCACCACGGCTTCAGATCCATACGTTCAGGTCCGGGCGACGTCCGGATCCTTGAGCGGCCTCTACAACGTTCCGATCGGCGATGTCTTCGTTTTCACCGATGTCGATCAGGACATCTTCTTCTGGCAGGCACCCTCGGCGGTGCCGATCCTTGACGGCTCCACCGTCGTGGCGACGCTGGTGAGCATGACCGTGCTCGCCGGGCGCAACACGCTGCCCAGCGGCGAGGTGCGCTACGGCATCGACATCGACTATCAGGTCGTTGCCGGTTCGGGCGGCGTCGGCTCGCTGCCGACCACGTTCGAGCTCTTCTCCCCCACGCTGTTCTTCGACGCCATTCTGAACGCGACTGCCCTTACCAGCGGTACGTTCGGCGGCACCGATCAGAACAACGATGGCATCACGCTCACCCCGGGTCTGCCGGGCGGCTTTGCGTACACCACCACGTACGGAGCGTCGACGTTCCAGAGTCTCTTTGACTCGCCGTTGAGCAATGTCTCTGGTGGTTCGGTCGGTGTCGGCGGACCGGCGAACCCGTTGTTCCTGCCCATCGGCTCGGCGTCCAGCATGCAGGCGAAGCTCAAGTTCACCGTGACCGCCGGCGATTCGGCCGGTGGCACGTCGACCTACAGCATCGCTCCGGCTCCTGGAGCCGCGGCTCTGCTGGGTCTGGGCGGCCTGCTCGTGGGCCGTCGTCGTCGCTGATTGGTTTCGACTCCATTCTCCGCATCCTCGCAGCCCGCTCAGGTCACTGAGCGGGTTGTTTGTTTTCGGCTCGGTGCGCTGGTATGCCGGTGTACATCGGCCAGTACCCAAGACCGAACGCGGAGCTTCGGAGAGAGCGGAGTTGCGCGGAGGAGAGCACTGATGCGATTGGACGCGATGCTCGCGCTGGTGTCTGTGATTTCTGTGTGAGCGTGGTCTCAGCGACCGCTGCGAAGTGCGGAGGCGTCGGCGACGATGCGGACGGGGATGGCGTGCTCGGCGACTCCGCCGCCGATGATGTCGCGGATGCGGACCTTGAGGTTGTACTCACCGACGGTGAGGGCTTTGGGCAGGTCGAGGCGTTGCACGAGGTAGAAGTCGCGTCGCTGAGATCGCGACGCGTCTTTGATGATGACTTCGGGGACGACGAACTGCTCGCTGCCGTCGGCGTCGAGGTGGAGCGTGACGGATTGGGCGAGTTCTACGGACCAGCCGTGGTCGGCACCGGCGGAGTCGGGGATGGTCGCCGCGGCGTGGGCGAAGTTGCGGGGCTCGGTGTAGAGGATCACCGCGTTGGTGCGGCCGGCGAGAAAAGCGGTGGTGGCGACGGGGGTGTACCGGCCGAAGGCCTCGACGCGGGTGCACAGCAGGGCGCGGGCGATGGTGAGCGACTCGGGCGGAGGAGCGGGCTGGAGGCGTTCGCCAAAGTCCTTGAGCACGCGGGCGACGGCTTCGGGTTCGCCGGCGGCGACGCTTGGGTCTTCGTCGGCGGCTTTGAGGACGGCGCGGATGGCGTCGAGTGATCGGCGTTGGTCGGGCGTGACGGATTTCTCGATGGCGCTCAGCGACTCCTTGGCCGCGCTGGGGGCGATGGCGTTGAGCGCGAGGAGTGGGATGGCGGCTTTGATCGGCTCGCGGGCCGCACCGATCTCGGGGCGGAGCAGATCGGCGAGGGCCTTGGCGGCGTCCTGTTGACGCTGGATGAGTGTGCGGGTGTCGGCGGGCGCGGGAACAGGTGCGGGTGTCGGTGTGGCGACGGTTGCGGCGGGAGCGGTGGCGGGTTCGATGGGACGCTGCGGAGCGGCCGATCGCGGTGCGCGTCGGGCGCTTGGGCCTGATGGCGCGGGCTGCGGAGCGGCGTCGGGCGCGGGAGCGTCGTCGGCGGAGTTGGGCTTTTGCTCAAAGAGCGATTGCAGGTCGAGTGCGGCCTGGTTCAGTTCGTCATTGCGAGACTTGGGCGTTTGCTTGGGGATCGGGCGGAGGAGCTTGCTGCCATCGGGCTCGGGAAGATCGCCTGGTTTGCCTTTGCTGGCGCATCCACTCGCGGCGAGCAATGCCGCGAGCGTGATGGGTACGGCGAGGGAAGAAGTGTGTCGGAACGCGCGATGGGACATCTTGGGCCTCCGGCCACAGTGAGAGCTTGCTGGCGCATCCATGCCAGTCGGCAGTGGGCATCGGCTTGATGGGGCGAGAAACTTGGGGGATCGGTCGAGGAAGTGCGGAGCGGGCCTGAGCATGGGCGCACGCATGAGAGAAACACGCTGGGGACCAGCGTGCCACCCAAGTGTCAGGTGAGAATCAGCGGCGGGGGTTGATCGTGCCGGCGAAGCGGACCGTGAGCGTTTCGAGATTGCGGACCGGGTCGCCGAGGCCGGACTTGTTGGCCTGATCGGTGTTCACGGCGGCGGCGAGGAGCTTGGCGGCCTGGGTTGGGCCGGCGTTCTTGGCGCCCTGGGCGATGGCGGCGATCACCTGGTCGCGGGCTGGGCCGCGGGTGAAGATCTTGAGGTCGTTCTCGTATTGCCGGGTGGAGAGGCCGGCCTGCTGGGCGCGGGCGGCGGTGTGGATCTTTCGGGCGGCGTCGATATAGGCCCAGCCGATGGGCGTCGGGTCCTGGCGAGAGATGGTGAGCAGCTCGTCGAGCTGGTGCAGCGTGGCGGCGGGATCGCCGGAGAGCAAAGCGTCCTGAATGACGAAGAAGCTCTCCTGGCGGGTGACGCCGACCATGGACTCGATGAGTTCGGGGGTGATTGGTGCGCCGTTGCCACCGGCGGCCATGGCGAGCTTTTGCAACTCGGTGTCGATGCGGCCGAGTTCGGTGCCGACGGCTTCGAGGAGCATGCTGGCGGCTTGCTCATCGATCGGAGCATTGTGGCGAACCTTGGCCCGGCCCATGGCCCAACGCAGGGCTTTGTCGAAGGTGGGTGGATCGCAATCGATGATCGCGCCTTGGCCCGCGGGCAGGGCTTCGACGGCTTTGTCGAGTTTGCCGGGCCGCCATGTGGAAGCACGGAGGACGAGCACGGCGGACTCGGAGGGGTCGGCGGCATAGCCCTCCAAGAGTTGTCGTGGTGTCTGAGGAGTTGGGGCTCGGCGTGCGCCTTTGGCGGGCTTTGGCGCGGGTGGCGCGTCGTCCTCGTCGGCTTTGAGCAAGAGGTCGGTGTTGTCGACGAGGATGATTTTGTGTTGGCGCATGAGCCCGAAGGAGCGAGCTTCATCGAGGATGTCGGCGATGATGCGCGGGCCCTGGGTGCCGTCGAATCGGATGGTGTCGATGCCGTCTTTGCCGTGGGCGGCGATGAGGGCTTCGCGGAGGACGCGGAGGTGCTCGTCCTGGAGGAAGCGATCCTTGCCGTGGAGGATGAGGATGCGGGAGGCGGCGGAGACGGGGGTGGATGGAGTGGGGGCTTTGGCCACATGGGAGGGTATGGGGTTGGGTGGCGTTGGTGTGTGAGATCACGCCTTCGGCGTGGGGTGATTTGTGGGGCGTGTTCCGGGCGTGGCGCTGCGCTTCACGCCCGGCTACTGACGAGCACGCCTTCGGCGTGAGAACTGAGATCGCCCGGTTCGGCGAATCGGAGTGATCTTGGCCGAGTCACCCGAGGCCGCGGCTGTGGATTCCTATGGTTAGAACGTGCTGATCCTGACTGTACTGCAAGGCCCGGACAAGGGCCGCAAGTTTGAGTTGACCTCGCAGTTGCCGCAGCTCATCGGGCGGTCGAGCGAGGCGTTGCCGATTGCGGATACGACGGTGAGTCGGCGGCATGCGGAGCTGACGCCGGATGATGGCAAGTGGTACATCCGCGACTTGAACAGCCAGAACGGGACGTGGGTGAACGGAGTGCGGATCAGCGGGCGGCAGATGCTCAAGCCGGGTGATCAGGTGCGCACGGGTTCGACGCTGTTTGTGTTCGGGCAGGCGGATGAGCGTGATGAGCTGGATCTGGTGCGGGTGTTGCGTCAGGACCAGATGGACGCGACGGTGGAGCGGACACTGGCGAGCAATGACGATTCGGTGATTCTGGCGGAGCCGGAGCCGCGGAACGCTGCGGTGCATCACTTGCAGGTGATCTATCGCCTGACGGCGCTCACGAGCACGCAGACGAATCGGGAGGACCTGCTGCGCGCGGTGATGGAGCTTGTGTTCAACGAGCTGAAGCCGGAGCGCGGGTTCATCATGATGACGGCGCCTCAGCAGGCCGAGGCGGGGAGCGGGGGCGTGGATGGGCGGGAGTGGTTTCCGGCGGTGGTGAAGCACAAGACGCCGCCGGCGGATAGGAAGGACGCGCGGATCCATATCTCGCGGACGATTCTGAATCATGCGTTGAAGCAGGGCGAGGGTGTGCTCAGCAGCAACGCGATGAGCGACCCGCGGTTTGCCAAGGGCGACAGCGTGCAGCAGTTTGCGATTCGCTCGGCGTTGTGCTCGCCGATCGAGTTTGGCGATCGGCGGTTCGGGGCGATCTATGTGGATAGCTCGATCGCGAACTACACGTTCACGCAGGAGCAGCTCGCGCTGTTGAACGCGATCGCGCGGCACACGGGGCTGGCGCTCGCCAATGCCGAGGCGTATGCGAAGAAGCTGCAGACCGAGCGGCTGGCGGCGATGGGCGAGACGGTGGCGGTGCTGAGCCACTCGATCAAGAACATCCTTCAAGGGCTGCGTGGTGGGGCGGATGTGGTAGAGATGGGGCTGAAGAAGGAAGACCTGAAGATCTCGCGCGGCGGGTGGACGATCCTGAAGCGGAACATCGATCGGATCATGGCGCTGACGCTGAACATGCTGGCGTATTCGAGGCCGCGGACGCCGGAGTATGAGCTGACGCGGATCGGGGATCTGCTGGAAGAGTGTGCGGCGTTGCTTGCGGATCAGTGTCAGGCGAAGGAAGTGGCGTTGATCGTGGACGCCGAGAGCGAGATGGTTCCGGTGATGCTGGACCCGCATCTGATGCATCAGGCGGTGGTGAATCTGCTTGTGAATGCGGTGGAGGCGGTGCAGCCGAAGGTGGGGGCGGTGACGGTGCGGGCGAGCTATGTCGCGGTGCCGGACAAGTCGATGGCGCTCGGTGGCCCGGCGGCTGGCAAGCCGGTGGTGAGGATCGATGTGATTGATAACGGGCCGGGCATCGCGCGGGATCGGCATGCGCAGATCTTTGAGCCGTTTCAATCGACCAAGGGCATTCGCGGCACGGGCCTGGGTCTCACGGTGACCAAGCGGCTCGTGGAAGAGCATCGCGGAAAGGTGCTGCTGAGCAGCGAGCCGAATCGGGGGGCGACGTTCACGATTGTGATACCGGCGGAGACGACGCGGACGCTGGATCCGAGCGCGACGGCGGCGACGAAGCCGCAGGCGTCGGACCCGCTCAGAGGCGGCTAAGCTGCGCGTGTGCAAGCGGGGAGTGTTGTTTCCAAAGTACAGAACGCATGAGCACGTCGACACCAACAGGAACACGAAACGCGGGCGCGTCGACGCAGAATGGCCGAGGCCCGGTGGGACGAGCGGACCATGCAGGGGGGGGCGGCTCGCACCGCGTAAGCGCTCGGAAGGCGTTCTTCCGTGAGTTTCTGCGCAACCCGACGGGGATGGCGGCGGTTGCGCCCAGTTCGCGCGGGCTGGCCAAACGCATGCTCGAAGGGCTCGACTTTGGCACGATGAGTTCGGTGATTGAGTTCGGGCCGGGCACGGGCGTGTTTACCGAGCAGATCGAGCGATCAATCCCGCGCGGGTGGCTGGAGATCGAGGGTGGCAAGGGCAAGGTGGTGACGATCGATCTGAATCCGCGCATGGTGGAGATTGTGCGTGCGAACCATCCACGCCTGACGGTGCGTGAGGGGAGTGCGGCCGATGTGGAGGCGATCGCGCGGCGCGAGGGGATCGAGCCGGGAACGGTGGACGCGGTGATCAGCGGGCTGGGGTTCGCGTCGTTTCCGCCGGAGCTGATCACGAGCGTGCTGGAGGCGACGCACCGGGTGCTGAAGCCGGGCGGAGTGTTCCGCACGTTCACGTATCACGTGAGCTTTGTGAAGTCGCAGGCGTATCAGTTTCGGAGCGAGGCGCGGCGGGTGTTTGGCGGGTTTCAGTCCAGCCGCGTGGTGTGGCTGAATGTGCCGCCGGCGTTTGTGTATACGTGCAGGAAGGCGTGATGGCTGGGGTGGGTGAGGGTGATTGCTGAGAGTGGATTTCGCCGCCCGTCTGTGGGCGGACCGGGTCGCTCCGAAGGCGATCGACGTCCGCCCTCAGACGGGCGGAAGAAGAAGCCGGGTGAACAAAAGTACGATCTGCCGCTGACCGGTGGCTTGCTCGCTTTGCTCGCCGCGCCACCGGCAACCACTCGTGCGCACTGCCGTGCGAATACCTTCGAGCCATTTGCTTTGCGGGGGCCGTGGCGACTCGGCTGGCGTTGTCGGCTCATCGTCTCTCCGCAAAGGTCAAGCGGAGTTTGCATCAGCTCAGATCAAAGACCAGAAGCTCGGCGGGCTCGCTCGCGTCGGTTGGGGCGGAGAGGGTGAAGGTGCGCTCGTCGCTGATCGCTGCGCCGTCGCCCTGGCTCAGCGGCTGGTTGTTGATGGCGACTTGGCCACGGGCGACCTGGATGTAGGCGTGACGGCTCTGGGCGAGATCGATGGAGAGCGACTTGCCGGGCTGGAGGCGCGCGATGGAGATGCGGGCGTCCTGGCCGATGCGCACAGAGCCGGAGTCGCCGCTTGGCGAGGCGACGAGCTGGAGCGAAGCGGGCGCGGCGGGGGGTGTGAAGGGCTTCTGCTCATAGCTGGGCGCGGTGTTGCGCTCGGTGGGGGTGATCCAGATCTGGATGAGGTGGACGGGCTCGGTCTTGGAGGCGTTGTACTCGGCGTGGGTGATGCCGGTGCCGGCGGTCATGCGCTGGACTTCGCCGGGGCGGAGGAGTTGTTCGTGGCCGAGCGAGTCGCGGTGGGCGAGCGTGCCGGAGAGGACGTAGGTGATGATCTCCATGTTGTCGTGGGGGTGCTCGCCGAAGCCGCGGCCGGGGGCGACGGTGTCTTCGTTGATGACGCGGAGTGAGCGGAAGCTCATGTGCTTTGGGTCGTAGTAGCGGGCGAAGGAGAAGGTGTGGCGAGCGAAAAGCCAGCCGTGGTCGACGTGGCCGCGGGTGCTGGAGGGGCGGATGGCGATCATGGGGGCTCCTTTCGGGGGCAGGTACTTGTTTAAACAAGTATATCTACGCCGCACCGTTTGGCGCGGTTCGTGGGGCTGGCGATGAAATGATGGGGATGCGAACGCTGCTCGAAAACGAGTGGTTTGAGGGCGAAACGCGGGCGATTGGGCTTAGGGCGCGGCGGGCGGCTTCTCGGTGGCTGGATCGGGCTCCGGGTTGCGCCAGACGAACTGCGGATTGGTGCTGGTGAGCGTGCCGACGAGTTCCACGGCGGGTGGGCCTTCGGTCCAGATGGTGGATTTCATGGCGACCATGTCGGGGATGCCGACACCCGAGAGGAAGTAGGGGAGGCGATCGGTGGCGCGCATGCCTTTGAGGCCGGTGCCGCCGATGAGGGCGACGAGGATGTCGGCGTTCTTGGTGGTGTGGCGGTGGAGTTGGAGGCAGGCGTAGTCATCACCCCTGATCGCGCGGCCCTTGGCGGCGAAGACGCCGCTGTTCACGCTCATGGGTGCGTCAGTGAGAAGCGCACGCGCGGCGGCGTTGGTGTCGAGGTTGCCGTAGAGGATGACATTCCCTAGGGGCGCGTCGGAGTGGCGATGATCCCTATGAAGGAGATAGCTGGCGTCCGGGAGTACTTGGGCCATGCCGTTGCCGCGATACCACCATTGCTCGGCGTCGAAGCGGGCTTTGGCGTATGACCAGGCGTTCTCTTCTGCGGAACCGGTTGTGCCGTAGACGAGCATGAAGCGATTGTTGAAGGCGTTCTTCAATGAGCCGGTGGACAGATGGTCGGTGGAGCCCGGCATGTGCTGCGGCGCGGGTTGAGCGAGCGTGTGCTTTGCAAACATCTCGAAGATCGGCGGCCAATCGACGCAGGATGCGCCGGTGTGCGGGGGAGATTTCTCGGGTGCGGGGAGATCCCACCAGTGGCCGGCGCCGGGCTGTTCGTGATAGCCGAAGGGGATGTTGCGCGTGGTCAGTTCGTCACGGGCGCGGCGGGCTTCGGAAACGGGGACGTTGTCGTCGGCGTCGCCGTGGAGGATGTAGATGCCGCGATCTTTGAGTCGGTCGAGTTTGGCGATGGTGTCGCTGGCGGCTGCGGCGTCTTTGAAGACTTGCATGAGCCGATCGTCGCCGAGTGTGCTCGTGCTGCCGCGGGCGGCGGCGTAAGTCTGGAAGCTGAGCCAGCCGGCGCTCGGGGCGATGGCGGCGAAGCGGTCGGGGTGGAGCACGCCGAGATGCCACGTGCCGTGGCCGCCCATGGAGTGGCCGGTGAGGTACTGGCGTCGCGGATCGGTGCGGAAAAGGGTTGAGGCGTGAGCGAGCACTTCGAGCGCGTCGAGTCGGCCCCAATCTTCCCAGTCAAAGCCGAAGGGGCGTCGATTGGTGGGGCAGATAATGTACATGTCGGGCTTGGGCGCGTAGGACGCGGCTTGATTGGTCGCTTCGACGCTTGCACCGTGGAGTGAGAGGACGAGGGCGGGCTTGGTGTCCTTGGTGGTGCTGCTGGGGGGGACGACGGCGTAGTACTGGACGCTGCCGTCGATGGCGCTCATAAAGGTGATGACGCGGCGTTCGGATTCGGTGGCGCGCGTGAGCGTGAGCTCGGCGGTGTCGAGCGTCTTGTCGGGAAAGTCACCGATCGTCAGCAACACGGCGGGATGATCGAAGGACGCGGGCAGGATCACGGGGGTTTTCAGGATTGAACAGGGCGGGAGAGAAACCCTCTCTCTCACGCTTGAGCCAGGTTCCTCGTCGGCCGAGCGGCTGCTCAGAAGCACGGATGCCCACTTGTTTGTGGCGTTGACGATGATGACTCCGCCAAGGAGGTTCTGGGGCGGTCCCTTGGTCGTGACCGTCGGCAGGGTCATGTCTTCCTTGGAAAAGAAGACCGGCTTGGGTGGTGCGACGAGCGATGCGCTGAGCGGGCCTCGGCCGGCGTGGGCGAAGAGCAACTGGTTGTCGCCTTCGCGGATCTGAATAGGGAGCTTGACGTAGCCGTGGGAGTAAGGGTCGCCCATGCGCGGCTCGCCGTTGACATAGACCATGGAGTGGCCGCTGGCGTGGAGCATCATGACGCGGCTCTTCTCGCTCTTGACGCGGATGAGTAGGTAGGAGCCGGAGGGGGCTTCGAATGTGCCGTTGATCGCGGCGCTGGCTTCTGTCCAGCGCGGCGTGTCCTTTGCGGCGGGGTCGGCGTTTGCAAGCGGGTCGCCGGGCTTGGGCTCACCCAGGGTGCCATCGACCATGAGCGCGACGATGCGGTCGGTGTTGATTGGCCTTCGTCCCCAGCTTGAGACGCCGGAGATGCGGAGCGCGCTGGTGAGCTGGAGTTCGGCTTGCTCAGCGGCAAGGGTGTGGGCTTGAGCGGGCTCCTGAGCGTTGGCGGTGAGCAGGGGCCAGGCGAGCAGGACCAGACAGGCAAACAGGTGCGCGCGCATCGAGGTGCTCCGGTGCGGAGAAATGGGCCGATTGCTGCACAATGTACCGGAGAAGCGGCGAGCGGGTCAGGGTGCTTGCCAACGCTCGATAGGGAGGCGTTTCTCCATCCATCGGCCGTCGGGCACGGATTCGTAGCCGAAGGAGCGATAGAGCGTGTGGGCGTCGCGCGTGGCGAGGCACCAGCGGCGGAGTGTGTGGAGCCGCGGGTCGGCTTCGAGAGCGCGGAGCATGCCTTTGGCCAGACTCTGGCCGCGATGGGCGGGATCGACGATGACATCGCAGAGCCAGGCGAAGGTGGCCTGATCGGTGACGACGCGGGCGAAGCCGACCTGGGTGCCGCTGGGCTCGTGGAACGCACCGGCGACGATGCTGTTGCGGATGGCCGTCTGGAGGACCTCGCGACGGATGTTGGTCGACCAGTACGACGCGGCCAGCAGGGCGTGCACTTGGTCGAACTGCACGCGGGCGGGGTCGAGGGAGACGGTGTAGCTCTGCATGCAGGATCGTTGGGGGCGAGCGGTCGATGTGGCGACTTTGGCTTGATCGCGGATGATCCCGTATCCTGACGGCACGTCATGTCCAACAGTGAGATTCCATCGCCCGTTGATAATCCTGAGTGGTTCGCCGTGGCCGACGCGGTGAACGGGGTTGATGGCGACGGGCTGCGCTTCGGCTGCACGATGTGCGGAAATTGTTGCTCGGGGCCAGAGGGGTATGTGATTGTCAGCGAACAGGAACAGGCCGCGCTCGCCGCGCGGCTGGGGCTCGGCGTTGAGCAGTTTGTGCGGGAGTACACGCACCAGACCAGTAAGGGCGTGTCGCTGAACGAAACGCCGAGCGAGCGCGGGCTGGATTGCGTGTTTCTGGATCGCACGACGATGCCCGGCAAGGCGATCTGCGGCGTGTATGAGGATCGGCCGATCCAGTGTCGGACGTGGCCGTTCTGGCCGAGCGTGGTGAAGAGCCGTCAGGCGTGGGAGCGGCACAAGCAGATCTGTCCGGGGATGGACAAGGGGCCGAAGCACACGCTGGTGCAGATTCGCGTGGCGCGGGATGCGTTCAGGATCTGATGCCCATGAGCGAGATCGCCGACGACATGCTCGCGGGGCATTGGCTGGAGAGGATCGCCGAGCCCGGCGTGCGCGCAGAGCTGGAGGATGTGTTTGGCGAGGCGTCGTCGGCGATCCGCGAGCGCGGGCCGGCGTGCTGGGCGAGTGGGCGGTGCTGCAACTTTGAGAAGACGGGTCACCTGCTGTATGTCACGGGGATCGAGGCGGCGTACACGATCGCCATGCTCGGCTCGCGAGCACCGGCAGCGGACTCGATGCCGAGTGGATTCAAGGAGCCGACGCTTCGGCTGCTGGTGCTTGAGGACGCGAAGCGTCGGGGCGGGTGCCCGTTTCAGGTTGAGAATCTCTGCGGCGTGCACGCGATCAAGCCGCTGGGTTGCCGCGTGTATTTCTGCGATCGCTCGGCGCAGGATTGGCAGCAGGAGCTCAGCGAGCGGCTGATCGAACGCGTGCGGGCGATGCACGAGCGATTCGGGATCGCGTATCGATACGGGGAGTGGCGCGGGATGTTGGGCAGGTTTGTGGTGTAGGGCCAGTGGGCATGAACCTGCACCGCTGCGCGGTGCGATCGTTTGCGTGTTCGGGTGCGGGGGTGGGGGGGCGCTATCGCGACGACCCCCGCCTGGTCACCGAGACGGCTTCGCCGTCGAGAGCGCGATCGCAGGCCTTTGCGTGCGATGCGACTGTCTCCGCGGTGCTTTCGGATGGGTTTGGATCAGCGTTCAAAGCGATAAGCGCCCTTGACCGCGCCCCAGACCTGCTTACCTGCTGCGTCGTATCCGCGATCCCAGCTCTCGAGCTTGCCGTCGGTCAGGGTGATCTGGCTGGTGGCGAACGATGCGCCGCGGAGCGAGCTTGGGCAGTTGGCGGCGAGCGTACCGCCTTTGTAGGCCTGCAGCTTGGGGAAGTAGCGCAGCACGACCTCGCACCCATCCTTGCGCTTGAGCTTGGCGGGGGAGAGTTCGCTGAGCGGCTTGTCGCTCTTCCACGCGCCCGCGAACTTCTGGGCTTCTTCCATGCTGTCGGCCAGCTCATACACCGCGCTCTCGTAGAGACCGTTGCCCAGTGCGCTCAATCGGTAGACGCGCTGGCGATAGGGTTTGTCGAGGGCATCGCCCATGGCCTGTTCGACGTAGATCCACGGGCCGTCGGCGCGATCGGTCCAGACCTCGGCCATGTGCAGGTGCACGTCAAAGCACGACGGGTCCTCGGCGGCTTGCTTTGCGCTGTTGAAGCTGCCGACCATCCAGCTCTTGAGCTGTGCGACCGATCCTTCGAGGGCAGCGGTCTCGGCGGCGGCCTCGGAACGTCCCTTGATCCCCCCGCAGCCGTGCATTGGTGCGACGATGGAGCCCGTGCAGATGATGACAGCGAGCAAGGAACCGGAAACGCAGAAACGAGTGCGGCGGGTCGGCATGGCCGAGTGTACCCGTTCAGGGATTCAGCAGCGCGGTCACGCGTTCGGCAATCCAGCTTTGATTCGGCTGCACGCTGAAGCGCACCAGTTCGTTCGTGCCGCTCAGTCCGGTGATGGTGATGGCACCGGAAACAAAGGTCGCGCGGAGTGAGCCGGCAACCGTCGGCGGGTTAGTGATTCCCGCGCTGGCGCTGGCAAAGTTGAATGTGCGCACCCCGCTGACCACGGTGAAGCGATAGAGCGCCACCGCGCCATCGAGTGTGGTGCCAGCGACAAAGCCGGCGGTGCCGTTCACCCAAGACGTGACCGAGCCGGGGCGGAGGGTGAGTCCGCCAGAGCCGGCCGTCATGTTCGCGGCGCGCCAACCTTCACCGGTGCGCCAGGTGATCGCCCAGGCGTTGCCGGAGGCATCGACGCCGGAGATGAGCACGGCACGATTGCTCGTTTCGGTTGCGGTCAGTCGGCCGACGAGCGCGGGCGTGCCGGTGAGTGTTGAGAGATTCGCCCAGTTCCAGAGCTGCGTCGCCAGCCCGCCGCCGGGACGGAAGAACAGGATCACCTGTCCCGCGGCGTTGCGCGTGACGACGTTGAGCGAGTTCTTCTGCGTGACATACGACACCACGTCGCCCGACACCGTGGGCTTGGCGCGTGCTCGACGCGTGAGATCGCGGTCATAGATGTCGGTGAAGAAGTAGCGCCAGCCGCGGGGTTGCAGCAGGCCGGTCATCCAATAGGTGACGAGCCGACCCTGGGCATCGAGCCCGGCGATCTGGCGGAGGCCCGAAGAATCGGTGAAGGTGGTGAGCTGGCCGACGATCGGGCGCGAGACTTGGATCTCGCTGGTCAGGTTGCGGTGGGTCCAGGTTCCCTGGGCGTCGCGCTTGAAGACGAACACGCCGTTGGAAGCACGGGCGGCGACATAGAGCAGCCCATCACGTGGATCGACCCACGGCGACAGATCGCCCGCGATGGTCGGCGCGTTGCTGGCGGTCTGAATGTCGATCGTGCTCCAGCCCCCCCCGCCGCCCTGCGCGGTGCGTGTGGCGAACATCGCGCGCCCGGCCGCGCTGAAGTAGACGATCGCCTGCTGGCCATTGATCGTGATCGGCGTGGGCGTCTGGCCCGCCATCGCAAGCGTGCTGGGGTTGGGCTCGGGCGGCGGAGGTGGGGGCGGGGGTGGTGGGGGTGGTGGATCGACGGGATCAGGTCCGTCGACACTCACGCTGTAGTTGATCGTCGATGCGTCGCCGACTGCGCTCGCGAGAATGAAGTAGGTCTGGCCCGCGGCGAGATTCGCGCTGGTCTGCGCGTTTGGCCCGCCGGTGATGTCGGCGATGAGCGTGAACGTGGCGTCGTAGACGCGCAGCCGTGAGTTGCCCGTGCCGCTTGTGCGAGAGAGGGCGATTGCCGTCGCGCCGGTCTCGGCGGCGACAAACCTGAACAGATCGCCGTCGCCCGTGGCCTCGATCGAGCCGGTGCGCGAGCCCGCGGCAGTGCTGGGCGTGATCGTGATCGACGCGGCGAGGTTCCACTCGCCCGCATCGGCGAAGTCGTCGACGGGTGGAGGTGGCGGCGGAGGGGGCGGCGGATCCGCCGGGGCCAGCACCGAGACGGCGTACGCACCCGTGCCCAAAGGCGAGGCGTCGATCAGCAGGAAATAGGTCTGGCCGAGGGTGAGCGCGACGTTGGCTACCGATTCGCCGGGATTGGAGCCCGATGCGCCGGTGGCGATGAGATTCTGATTCGCATCGAAGACGCGGATGCGGCCTGTGAACGCGTTCGCCGTTGGCAGCACCCCCAGCCGGGTCGAGCCACCGCGGCCGGCGACGAAGCGGAAGAGGTCGGTGTCGCCGCTGGTGCCGAGCGTGCCCGTGATCGTGCCGTTGCCCAGCGTGTTGAGCGTGAGCGCAGGAGCTTGCGACCAGTTGCCGCTGTCGGGATAGTCATCCGGCGGCGGCGGGGGCGGTGGGGGGGGCGGAGGGGGGACGACCAGTTCCGATGCGCGGACATCGAGTTTGACGTTGATCCCCGCGATCGTGAGCGGCTTGGTCACGGTCGCGCCGTCGCTCTCACGCGTGAAGCGGACGCTGTACGCTCCGCTGGCAAGGCCGAGTTGGAACGCGCCAGCGCTCTCGGTGGTGTATGTGCCCACGGGCGAGCCGGAGGCGCTTGACCCTGCGAAGACCTCGACCAGAATGCCGCCGAGCCCTTCGGTGAGCCCGTAGTACCCGTCGGCGTTCAGATCGGTGAATGCGACACCGGTGAGCCATTGGGTGCGTGCTGAACCGGACGGATTGCCAAAGTCGCCGGTGAAGTAGTTGCTGTGGGTCGCGCCGGTCACGCCGAGTGCAAAGCCGGGTCCGAACTGGTCGTAGTGATACGTTGCGTCGAAAAGCGTGTAGAGGCTGAGCACGTTGCGACGCTGATCGGGTGATTGCAGCCAGGCCAGATAGAGCTGATCGATCGTGGAGTAACCCGCCCCGATGTTCTCGCCAGCGGAGCCGGAATAGCCCTGTGCCTGCACGCGCTGGGTCGGCGTCTGGCCGCTGGGGTTGACGTGATCGAAGAACAGCCGGGCGGCCATGTCGGCGCTGTGGGCACGGGCGGCGAGGGTGAGCTGCGGATTGAGCGCCAGCGGCTCGCGCGCCACGAGCAGAGCGGATTCGCCGATGGTCAGCCCGGAACTCATGTTCACGCCCAGCCGCACGCCCTCTGCAAGCGGATTGGCCCGGGCGCGATTGATCAGTTCGCCGAGGTATACCTCTTGCGGAGTCCATGCGAAGAAGAGCGCGCGGGGCTCGAGATGCTCAAGATGTCCGGCCTGGTCATGGACACGCCGTGCGCCCGCGCGAACGCGCGGCGTGGCACCGGCGGGAGGTGTACGGATCTCACGTAACGCCATGCACGGCTCCTGGCGATCAATCCGCCGCGGGCTTCGCGGTCAGGACTCATCGCCGACACGCTTGCATCGTGCGGTTTGCTGCTCATGGTCGGTCGGGGTGCGCGGGGTTGGCGAGCGGCATGGCGCACTCTGCCGATCGTGCGGCCCGTAGCGGTCGTGCGATGAAGAGCGCAGCATCCGATAACGCGGTGCTTCGAGGATGCGCGATCTATTTGCTCGCGGGTCGCTTGGCGAATCGCAGGCGCAGCAACGACCGCCACGCCCAGCCGTCGGACGCGCACGCCGCGGGCATGGGCGGCGCGGGTTCGCGGAGTCCGCGCCATGCTCCGCGCAGCGTTGCGATGTGGCGGGCGATGCTTGTGCGAGCCAGAGCGTGGGCCCAGAGCCAACCCATCACTCCGCCAAACAGTGTGTCAAGCCCACTCCCGTGACGACGTGCCATCCAGATCCAGTTGCGGGTCGCCAGTTCGTGCCAGCGCTCGCTCTTGCGCCCGCCCGCGGCGGCCGGAGAATCGTGCCAGACGACCAGCGCGGGATCGAACCTCACGCCCAGCCCGGCACCAAGCAGCTTGAGCGCGAGGTCGGCGTCGTTGCGATAGAGGAACATTGACTTTTCATAGCCGCCGACGAGTGTCCAGGCCGATCGCCGAACGATGTTGGCGCACCCCATCACCGGCCAGCGATCGCTCGCCGCGCCGCGGAGCGCAGCGGCGAATGGCCACTCGCTCTCTCCGCCTCTTGGATGGCGGGGATGCAGCGTGACGGCCCCGAGATGGGAATCGCACGCAAGTTCATCGAGTGCCACGACCACAGCGTCGTCATCCGGCACGGCGTCGTCATCCAGAATGATCACCACGTCCGCCTTGCTCATGAGCACCGCGTGATTGAACGCGTCCACGCCCAGATTCTCCGGCATGCGGATCACGCGCACGCCGAGCGGACCAAGCAGATCCTCGGCGCGCACGCCGGTGCCGTCGGTCGAAGCGTTGTCGACCACGGTGATCGACCGCGTGACGTTTCGTGAGCCATGAATCCACGGCGCGTCGAGCAGTCGCCGCACCGTGTGCTCAAGCGCGGGCCAGCGATTGTGGCTGAGCACGATGACTTCGACAGAGATTGAATCGCCAGCGTGCGCGTGGGCAGTGCGATACACCGGATCGAGCGTTGACGGGGATTCAAGAACACCTGAGCTCGCCGCACGGGCGATCCGGAGCGAGCACCACGAGCCGCGGATCAGCGTTTCCGCGGCACCAACCATCGCACGAACACGTCTTGGGCGACGGAGAGAGAACTGCCCATCGGCGACCTGCACCTGCACGCGCCCTCGCCACCAGCTCGTTGGACGTCCGCGTGCGGGCACGATCGCGATCTCGGTCTCTGAGCCGAGCAGCACACGAAAGAGAACGCGCAACGGGGTTGTGCGTTCGGCCAGTTCAGAGACCTCCGCCCCAGCGTTCAAGAACGCGAGTTCCAAAGCGTGGCGATCGCTCGCTGGCAAGCCGCTCTCCGGATGCACGCCGATCCGCACGCCGCGCAGCGAGCCGACGTCGTGTTCCAGTGCGCTCAGCAGCTCGCGCACCGGCCGCGAAGGTTCAACTCGGATCACCCCGGCGGGCGCCGGCCCGCGCTGGCCCGCATCGCGCAGGCCAAGCAGGTGCAGCCGAGCCAGATCGCTCCGCTCCATCACTTCCTGTTGCGCCGCCCGCACCATGTCGCGCAGAGCGCGGCGGACGTGTGTCATGCCCCCAACCCCAAGCGCGGCCAGCGGCCCGTGGGCGTTCCGCGTCGCGTAATACCGCGTCCACGTCGGAAACCGATCAAACCGCGGATGCATCGCGCGAACGTGGGGAAGCGCCAGCACCAGGCCGCCCGTGCGACGCCGCATCCTTATGAACCACTCCGCGTCGTCGGCGTTCAGAAACGTGTCGGGCATCGGCCCGGCGCACCGGGCCGCATCGGCCCGGATCAGCACGCAGCACGCGGCGAGATACTCCGACTCCACCGCACCCACCACGCCCGCGCTCCCGGCGACGATCGGTTCCATGATCCCCGTGCGAGCGTTCATGCGCCCGCCAAGTTCAAATGCCACGCCGGTGTTGGGATCACAGATCGCCGGTCCTGCCGCCACCACGCGTTCGTTCGCGGCCATGACCTCCAGCAGCGCCCGCAGCGTCTGCGGCTCCACCCGGGCGTCGCTATCCACCAGCCAGACCCACTGCGGGTCAAAGGCCTTCCACTCCGGCGACCATGCATCGCGCTGCTGGGCGTGTGTCCCAAGGACGACATCGAGCCCAAAGTTGAACCCGCCGCTGCCCCCGGTGTTCCGAGACAGACGCACGTGCGAGAGTCGTCTCGGGCCAACCTTCGGTTCAGGGCCATCAAGCGTCAAACCCAACGCGCTCAAGGGCGCGTCGGAGGCGTTGTCAACTAGAAGCACACGTAGATCGATCCCGCGCAGGTCCAGTTGCTGAAGATCTGCCAGAAGCAGCCGAGCGTCATCGGGTCGATTGAAGCACGGCACCACCGCCGCGACCCGCAACAACCCCACGGGCACTTCCAGAGGCACATCCACCCGCACTGCCCCACTCCGAAGGAGTGCGGGCGGGGCCGAGTCGTCTGAGATCGACCCGATCGAAACCTCGACCGGTTTGGTCGAAACGGGCAAAATCGCTGCCATCGATCGCACATCGGAAGACATCTGTGATAATGATACGGTCTTCGAGCCATCGGCCGGGGTGAGCTTCGTATGAGTGGGTGTGGTTTGCGACGGTGAATCTGGGCATTTCCCGATCCACCCGACTCTTTCGGGCGTACGGGATACACTCGGTTTGCCGGTTTGCAGACCCCACGTCGGGGAGTCGGTGCTCGGTGCTCAATCCCAAGGGTTGCGCGTCCGGGAGCCGGGTCCGTCCGATTCGCGGGCCGCGGGGTTGGGTGCAAGTGTGTTCGCAGGAGTCTGGTCATGCTGAAGTCGTCGCGTCGCCGTCTGATTACTGAGCCCGCAGCATTGCTTGAACAGCTTGAGGCGCGCGCCCTGCTGGCGAGCGATCCGCTTCCCTCCATCGCCGACCTGACCAACCCGAACAACACGGTGGTGCGGCTGGAGACCAACTTTGGCGACATCGACTTGGAGATGTTCGACCAGGCCGCCCCGGGCACCGTCGCCAACTTCCTGAAATACGTCCGCGACGGCGACTTTGACAAGACCTTCTTCCACCGCTTCAGCCAGAACTTCGTCCTTCAGGGCGGCCTCGCCCGGCTGAAGAGCCCGACCACCACCGGCCAGTTCAACGGCAGCGGTGCCGCCAACCAGTCGTGGGAGAGCGTCCCCACCGATGCCCCGATCACCAACGAGTTCAACCAGTCCAACCTTCGCTGGACCGTCGCCATGGCACGCCTGGGCGGTCAGGCCAACTCCGCCACCAGCCAGTTCTTCATCAACCTGAATGACAACACCAACCTGAACACCGTCGACGGTGGGTTCACTGTCTTTGCCCGCGTCGCCAACACCCGCTCGCAGCAGGTGATCACCAGCATCGTCGCCGGCGTCACCATCAACATCAGCAACGGCTCACCGTTCAACGGCACGGGCCAGGGCACAACCACCGACGGCCTGCCCGTTCGCAGCGGGTTCACCGGCACCAACGTCACCGAAGACCAGCTCGTTACCATCGTCGACGCCGAGATCATCAAGCCCCAGGGTGTCGCCGCGTTCTATACGTACAAGGTGGTCTATCCGGAGGGCTTTGCGGGCAGCACGATCAACGAGTTCCTGCCGCTGGGCAATCCGGGCTCGACCACGCTGCGATATCAGGTCATCGTGCGCTCGGAAGTGCGTGAAACGCGCCCGACGGGCAACGTCGACTTCTGGTATCGCGACAAGGTGGTCAACACCGGCACCATCGCCCCCAACCGCCGCGCGGGCGTGACGCTGAGCACGTTTTCGACACCGGCGAACAATCTTGTCCCCCGCCAGGGCACGCCCTATTCCATCGAAGTCTGGGCCACCGGCCCGATCGCGGCGACGATCAGCCACTATGACTTCGGCTCCTCGACCATCGAGGCGTTCACGCGCGAATCCTCCACGACCTGGTTCCTCCCCGACATCCGCAAGGGCACTGGCATCAACGACTTCGTCGTCTGGTCCAACAGCCAGGATGTTCCGGCCAACCTCACGCTCACGTTCTTCCAGGAGAGCGGCTCAACCATCGAGGTCACCCGCAGCACCGAGGCCTTCCGCCGCGGCGGTCTGGCCATCAGCGCGCTCACCGAACTCGTTGATGGCGAGTATTCCCTCCGCATCACCTCCAACGTCGCGATCGTCGCCGCCAGCACCGGGTACAAAACCACCGGCAACGACCGGGGCGGTGCGACCCAGCTCGGGCTCACCGGCAACGGTGCCTCCCGTGGCGTGTTGCCGATTGCCAACAGCGGCGCAGCGGCCAGCCCCGTCCGCGACACCGTTTCGATCGTCAATCCCAACACCGCCGCCGCGTTCGTCACGCTCATCGCCCGGTTTGAGGACGCGACGCCCGATTTCACCATCACGCCCTCGGCCCTGCTCATCCAGCCGGGCACGCGGTCGTCGTTCACGCTCCCCGATGTCTCGGCTCTGCAGGGCAAGCGCTACACGGTGCTGTACAGCGCGGGTGCGCAGCGCGTCTATGTCTCCACGCGCCACATCGAGAACAACGACATCGCCACCAACCCCTTCAGCTACACCGCCGCCACGCGGCATGACTTTGCCGAAGGGTTCATGAACGCCCAGCGCGCCGGCGTCGATCTCTTTGAGCAGATCGCGATCTACAACCCCGGCCAGTTCTTCGGCATCACCGACACCGCCGCGACGGATGTGACGGTCCGGTTTCTGTTCACCGACGGCTTCGTAGTATCGCTCACACGTTCGATAGCCCGCGATCGCACGCTGTTCATCGACCTCGCGAACCCCGCCGACGAGTTCAGCATCGCGCTCCGGGCGCAGAATGCCAACAACCGGTTCTTTTTCTCGGTTGAAGTTGTCTCCACGGACCCGGTCGTCGCCCAGTTCCGCCACTACGACCTCACCCTGGGCAACCTCCAGCCCTCTGGCGGCGACAGCACCATCGGCACCCAGCGCGGCACGGTGACCGTGCTCTAAGCGCCTTTGGGCCGCCCTCACAACGTCTCTTCTCCGGCGGGCGCGACCAACTGGTCGCGCCCGCTGTGCTTTTGAAACGGGGTCCCGCAGCGGCCGGTATGCTCACCTGCCGTGGCACGCATGAACAAGCGATCATGACCCGCACACGTCCACGCTCGATCGCGCTCTGGTTCGCCCGGCTTGGCTGCGTGATCGCCATCATCGCGGCGGGCGCGTGGTCGTTCAGCGTCTTTCGCGCCGTCATGGTGCGACACCTCTCGGCAAACGCCACGCGCCCATCACCAGACAGCCCGGGGTGGTTCGAGATGTCGGTCATCACCTCGGCCGCATCCTTGCTCGACGACCGCCTGATCCTCTCGCGGTCGGGATACACAAGTGCCCTCCAGGACGCCGAGAAACTTCGGGCACAGTGGCAACCCGAGCTTGGCCTCAAGATCTACGCCTTCGACCCCCAGCCGTCCAAGCAGGCATGGAACGCATGGTCCCCCAACGACCGCCGCGTGCTCGGCCTCGGCCTCCAGCGCGACGACGGCGGGGGCACAGGCATGTGGCACACGGTGCTGCACATCCCCTGCTGGTTCCCGATCGTGCTCGGCGCGATCCCGATCGCGTGGTATCTGATGCCGATCAACCGCCGAGCCCGTCGTCGCGCGGCGGGGTTGTGTGAGAAGTGTGGGTATAGCCGAGCGGGTGTTCCCGCGGAGTCTCGGTGTCCGGAGTGCGGCTGCACGCCGCAACGTGACGCGTAGCCCACAAAGTCATGAGCCGTTGCTTCCCGCACGCCAGTGCGCACGATCGTTGCCGGCGGCGCGGCGAGCAGAGCGAGCAAGCCGCCGGTGG
>JAIEOW010000085.1 GCA_019750095.1 Phycisphaerales bacterium
CCTGCGTTTGCCTAATTCCCACTACCCTTTCATCCCTCGCCCCCTTTTTGCTTTGTTCCCACGACCCCTCTTTGCCCCCCCCCCCCCCGTCCCCATAAATCCGCCCCTCCCGCCGCCGCGGCAACGATCGACGCGATTTCGCGCAAGGGTCGCAGGTCCAAATAGCCCGACGATGCTCCGCGTCAGCCACGCCGAGCCCCGCGGCGCGACCACTTTGCTCCGCGGCGCGACCACCGAGCTCTTTGGCGTGACCACTTTGCTCCGCGGCGTGACCACCGAGGTCTTCGTCGTGGCAACTTTGCTCCGCGGCGCGACCACAGCGGAGCCCGGCGCAACCACAGCGAAGCCCGAAGGAGCTGCCCGGATCGCTGACCGTGTGGTCCAAGTGCCTTGAGCGGGGGTGCCGGGGGCGGCAGCCCTGGCATCGGCAAATCTCCCGCGTGCCTGTTGCTTTACGGCGCGTTACCATGCCTCCGATCCCCCCTCGCACGGACGCGGAATCTCTATGGCGAAGAAGAAGCTTGCAGAACAAGGCAATCCCAGGCTCTTCGAGCAGCAAGAACGCGCTCTGGATCGCCGCATCCGCCGCCAGCGGGCGCTCTTTATCCCCCGATATCTCCGCGAAGCCGCCGCCAATCAGCAGCTTTCCGACACCGCGCAGGACAAGGCCCACGCTATCGCTGTGCGATGGGCCGACCTTGAATCCTCCGGCCAACTCGCCAAGCACAAAGAAACCTCGATCGACACCCAGTTCCTTGACCAGCTCTTCGGCGAGGGACTCGGGTACGCCGAGAAGACGCAAAGCCCGTCGGGCTGGCAACTGGAGCACAAGTACACCGTGCCCGGTATCGGCACCGCCGGTGCCGCCTTCGGCGACTTTCCCGGTGCCAAGAGTCCAACCGTCGTGGTGGAACTCAAGGACGCCCAGAACGACATCGACCGCGACAGGTCCAACGGCCGCACGGCCGTCCAGCAGTGCTGGGACTACCTCAACGCCCTCCCCGAATGCCCGTGGGGCATCGTGTCCAACTTTTCGCTCATCCGCCTCTATCACAAGAGCAAGGGCAACCTCGCCTACGAAGAGTTCACGCTCCAGGAACTCCGCGACCGCGACCGCTTCAATGAGTTCTATGTGCTCTTTGAGCGCGGCGGGCTTCTGCGTTCGCAACTCGGGCAACTACCGCGCGCGACGTCACTTCTCGAAAAGACCCAGAAGCGGCAGAAAGATGTCGGGGACGACCTCTACAAGTCGTACCAGTACCAGCGACTCCGCCTCATCGAGCACTTGAAGCTCCGAGAGGGCAAGCCCCTCGACGAAGCCATCCGCATTGCCCAGAAGCTGCTTGACCGCATCATCTTCATCGCTTTCTGCGAGGATCGTGGGCTTCTGCCCGAGAAGTGCTTAGAGCGGGCGGCCACCGCCCTGCCCGCGTTTAGCCGCGTGACCAACCCACGCTGGCACAACTTCCTCGGGCTCTTCCACGCCGTCGATCAGGGCGGGAGCGTCAAGCCCGTGATCAACGCCTTCAACGGCGGGCTCTTCGCCCCCGATTCCGAGATCGACGACCTTGAACTCGATGATGAGCCGTGGACCATCGGGTTCAAGGGCTTTGGAGACTTCGACTTCTCAGAGGAAGTCAACGTCGAAGTCCTCGGGCACCTGTTCGAACGCTCCATCACCGAGCTTGAGAAGCTCCGCGTCGGCGGGCTCTTCGCCCTCAAAGCAAACTCGGATCCCGCAGTGGCAACAGACTCGCGCCAGTGGCGAGAGAAGCATGCCAAGCGAAAACCCGCGATTGGGGACGATGATGGTGTCGACTCTCCGCTGTCCAAAATGCCCAAGAGCGCGCAGCGCAAGCGCTTCGGCATCTACTACACGCCCCCGGCCTTTACCGGCCTCATCGTCGAGCGCACCGTCGATGCCCTCGTGCGCGACCGCTTCGCGGCCCTGGCCAAGACGCACAAGGTCGATCCCGAATCCCGCGAGACACAAGACCCTAAGCGCCTCCGCGCGTACTGGACCGCCTGTCTCGAATGCCTGAAGGCCCTCACCATCTGCGATCCCGCCTGCGGTTCGGGCGCCTTCCTCATCCGCGCCTACGACGCGATGGATGCCCACTACAAGGCCGTCGTCCACGGCTTGGGTGGGGCAGGCGTCCCACCTGCCGAGCTCGCCGCTATCGAAGACTCGATCCCCGATCTGATCCTCGGGAGCAACCTCTACGGCGTAGACCTTTCCCGCGAGGGCGTCGAGATCACGCAACTTGCCCTGTGGATCCGCTCCGCCCGCGCCGGCAAGACGCTGATGGACCTGTCCAAGCACATCGTCCACGGCAACTCGCTCGTGACCGATCCGTCGGTGGACCCGCACGCCTTGGACTGGGCCAAGACCTTCCCGCAGGTCTTCGGCTCTGGCTCGGGTACCCCCACGCTCCGCGTGGGGATCGAAGGCAAGAAACCCCACGCGGAGCGTGGGGGTACCCAAGGCGGGTTTGACTGCGTCATCGGCAACCCGCCGTGGGAGCGGGTCAAGGTACAGGACCGCGAGTTCTTCTCCCTCACCGACCCCGTCACTGCGCAGGCCGTGAGCGCATCGGACCGCAAGAAGCGGATCGCCGCGATGCCCACAGCCGCGCCCGAGTTGCACGAGTCGTACCTCGCCGCCCGCGACCGCGCCCAGAAAATGCTCGATTATGCACGCGGCTCGAACCGCTACCCGCTCACCGGCAAGGGCGACGTGAACCTGTACATGCTCTTCGCCGAACTCGCCCGCTCGATCGTGGCCCCGGCGGGCATGGCGGGCCTGCTGGTCCCCTCGGGCATCGCCACCGACGACACGACAAAGGAGTTTTTCAACGACCTCATGGACCGCAAGGCCTTGGTGAGTCTCTACGACTTCGAGAACAAGGAAGGCCACTTCGAGGACGTGCATCGCTCCTTCAAGTTCACCGCCCTCGTCTTTGGCGGCGGCGACAAGCAGACCGAACAGGCCGACTTTGTCTTCTTCGCCCGCGACGTGGACGAAGCCGCCGAGAGCAACAAGCAGCGGCATATCGCCCTCACCGCGGCGGACATGAAGCTGCTGAACCCCAACACCAAGACCTGCCCCATTTTCCGCACCCGCCGGGACGCGAACCTGACCCGCGCGATCTACAAGCGCGTCCCGATCCTCATCGACGAGAACAGGAAGACAGGCGGCAACCCGTGGGGGATCAAGTTCCTCCGCATGTTCGACCAGACCAACGACGCCGGGCATTTCTACGAGGGCAAGGTCTGGGAGAAGAAGGGGTACAAACTCCAGGGCAACATCTACGCCAAGACCAAGGTCCGCGCTCTGCCTTTGTACGAAGCCAAGATGGTGCAAGCCTTCGACCACCGGGCCGCAAGTGTGGTGGTGGAGGACGACAACTGGGTGCGGCAGGGCCAGAAGTCCGAAACCTCCCTCGTGCAGCACGCCAACCCCGAGTTCGCCGTCCTGCCCCGGTGGTGGGTCGCGGAAGACGTGGTTGAGAAGACGATGGCGGAACAACCCGGCAACAAGCCGTGGTTCATGGGCTTCAAGGACATCACCAGCGCGACCAACGAACGGACCATGATCTCCGCGTTTGTGCCCCGGGCCGCCATCACCAACAAGTTCGTGCTGATGCTTACCGACGCGGAGCCACGCCGGCACGCCTGCTTGCTGGGCAACTTCAACTCGTTCGTCTTCGACTACGTGACGCGGCAGAAGATCGGAGCCATCACGCTCAACTTCTTCATCGTCGAACAGCTCCCCACGCTCCCCCCCGACACCTACGCCGACAAGTGCCCGTGGTCAAAGAGAGAGACTCTCGAAAACTGGATCAGCGAGCGAGTCCTCAAACTCTCCTGCACCGCCGAGGACATGCTCCCGCTCGCCAAGGCCTGTGATTTTAAGGGCAGCCGGGGCGACGGCGTCCACATCTGGAAGGAACAGGAGCGGGCCGACCTCCGCGCCGAACTCGACGCCGCCTTCTTCCACCTCTACGGCATCGAGCGCGACGACGCCGAGTACATGCTCAGCACCTTCACCGGCACAGGCTTCATCAAGCCCGACGACCGCGGGGATGGCGGCCCAGCCTGGGAACGCGGCTCCATCGGCGAAGCCGTGCTCGACGCCTATGACGCACTGGCCGCACACGGGAAGTAACTCGAATCCTCTGCCCCTCCGAGGCGGTCCCGCGCGGAGGAGGCGTTTTCCACGGGTCGCGCCCGCGGCCCCCCGACGCGCGGGCTTCACCCGTGGCTACAGCCCGTGGGGGGGCGCTCCGTTGGGGCGAAGACGCGGAGCGTCGGAGCCGGTCGCTCCCGCTCGGCGAAGTCCTTGGCCGTCGTCGTCCTCGCGTCCGCCCCTCACCCCCGCACCCCGCACCTCCCACGCCCCTCTCCACAACGGGCCTATGCCCCGGCTTTGAACTTCAGCACGCGACCATCGCCCTCTTGTCCCGGCTCCACGGTCGCCGGAAACTCCACGTACACCGTCGTCCCCTGGCCCCACACGCTGCTCAGTCCGACGCGGCCGTGCAGGGCCTTGGCGGCGTGCTTGACGATGGACAGGCCAAGCCCCGTGCCGCGCTTCCAGCTTGGGCCGCCGCCGGTGCGGGCGGGGTCCACCTGGTAATAGCGCTCGAAGACGCGTTCCTGCTGGTTCAGCGGGATGCCGATGCCCTTGTCGATCACCTCAAAGCGCACCACCGCCGGATGCGGACCCGACTGCTCGGCGGGCGATCGTGCGGTGCGCGAGACCTCGGCCTCGACCACGCTGCCCACAACGCGCACAGTCGTGTTCTCGCTCGCAAACTTCGTCGCGTTCTCAACCAGATTCCGCAGGATCAGCATCAGCAGCTTGCGGTCGGTCCGCAGCCCTTCAAGCTCGTCCTCAAACTCAAACACCAGCGTCAGCTTGCGCTCGGTGCAGGCAAGCTCGGCCAAGGTCTTCAGCGTGCGCTCCAGTTCATCCAGATCGATCCGCTCGATCTTCAGCGGCACGTCCGGCGATTCCAGCCGAGAGAGGTCCAGCAGATCGCGCAGCATCTCCTCCAGCCGCTCGGCGTGCGAAAGGATCATCCCGCGCAACCGCTCGCTCATCTTCGGATCGTCGCCGGTGGCCTCCAGCGTCTCCGCAGCGGTGCGGATCGCCGCGACGGGTGTGCGCAGCTCGTGGCTGGCGTTGGCGACAAAGTCGGTCTTCACCTGCACGGCCTGATCCAGTTCGGTGACATCGCGCAGCACGATCACCGCGCCGAAGACGCCCTCACCCCACGCCGCGGGCACCGGCGATGCCGACACCTGGAACGTCCGCTGTCCGATCGGCGTCACCACGCGCACGCGGCCGCGCCGAACCTGCCCGGCCTTGGCCAGTGCGTGCATCTCAAGTATGTCCGCGCTCGTGAAGATGTCGCGGATGTTCCGGCCGATGAGTCCCTTCTCGACACCATCGGGCCCGCCATTCAGCACCAGCTGTGTCGAGCGCGAGCAGAGGATCACGCGATCTTCGTTGTCGGTCGCTAGCAGCGGCTCATCCATGGCGTCGATGAGCGCTTCAAGGTTGCGGCTGTTTTTCGCCGCCTGCTTGATCTGCGCCTGAAACCGATCCCCGAGATCACGCAGCGAGCCCGCGAGCGGCTTGAGATCTCCCGGCACGTCCTCCTCTGCGACGACGCTTCCGAGAGCCGATCCGCCGGACATGGGTCGGCTGGCCTTGAGCATCTCGCTCGCGGCACGTTCGAGCGCGGCCAGGGCGCGCCGCTCGCGCCGTGCTTGCCAGGTGACAGCGACCAGCCCGATGATGGCCGACATCGCGATCGTCGCCGCCGCCGTCGGGGCATCCATGTTCAGACCCACGGCCGTGAGCCCACCGGCGGCGACAATCGCCACCGAGGCCACGGCTACCCAAAGCGTGGCCGCGATGGAAACACTCGATGATTTCTGTCCCTGTTGGTCCAACATCGCCGCGGGTGCCCTGTCAGCGTTCCTGCCCCTCGGCCTCCAGCGCCATGCCCTCGGCGGCCTCGTCGAAAAGATACCCCACGCCGCGGATCGTGCGAATCTTCGCCCCACACGTGAGCAGTTTCTTGCGGATCGCTGCAACGTGCACGTCAATCGTCCGCGTCGTGACCAGCACGTCGGGCCCCATCGCGGTGTACATCAGATCCGCGCGACTGAGGACTTTCCCTTTGCCGCGAACCAGCGCAACGAGAATGCGAAACTCGGTCAGGGTGAGCTTGATCGGCTCGCCATGGACGGTGACCTCGTGCGTCGCCAGATCGATCTGCACACCGGCGACTTCCAGACGATCGGACTGTTCCGAGCGATCGGACCGAGAACGCCGCAGCATCGCCTCCACGCGGGCCAGCAGCACCTTCATGGAGAACGGCTTGGTCACATAATCATCGGCGCCGACCTGAAGCCCCGAAACCTGATCCGCCTCCTCGGCCTTCGCGGTCAATAAGAGGATGGGTGTCTGGGTGGTCTTCGGATGTGTCCGCATCTGCCGAGCGATCTGCAGGCCGTTCATCTGCGGGAGCATGATGTCCAGGATCGCCAGATCCGGGCCGATCTCCAGGATTCGCCGAAGCCCCGACGCGCCGTCGCGGCAGGTCTCCACGTCATACCCGGCCTTGCGCAGGTTGTATGACAAAAGCTCGGCCAGGTCGGCCTCGTCTTCAACCACAATGATGCGCTTGGCGGTGCTCATACAGAAGACAATCCTCTGGCTCAGCTTGGATCAGGCAAGCAGCAAAGGTGCCAAATGGCGGTCTTTACACAAAGTTCGCACTGTGATAGGCATGCGTCTGGGGACAAAGAGGGCGGAAATAGCGCATAGATTGCGCAAAATGCCGGGGAAAACGCAAAAGGTGGCCCAAGTTTGGTGCGGATGCTCCAGAGCGGTCGAAAAAAAGCCGCAAGTGAGTTTGCGTTTGCTAAGCTTGGCGGGTAGCATCGCCACCCCGAGCGGCTGAAAGGCCGATGAGATCGGGTGTCAGGGTCGCTTGACGAAGTGGACACTGACGGGCTTTTGCGGATGCTCGGATGAAATGTGGGGTAGCCCTCACACAAAGTCCGAGAAGAGGTGTCGGCCAAATCGTGGCCGATGACCAGAGCGGATCGAAGCAGTTGTTTCCGAATGTTCATCGTGGGGAGTTGTCCTCCCCAAAAGGTCGCAACGGGTGGAAACGTCTTCAGGGTGGTGGGGTCGTTGTAGATCACAGTTTGGGGCGCACGGAGACGGCGCCTCGTCACACCGGTTCACAGTGTTCCTAGAAAGAAAAAGGAGTCTCAGAATGAAGGTCAAGGGTCTCTTGATGCTCGCCGGTGCGGCCCTGAGCGTGTCGGGCGCTGCCGCCCTCGCTCAGTCGCAGTCCTCCGACGAGGTCCGCGCGGTCGTCGCCGAGATGCTCAGCGACGCCGAGACGCGTTCCAGCCTCCTCGCCGGCGGCGATGCTGGCCACGACGGCTCGGACTTTTTCATCGCGGGCGACGGCTTCCGCCTGAACGTCGGCGGTCAGCTCCAGTTCCGCTATGTCCTCAACTTCCGTGACGATGACGCGACGGCTGCCCCGAACGGGCGTCCGAACGACGACTTCACCCACGGGTTCCAGACCCGTCGCACTCGCTTCGACATCGACGGCGAGCTGAACAAGGACTGGTTCTTCCGCGTCCGCTTCCGCAACGACAACGGCGACTCGGCCTCGGTCGATTACGCCTACGCCGGCTACAAGTTCGCCAACGGCCTCAAGGCCACCTGGGGCCAGTTCAAGCTGCCCCTTCTCCGCGAGGAGATGGTCTCCAGCGCCAAGCAGCTCGCGGCTGAGCGTTCGCTCACCAACGGCGCGTACACGCAGGGCTTCAGCCAGGGCATCCAGCTCTCCTATGAGCAGGAAAACTGGCGCGGGTTCGTCGCCTTCTCCGACGGCCTGAACTCCATCAACACCGATTTCATCGAGTCTGAGAATACCGGCGGTTTCGGGACCCGTGGCCAGGCCGAGTACGCGGTCACCGCCCGCGGCGAGTTCCTCTTCAGCGGCAACTTCAAGCAGTTCGAGGACTTCACCAGCGCGAAGGGCTCTGACTTCGGGTTCCTCCTCGGTGCCGCCGTCCACTGGCAGCAGTCCGACAACACCTCTACGGTGAATGATCCGGATCGCGACACCCTCGAGTACACGGTCGACGCTTCGCTCGAGGGCGATAGCTGGAACATCTTCGGCGCGTTCATCGGCCGCTACCAGGAAGACTCCGTCACCTCTGCGGCTTCGCAGGACTTCAATGACTTCGGCGCGGTCGTCCAGGGTGGTTGGCGTTTCGCTGAGAACACCGAACTCTTCGCTCGCTGGGACGCGATCTTCGCCGACAGCGACCGTGGCTTCTCCGAGGACACCTACAACTTCCTCACCGTCGGTCTGAACCAGTACTACGCCGGGCACGCCGCCAAGGCCACGCTCGACGTCGTCTGGTCGTTTGAGAACACCAGCGACCTCGCCGTCTTCAACAGCCTCCCCAACACGGGCGTCGGCATCATCGGCCAGACCGATGAGAACGAAGTCGCCATCCGCCTGCAGTTCCAACTCCTGTTCTAATCCAACAGGTCCGGAACCAAAGCGAGCGACCTACACGCTCGACAACATGCTCCTTCAGCCGGCCGATCCCTCGGGATCGGCCGGTTCTTTTTGTTCACTGCATTCCACTGGGGGAGGGGTGGTGCCCGTCGGACCGTGCGTGCATCGCTCACAGGCCGAGATGAGATGGTGCTTGGGCGAGATCCTGTGTCATCGCATGCAGATCAACGGCGTCACATTCCCGAAGGACCTGATCGCGGTCTTCTGCCAGCGCCACGGCATCGCCTGGCTGTCGCTCTTTGGCAGCATCCTTCGGCCTCCGTCCTCAGAGGGCGGGTACGGGTTTCGCCCGACAAGCGATGTTGACATGCTCATCGAGTTTCTGCCGGGCCGAACGCCTGGCCACCTCGCCATTTCCGCAATGCAGATCGAGCTCTCGGAGATGATCGGGCGCGAGGTGGACCTTCGAACGCCTCTGGAAATCTCACGCTACTTCCGCAAAGAGGTCTTGCGCGAGGCGAGGATGCTCCATGCCGCGTGACCCATCGAAGGGCGGACCCAACGACCGCGAGCGGCTCCAGCACATGCTCGATGTCGCGGCAGACGTGCGGAGTCATACTGATTCCAAGTGCAATCCGCCCTCTACGGCAATGTGCGGCACGCAGAATGAGATCTGTGTTCAGTCCGAAGCGCTGGTCGTCCGTAGCCGGGCGTGGAGCGCAGCGACACGCCCGGAACAAGTCGCCTTGGGTGCCGCGGAGTTGGGATCCACGGCACTCTGAAGGAGTGCTCACCGTTCCACTCGGCACAATCGCAACGAGCACGCCTTCGGCGTGCAATCGCCGATGAGCAACACGATGTTTTGTGACACGCTATCCGGGGGTGGCTCGCAAAGCCTCGCTCACCCCCGGCTACTGACCACCAGCCCTTCGGGCTGAAGACCGAAGTAGGTCAGCACGAGATGGAGATCACTTGAGATCCGTGCCCGGATTGCAACTGGGATTGGTATTAAAGACCCCGATCTCCGAGTCGTTGAACAATCTCAAGCGCCGCCGCCTCCGGCTCCACCGCCCCGCACACCGCGCTCGACACCGCGACGCCGCGGCAGCCCACACTCGCAAGCGTCCCGACGTTGTCCGACGTGATCCCGCTGATCGCCAGATGCGGCAGTCTCGCCGTGCGTTCATCCGCCAGATATTGCCGAAGATACTCCGGCCCGCTCAGTGCCGGTTTGGCCTTGGTTGAACTGGGGAACATCGGTCCGCATCCGCAGTAGTCCGCGCCATCTTCCGCGGCTCTCAGTGCCTGGGTCATGTTCGCGGTAGAGACGCCGACGATCAAGCTTCGGCCCGCGATTCGACGGACGTCGGCGATGGAGAGGTCTTCCTGCCCAAGATGCACGCCGTCGGCTTCGCTGAGCAAGGCGATGTCGGGGCGATCGTTGATGATGCACATCCCGCCGTGGGATCGGCAGACGTCGACCAGTTGTCGCGCCCGCCGCCGCAGCTCGCGATCCGGCAGCCCCTTCTCGCGCAGTTGCAGGCAGTCGGCCCCACCTTTGAGCGCCAAAGCCGCGACCTCGGGCCATGGGCGATTGGCACAGAGCGACTCGGTGATGAGCACGCACAGCCGCCACTGTCGCACGCGACCGTCGGCCGTGCCAAGGGCCAGCAGCAGCCGACGCTCCTGGTCATACACCCGATAGCGGAGGTCTTTGGCGAGTGACGCGGGGCTCACTTCAACACGCGGGGCAGTGGGGGAGTCTGCTGGAGGAACTTCGGGCAGGGCCTTGACGCACTCTTCGATGACTCTCAGAGCTTCGCCCGCCCGTTTTCCCGCCGCGATAGCGACATCGAGCAGGCCCCGACGCTGGGTCTCCGGATCGGTGGTAATCCCTGTTCCGACGTCGTTTGGTGTGTCACGCCAGGCGGCGAGCGTCAGGGCATCCAGCCGGGCCGCCTCGGCGATGCGTCGAAGCTGGTGGCGGGAGTCTTTGAGCTCGGCCGCCAGGGAGCCGCTGGAGAGCACAAACCGCGCGATGTCTTCCATGACCCGCAGCCCCTCGCGGGCACGGTTGAGGTTGGCATCAAGGATTCGGCGGGGGTCGGCCATGGGTTTGTGGTGAAGTATTGGCGTTGTTTGCGATGGCGAAGTCACTATTCTGAGCATCGGCATCCGATACCACGTCAGCGCGATGTAGAAACCGAAACCCGAGCCCCGAAACCCGCTCCACCCCCAAGCTCCCCTCGCCCCCCCATGAACGGCCAAACCTCCGCCAATCCCGCCGAGCCCTGTGTTGTCGTCATCTTTGGGGCTTCGGGCGACCTGACGCACCGCAAGCTGATCCCCTCGCTGTACGACCTCTTTCGAGAGCACGTGCTGCCCGAGGGCACGTGTGTTGTCGGGGTGTCGCGGACGCCGATGTCCGATGACGAGTTCCGGGCCAAGCTCCTGCCCAGCGTGCAGAAGTTCAGCGCTCGGTTTGATCCCGAGACGTGGGCAAAGTTCGCGCAGTTTGTCCACTATCAGCCCGGCGACGCCGCCCAGATGACCCAGGGCGACCCGATCGCGGCCCGCATCAACGCGCTGGCCAAGCAGCGGAACATCTTGAAGCCCAGCGGCTCGCCGAACATCTTGTTCTACCTGTCCGTGTCGCCCAACCTGTATGAACCGATCATCGCGGCGATCGGCGGGGCGGGGCTGGTCGCCGAGGGCAAGCGGTGGTGCTCGATCAATCCGAATGACTCGTCTTGGCAGCGGATCATCGTCGAGAAGCCGTTCGGGTGGGACTTGCCCTCCGCGGCCTCGCTGAACCGAGCCCTGGGCCGCGTCTTTGAAGAAGAGGCGATCTACCGCATCGATCACTATCTGGGCAAGGAGCTTGTGCAGAACATCGCGGTGCTGCGGTTTGCCAACGCGATCTTTGAGCCGCTCTGGAATCGCACGCACGTGGATCACGTTCAGGTGACGGCGGCCGAAACAGTGGGCGTGGGCAGCCGAGCGGCGAACTACTACGACTCGGGCGCCGGCGGCGCGCTGCGTGACATGGTGCAGTCGCACCTTTTGCAGGTGCTGGCGCTGGTCGCGATGGAATGCCCGAGCCGCTTTGAGGCCGACGCGATCATGCGCGAGAAGATCAAGCTCTTCAACTCCGCTGTTGTGGCCCGCACCGATGAAGCCGCACAGCTCGGCGTCTTCGGACGCTATGACGCCGACGCCAAGACCGGCGAGCCGGCGTATGTGAAAGAACAGGGCGTCGACGCGGCTCGCAACACCGAGACGTTTGCTGCGATCCAACTGCAGTTTGACAACTGGCGCTGGAACGGCGTGCCGTTCTATCTGCGATCGGGCAAGAAGATGGCCTCCAAACTCACCGAGGTCGTGGTGACGTTCAAGCGTCCGCCCACGCACGTCTTCCGCGGGCTGGATATTGACCCCGGTTCCCGCCCGAACAACCGCATCGTCATCAACATCGCACCGACCGAGGGCATCTCGCTCCGCGTCGATGGCAAGGTTCCCGGCGGGGCCATCGGCGGCTCCGGCGGATTCAAGATCGCCTCGGCCAAGCTCGACATGGACTATCAGAAGACCTTCGGCGGCGAGTCTGTCGAGGCCTATGCCCCGCTGATCTTCGACGCCATCCGTGGCGACCGCACGCTCTACAAGCACCGCGACGAGGTGGAATCCAGCTGGAAGATCTGCCAGCCCTTCCTGGACTCTGAGACCATCCGAAAGGGCATACAGACCTATGGCTCCGGCACATGGGGCCCGGCCGGGGCGGATGAACTGCTCGCTCGGACCGGTCGCCGCTGGCACAACCCTGCGGCGAACGAGGTGCGTTAAGGTGCGGGAGCGGGGGGTGGGGGGTGGGGTGGGCAGAGAGGCCGTTTTTCCGCGGGCGACCCTGTGGACCCGATTCCCCTTGCCATTCGTATGGAATTGAGGCAGACTATCTCGCGGCGTTCGTGGTTTGGTCGTTCTGCCGCTTTCCCGCGTTCCTCGATGCTCGGCTGACACGGAGTTTTCGCATGGGTGTGCTCGCCTTTCGTCGCTTCTCGCGCCCAGTGGCCTCGTGTCTCGCGCTTGCCGTCGCGGGGTTCTCGGGCGTTGCCGCGGTTCCGGTGGCTCGGGCCGCCGAGAGTGACAAGGCGCTGAACGCGTCGATCCAGAATCTCGCCACCCAGCGCATCATCTATAACCCCACGACGGGCACGACCTCCAGCGTGGTGCGTCCCTTCGGCCCGCGCGGCCCGGGCGGGTGCCCGCCGGTGGTGCAATCCGTCACCAACTGCTTTGACTCGATCAACCAGGGTTCCGAGATCACGCTGCAACTGGGCATGGTTGAGGGCGAGGGTTTCGGGTCCACGTACACGATCGCAGATCCCAATCCCGGCACGCCGCAGAACGAGGCATTTCCGATCGAGGTGCAACTCGTCGAGTTCTTCGCCGCGACCGCCGGCACGGGCATCGCTGCGAACATCACCATGGGCTGGACCATCGAGGTCTGGGATGGCGAGCCGGGGCAACCCAATGCTTCTCTGGTCTTCACCGTCACCAGCGCCGATCCGAACGTCGATCCCGGTTTGCCCCCTGACATCAGCTTGACCCGCGTCACCGGCGGCACCGCCTGCACGACCAACGAAGACCTGTTGCTCCGCCAGCTTCTGGGCCAGCAGATCCAGGCCTCCGCCGTCAAGGTCCAGTTTTCCGTCGATTCGACCGCCGACCCGGTCGATCGCATGGTCGTCAACGGCACGAGCGGCACGGGGCTCGTCTCGATCGTCGTGAAGATCGATCGACACAACCAGCCGGGCGCATCGCCCTGCACCACGGTGAGTTTCTGCAACAACGCGTTCCTCTGCACCGAGGGCGCGACGATCACGCCCTGCTCCACCGGCACAACCAACCCCGCCGCGCCCACCTTTGCCTCGCGTAACTGGTTGTCGGCGATCTCTTGCGCCGGCGGATGCCCCGCGGGATACACACGTTTCAGCAACCTCGCCACAGGCCTTGGCGGATGCCGACCCAGCCGCGACGTTGTTCAGCAGATCACCACCGTCGCCAGCGCGTGTGTCGGCGTGATTCAGGGCGCGTGCTGCAACGGCTCCACCGGCGGCTGCACATTGCAAACAACCGCCAACTGCTCTTCCGTCGGCGGAACCTACCAGGGCGACAACACCGTCTGCTCCCCCAACCCCTGCCCCCAGCCCACCGGCGCGTGCTGCAACAACACCACCGGCGCGTGCACCGCAACCACCAGCACCACCTGCGCCGGCGGTACCTTCCAGGGCGTCGGCACCTCCTGCTCGCCCACCCCATGCCCGGAGCCCAACGGCGCCTGCTGCACGAATACCGGCGCGTGCGCGTCGGTCACCCAGACGCAGTGCTCGCAGCTCGGCGGCTCGTTCATCGCCGGCGTCGCGTGCACCGTGAACAACACCTGCCCGCTCGGCGCGTGCTGCTTGCCCGATGGCTCATGCGTCGCCGGGCTCTCTTCGCCCGCTTGCTCCTCGCAGGGCGGCACGTTCCAGGGTGTCAGCTCCGCCTGCGCCTCGGTCAGTTGCCCGCAGCCCGCGGGCGCGTGCTGCACCACCACCGGCGGCTGCACTTCCGTCACCCAGGCCGTCTGCTCGATCTTCGGTGGCACCTGGGCCGGCGCGTTCACCACCTGCCCCGGCGCCTGCACGCCACCGGCAGGTCTCTGCTGCCGCGGCACGACGTGCGCGGCGGGCGTCGCCCAGAACAACTGCACGCCGATCAGCAATGTTGGCGTCGCCTTTGCCTCCGGGTCTTCCTGCGGAACCAGCCCCACCGCGCCCTGCTGCTTTGCGGACTATGACAAGATGGGCGGAATCGCCGTCGGCGACATCTTCGCCTATCTCAACAGTTGGTTCGCGAGCAGCCCTTACACGAAGTTTGCGGGCGATGGAGTGGCCCCGCCCGCAGTTGGGGATATCTTCTCCTTCCTGAACGCGTGGTTCGCGGGCGGCTGCTGATTCGCGTCTGTTGCGCAGTTCGTGGGGTCTCGTGGGCCTCACGATCGCGCTCGGACCGCATCGACATCACCCGCGGAGTAAAGGCCTGCCCTGATGCAGTCCGTGGTGCGACATGCAGTTGTTCTCGGACTCGTCGCGCTCGCCGCGTCGTTTGCCCGGGCTCAGACCGGCGCGTGCTGCGGCGTCGCCGGTTCGTGTTCCATCACGCCTCAGATCATGTGTGTCGGCGCGTTCCTTGGCGATGGCTCGGTCTGCGCCCCCGGTGCGTGCGACGCCGTCACCGGTGCGTGCTGCGTACCAAGTGGTGCTTGCACGATCTCGACCCAGACGCTCTGCAAATCGTCTGGCGGCGCGTATGAGGGCGACGGCATCTCGTGCGCCGACGTCTCATGCCCCCAGCCCACCGGCGCGTGCTGCAACGCCGCGGGACACCAGTGCACCAACGTCATCGAGAACGATTGCCTGCAACTCGGCGGCACGTTCTACCGCGGCGCGGCGTGCACGCCGAACGGTCTTTGCCCCATCGGCGCGTGCTGTCTGCCAGAGGGCGTCTGCACCGCAGGCATCAGCCAACCCTCATGTGCCAAGTGGCGCGGCACTTTCCAGGGCATCGGCACCACCTGCACTGGAATCATGTGCCCCATGCCCGTTGGCGCGTGCTGCACATCCACGGGCGGGTGCGCACTGCTCACCGCAAACATCTGTGCGATCTTCGGACAATGGCGCGGTCCGGGCACCACTTGCCCCATCGCTTGCCTGCCCCCGGGCGTCTGCTGCCGTGGCTCAACATGCGCAACCGGCGTCATCGCGACCGCCTGCAGCGCGCAGGGATCGATCGGCGCGATCTTCATTTCGGGCCAGGCCGTGTGCAATCCCAGCGGCGGACGTGTGCCCTCATGCTGCCTGACCGACGTCAACAAGTCCGGCGCGGTCGATATCCAGGATGTCTTCGACTATCTGAACGCCTGGTTCGCCCAGAGTCCATACGCCGACTTTGGCGGTAGTGGCTCCGGCACGCCGGTGATCCAGGACATCTTTGACTTTCTGAACGCGTGGTTCGTGGGTGAGTGCTGAGCACTGGCTCATCAGAGGCGTGGGCGCAAGCCCATGCACAGTGATCACGCGAGCCAAGAGTGATCTTTCCGACGTCCCGACGTCCCGACTCCCACGCCCACGTGCCCGAGCTTGCGCACGGGCCTCTGAAGGAAACGTCGTCAGCGCACGACGCCGAAATTCGTCGGTGACATCGTCGCGCTCTCGGCTTCTTTCTCGGTCTTCGGAGCAGGGACTCTCGGCAGAAGTTCTGGCGCGCTCGCCAGGTTGTACGCGGTGATCGCTGCGCACGTGGCGGATTGCATCAGGTACTCCGGGATCGCCAGTTCCAGCTTGTCGTTCTGGGTGTGCCATCCCCAGCCATAGTCGCTGCGTCCGACCTCGTCCCAGAAGAAGCCCGGCACCCCGACCTCAACGAACGCGAAGTGATCGCTCGAGGCGAAGCGCGGGAAGCGTTCGACGACCTGGATGTTCACGCGCATCGGCTTGCCGTCGGCGGTGTCGTAGAACACGCCATTGATCGGCGCGGTCGCGGCGGCCAGCGTGCTCACCATGTCCGCCGTGCACTTCAGTCCGCCCTGATAGTTTGTCCCGCCGTCGTCGTTGAGCACCGCGGAGATCTTCTGCGCACGCTCGCCCAGGTCCTTCACATACTGACGAGCGCCCAGCAGGCCCTGTTCCTCACCTGTCCACAGCGCAAAGCGGATCGTGCGCTTGGGCCTGGCCCCGGCCGCCGCAAGGATGCGTGCTGCCTCCATGGTCACGGCTGTGCCCGTGCCGTTGTCCAGCGTGCCTTGAGAGCCCGGGCCGTTCCACGAGTCCATGTGTCCGCAGACGATCACCACCTCGTCGGGCTTCTCCGTGCCCCGAATCTCGGCGATGGTGTTGTACACGGGGATCGGGCCTGGGGTCAGCGTGTGCTTGAGATCAAACTCAACTTCGAACTCGCGCCCCTCGCTCATGCGCGTCCGCATGTTGTCATAGTCGGACTGACGCACCGTGATCTCGACATCCGGCGGAATCTCGCCAACGCTGCGCTCGCGCCACTTTGGCGTGGCCGTCGTCCACACGCGATCTCGAGCGTCCTGTGCCGCGGTGATGAACCCGTGGATGCCGTCAAACGCCACGCGATCTTCGATCGGAAGCGTGCTCGGGTCGGTGCCCTCGGCCACCTTCTTGCGTGCGTCCTTTCGCGCAAGGAAGCGATCACCGGCCATCTGCCCCGGGCCACGCACGCCGCCGCGGCCCTCGATGCTCATGGGCTTCAGCAGCACCCACGCGCCCTTGAGCTTGGGCTTGATCTCCTGATACTCGCTCTCGCTATCGGGCAGAACGATCACCGGGCCGCGCCTTGGCCCATCGGTGCCGGATGTCCACGCCAGCGTGGTGAACTGCAGGTCGCGCACCGCTCGCCACTGCGGCTCGGCGGGTTTCTGCTCCGCCTCGGCTTCGGGCGTTGCGTTCTCGCTGCGCCGCGGGCGCCTCGGCTCGCTCTTGGCATAGATCTTTCCGACACTGGGCCCGCGATCAAACCGCGTCGCCACATCGCCCCAGCGGTGCAGCTCAGAGCTGAGCCCCCAGGATCGGAACTGCGCCATCGACCAGTTGTTGGCTTCTTCCGCAGCGGTCGATCCTGTCAGCCGTGGACCGATCTTTGTCGTGAGATGCCGCAGGTGGTCCATCACCTGGTTGCGATAGCGGCCCTCATCCAGAATGCGCTGAATCGTCGCAGAATCGCCCAATCCCCCGGCGATCTTCGGCACCGGCGCTTCTTTGCCATCGATCACGGCATAGGGCACGCTCGGTGCGGCTGGCACCACGCCTTGGATGGCTACGCCGCGGCGATCGACTCTGGAGGTGTTGCCGCACGCGGCAAGCCCGACGCACAGCCCAGCCACGAGCGCGATGGACAGACCTGGCCTCAGCCACGAGCGAACCGAGTTCTTCATGGCCCAAGTTGTACGGCGCAATCCGGGCGAACGCAAACGTCCGATCCCGGCGATCTCGAATGGGCACGGGCCTCAGGGTGATCTCGGAGATCAGCGGTCCGTCGGCAGGCCCTTGTTCTGCCACAGACGCTTGAGTGAGGTGAGCTCCATCGGCTCCCAGACGCTGCCGTCGCCGAGTGTGGTGTTCAGCAGTTCGCCAGTCTCGGTATAAGTGGAAGACTGCGGCTTGGCCTCTTCGCGGAAGCTGGTCTGCACGGTCCAGATCTTTCCCTGCTGCTTCAGCGTGTCGCGTCGGAACGCGATCGTGCCGCCGGCGTCGCCCGGATTCCGCTGATAGCAGTAGAACCCGAGATCGGTCGCGAGCCGCTTGCGAACAAGCAGCCGCGGCATGACCACGGTCTCAAACTGGCTGATATACCCCTCGCCCATGATGGGCGGCTTGACGGTGAGCGCGGGTTTGCCGCTCGCGGTGGCGACGATCGTCATGTCATCCTTGATGCGGGCGCCGGTCTCGCTCGCCATGCCGACCTCGTTGCCGCGATCATCCTTGACGCTGGTCGTGATGGTCCAGCACTCTTCCTGGCGATCGGGCGTCATGAAGTACAGCGCGACCGTGTCGACGGCCCCCTTGTCCATGAGCACTCGGGCTCGCACCTGAGCGAGATAGCCCTCCTGCAGGTCGGCCTTGGTCCACGCGGATTTGGCCTTGCTGGGGCTGATCTCGCCGCGCTTGCCGCGCCAGGTGCGGACGCCGCGATAGCCGAGTTCCTGAGCGTCCATCGAAGCGCCGGTTTCGGATGGGGCGTACCAGCGGTACCAGACTTCCTTGTCGTTCAGTACGGCGTCATAGTCCTGCTCGCTGATCTCGGCGAGCACGCTGGCTCCGGCCTTGACGGTCGCGCCGCGAGCGAGCATGACGTCTTGTGCGTTCTCAAAGAGAGCCGTCCCGACGATGGTCTCGTAGGTGGAACGCAGCTTGTCAAAGTCCGGCTCGTGGCAGACGAACTCAAAGACGACGTACTGCTTTGACTGGGGGCGAAAGATGGTGTAGCCCTTGACGAGCCGAGACTTGTCGCCGCGGGGAATGCTGACATAGACCCGGGCCGCGTTCCCGCCCGGCAGCTTGAGATCATCAGTGCGATCGAGAATCTGGGCCTGGGTGTCCAGAACATTCTTCTGATCCTGATCAACAACCCCGAAAGACCCCTGAATAAGGGATATGGTTTTGTCAAGGGCTTCCTTGACTGTGCCATCGTCCTTTGAGGAGACGGGGGTCTGGATGTTCATGTTCCAGGTGCCGTCGGCCGGTCGAATCTGAGCGGTCGCTCTTCCACCGATTCGGTTAGACGAGACCTGGCAACCCTCTGGGAAGCGGATCGAGAGCCCGACCGAGTCCATTCTGAACGGCTCGCTGAGCGTGGCGGCATTCGGGGCGGTGGGGGCGGACTTGGTCGATTGCCCAAAGCAGTGGGGGGTGACCAAGGCGAGACCAGCGACGAGGATGAGGGTGGGGCGGAGCATAGGGGTGATCCTTGGCGATCAGATCGGGTCGGGATGCTTGCTGGTGCTATCGGTCGTTTGCGCTGCTGCGCTCGCCAGGGTTGCCTGCGAGGAGGGTAAAGGCGAGAAGTGGTGGGGAAATCGAGGAGACGGGAGGGGCCTATGCGAATTCTTGACGGGCGGAGATCGGTCGGGTTGACATCGCGACGGGGCCACCTACTCTTCCGGGCTTGGTCCGGGCTGCACCTCTGTGGCCCGGGTCCGTCGTGCAACCGAGTTGGCGATGTCTGGCATAAAGCCGGGCGGTGTCTGACTCACCCTGTCGAGGGCGGCCGAGGATTGGTCGCTGGTGACGGAGGACTTGCAAAGGCGGGCAGGCCGTGTAGGCGGAAGGATCGCCTGCGTGACAGCCGACGTGCGTCCCATCCGGGCACGTCGGTGGTGTCGTCTCCGGATGGACGTGTTTGGCAAGATCGGCAAGTCCTAGGGGCGACTCGATGACCGGCGGCAAGATTCGAATTCGAATGGAGGCCTACGACCACTTGGCTCTGGACGCCTCCGCCAAGGAGATCGTCGAGCACGCCAAGCGCACGAACGCCAAGGTTGCGGGCCCGGTGCCGCTCCCGACGCGTGTGGAGCGCTACACGGTCCTGCGGTCGATCTTCATCGACAAGAAGTCTCGTGAACAGTTCGAGATCCGGACCCACAAGCGGATCATCGACATCATCGAGCCCAACGCGCGCACGGTCGAAGCCCTCAATCGCCTGGTCGTCCCGGCGGGTGTGTTCGTGAAGATCAAGGCGAGCGCTTAAGTAGACTTTGAACGGCCCCGTGCGAGAGCGCGGGGCGTTTTTTTCGGGTATCGGAAATCGTGAATCGGGTTTGGCTTCCTCTGCCCCGGCATGAAGCGCTGACCACCGCGGGCAACGGCCTGATGTACGGTGCGATCGGCAGAAGGGTTTGGTTGAACGTATGGCACTGACACTGCTTGGCAAAAAACTCGGCATGACCCGCATCTTCGGCGAAGGTGGCGCGAGCATCCCCGTGACCGTGATTGAGTGCGGTCCGTGCGTGGTGACGCAGCTCCGGACGAAGGAGAACGACGGGTACACCGCAGTGCAGATCGGCTGGGGCGAGAAGAAGGTCCGCCGGGCGACGATCCCGCAGATCGGGCACGACGCCAAGGCCGGCACGACCCCAAAGCGCGTTCACCGCGAGTTCAAGGTTGACGCGAAGAAGCTCGGCGAGTTCACGGTTGGTCAGGAGATCACCGTTGAGGCCCTGAGCGATCAGAAGTATGTCGATGTGACCGGGCGCAGCAAGGGCAAGGGCTTCCAGGGCGTGATGAAGCGCTGGAACTTCAAGGGCATGTTCGCCAGCCACGGCACCGAACGCAAGCACCGTTCGCCGGGCTCGATCGGCGGCCTGTGCTCCAACCGTGGTTTCGGCGGCGGCCTGAAGAAGGGCAAGCGCATGGCCGGTCACATGGGTGATGACCGCGTCACGGTGCGCTCGCTCGACGTCGTCCGCATCGATGCCAAGCAGAACCTGATTCTGGTCAAGGGACCGGTTCCGGGAGCGAACAATGGCGTGGTCGCGGTCCGCGTGAGCACGCGTCTGAATCGAAGCAAGCAGAAGAAGCTCGCCGAGGCGAAGGCCAAGTAAGGCCTGAACCTGGCGAGATGAACAGATGACGGGGCTCGGGTGAAGGTTGGTTCCAACGGTCGGGTGAAGCAGACCGGTCGTCGGGCTCGCAAGGTCGGGAGACTCAAGGAGTCGAACGAAACCGGCGGGCGAGAACAGTTGTTCAACGTCCTGCACGAGAGTGTCTTGTGCGGGACGAAGAGGATGCCGAGTCGATTCCGGGGTCGTGCCAACAACAACAGGCACGAGTCCGGATAGGCGAGGAATTTCGGGAATGGGCCTCACAGCCCATTCCGCCCCGGTAGCGACCGAGTGGTCGCGGGGTCAGGAAGGCGTCGGACGAGGTACGACACGATGGATGTCCCCGTCTTGAACATGAAGGGCGTCGAGGTTGGCAAGCTTGCCATCGACGCAGAGAAGCTTGGCGGCGAGGTGAACCCTGCGCTGATCAAGCAGGCGTATGTGATGTATCACGCGAACAATCGCGTGGGTACGTCCAAGACGCTCAACCGTCACAACGTCGAGGGCTCGACGAAGAAGCTCTACAAGCAGAAGGGCACCGGTCGCGCACGCCACGGCGACAAGAAGGTCCCGCAGTTTCGCGGCGGCTCGCACGCGCACGCCAAGCATCGTGACGCCGAGGACTATCGCAAGGACATGCCGAAGAAGATGCGCCGCAAGGCCAATCTGAACGCGCTGCTGGCGAAGCTGATCGACAACGAGGTCAAGATTGTGGACGGGCTCAACGACGGACTGGTCGGGGGCGCGCCCAAGACCAAGGCCTTTGTCGAGTTTCTCGGCGCGATCAAGGTGGACAACTCGGCCCTGGTGGCGGTTGCCCCGGAGAACGAAACTGTTCGTCGCAGCGCCCGGAATCTGGAAGCGGTGACGCTGATCCCCCCGACGCAGCTGACGGCGTTCGATCTGCTGAATCACCGCTATCTGGTGATCTCCAAGGCGGATCTGCAGGCGTATCTCGCCGGTCCGGCGAGCCAGATCACCAAGGACGCCAAGGTGAATCCGCTCGGCCGCAAAAAGGAGGTCGCGTAAATCATGGAAGCGCACTTCGTGATCAAGCGTCCGCTGGTGACCGAAAAGGGCACCGCGGCGATCGAACTCTCCAGGTACACCTTTGAGGTGGACCCCCGCGCGAGCAAGACCGACATCAAGGCGGCGGTAGAGTCGCTGTACAAGGTGAAGGTCGAGAAGGTGAACACGCTGACGCGTCGCGGGAAGTTCCGCCGCATGAAGTACGGCGAGGTGCAGATGCCGACGACCAAGACCGCGGTCGTTCGGCTGAAGCAGGGGATGAAGATCGAGTTGTTCTGAGTTAGGCACTGGGCACTAGGCACTGGGCATTAGGGAAAGACAGTCATGCCGATCAAGCAATACAAGCCAACCAGCGCCGGGCGTCGAAACGCGTCTGTGAACGCGCACGCCGAGGTGACGAAGAAGCGTCCCGAGAAGTCGCTGGTGGAGCCGCTGCAGCGAGCCGCGGGTCGCAACCACCACGGCAAGATCACGGTGCGTGGTCGGAGCAACGGCGCGAAGCGTCTGTACCGCCAGATCGACTTCCGCCGTGCGGATCGTGACGGCCAGGTGGCGACGGTGGTGGGGATCGAGTACGACCCCAACCGCTCGGCGCACATCGCGCTGGTGGAGTACGCCGACAAGGTGCGCCGGTACATCATCTCGCCGCTGAACCTGAAGGTTGGCGCGAAGCTGGTGGCGAGCGGAACCGAGGCGGTGGACCCGAATGTTGGCAACAACATGCGTCTGCGGGACATTCCGACGGGTCTGGACGTGCACTGCGTGGAGCTGACTCCGGGCAAGGGCGCACAGATGTGCCGCTCGGCCGGGACGTTTGCCCGACTGACGAACAAGGAAGGCAACTACGCGACTTTGCAGCTTCCCAGCGGCGAAGTCCGCAAAGTTCACATGGACTGCCGCGCAACGATCGGTCAGACGGGCAACGGCGACCACAGCCAGCGTCAGCTGGGCAAGGCCGGGTTGAGCCGTCACCTGGGCATTCGTCCGATTACGCGTGGCGTGGCGAAGAGCCACAACGCCCACCCGCTGGGTGGTGGTTCGGGCCGCAGCAAGGGCAATCGTCCGCCGGTCGGGCCGACGGGTGTTGGCGCCAAGGGCGGCAACACGCGAGACCCGAAGAAGGCGTCGAGCAAGATGATCATCCGTCGCCGCGTGAGCAAGCGGTACGGTCAGAAGCACTGAGGCAAGCAACAGGCATCTAGGCATCGAGGCATCAAGGCAAGCAGGCACGAAGGGTTTGATACATGAGCCGCAGCAGCAAGAAAGGTCCGTACGTTGACGAGCGCCTGTACCGGAAGGTTGAGAAGCTCAACCAGATGGGCAAGCGCGAGCCAATGAAGACGTGGCGTCGAGCGTGCACGATCGTGCCGGAGTTCATCGGGCACACGTTCAAGGTGCACAACGGCAAGGCGTTTCTGGACGTGTTCGTGACGGAGGACATGGTCGGGCACAAGCTCGGCGAGTTCAGCAACACGCGGACCTTCCGCGGTCACACGAACAAGAAGGAAGGTATCGACGGCGGCGATTCGGCACCGGCGGCACCTGCGAAGAAGTAAGCAAAGGCAACCCAGAACTCGCGACCGCCTGAGGGCGCGAGGAGGACGACCAGTGAGACTCAACGGACCCAAACTCAAGACCATCGCCGAGGCCAAGGGCGTGAGCATCGAGCAGCTCGCCCAGGCCGTGGAGCGCACCGGGCTGACCGGTTCGCGAGCGATCTCGGCGGTCGGGAACTGGATGCGTGGGAGCGACCACCCGCGCTGCAAGCGTTCGGACGTGCTGGCCCTGGCCCAGGCCGTGGGCGTGCCCGTGACGGACATCGCGGTGTTCGAGTGCATCTATCGCCACCACCGCGGCTCGCCGCGGAAGGCGAAGCTGGTGATCGACCTCATCCGCGGAAAGAAGGTCGAGACGGCGCTGAACCTGCTGACGTTCACGACCAAGAAGGCGGCGGTGGACGTGAAGAAGGCGCTGAGCTCGGCACTCGCGGACGCGCAGAGCGTTGAGGCGAACATCGAGTCGCTGGTCGTGACGCGGTCGACGGTGACCGACGGCCCGCGGATCAAGCGATTCCAGCCCAAGGACCGCGGCCGGGCTCACCCGATCATCAAGCGCATGGCGCACATCACCATCGGCCTCGAGGAGCGCAAGTAAATGGGACAGAAGACGCAACCCTTTGGCTTTCGCGTCGGGATCACCGAGGCCCACCGCTCGCGCTGGTACGCCCCCAAGGCGGTGTACGGCGAGCTGTTGATCGAGGACGAAAAGATCCGCCGCTTCCTGGACAAGCGCCTGAATCGTCAGCCCCCCCACGCGGCGGTGAGCGACATTCACATCGAGCGCACCCGCGAAGAGCTGAAGGTCATCGTGAAGACGGCTCGTCCTGGTCTGGTCATCGGCCCGAAGGGCGCCGAGGTTGATCGGCTGACGGAAGAGCTGGTGCTGATGACGGGCCGCAAGGTCTCGATCTCGATCATCGAGATCAAGAACCCGGACCTTGATGCAAAGCTGGTGGCCGAGAGCGTGTGCGAGCAGCTTCGCAAGCGCGTGGCGTTCCGGCGGGCGATCAAGATGAAGGCCGACGCGGTGATGACGGCTGGCGCGCTGGGCGTGAAGATCCAGCTCGCGGGTCGGCTTGGTGGTGCGGAAATGAGCCGAACGCTGGACGTTCGTCTCGGCTCGCTGCCGTTGAGCACGCTGCAAGCGCATATTGACTATGGCGTGGCGGAAGCGGTCATGAGCTACGGCGTGATCGGCTGCCAGGTGTGGGTGTATCGCGGGATGTACAAGCAGGGCGAGACGGACGAGAGCGAATCGAAGGCCGCCGGCGGCCGAGCTCGTGCCCGTGGTCGTCGTTGATCGAGGGTTTGGAGTGTTTTACCAGTGCCTAGTGCCCAGTGCCTAGTGCCTGATTTTCGGGAGTGTTTCGCATGGCGCTGATGCCAAAACGAGTCAAGTTCCGCAAGGAGCAGCGTCGGGTCCGCCCGCGCAAGGCGACCAAGGGCAACTACGTCGCCTATGGCGACTACGGCCTGCAGGCGCTGGAAGGCGCGTGGGTTCCTGCCCGCGTTCTGGAAGCCGGTCGCGTCGCGGCGATGCACCTGCTGAAGCGCGAGGGCAAGCTGTTCACGCGCGTCTTCCCGGACAAGCCGATCAGCAAGAAGCCGCTGGAGACCCGAATGGGTACCGGCAAGGCCGAGGTGGAGTACTGGGCGGCCCGTGTGAAGCCCGGCACAATGCTGTTCGAACTCGCGGGCGTGCCTGAGGCGACCGCAAAGCGTGCACTGGTGCGTGTGGCGATGAAGATGCCGGTGCGATGCCGGTTTGTGATGCGTCGTCTGACGGTGTGATTTCGGAGCGGATGCTGGCGACGGTGGATCAACACGAAATACGCGGCACGTTGAGTGTCGATTGCAAGCGAGGATGACCAATGACCGGGGCTGAAGTTCGGAAGATGACATCGGAAGAGATTGGTCTGGAGATGAAGCGTCTCCAGGACAAGCTGTTCACCCTCCGCTCGCAGGCCGTGACGGAGAAGGTCGAGGACAACTCGCAGTACGGGAAGGTCCGCAAGGACATCGCCCGTCTGAAGACCGAGCAGTCGGCACGGCTGGTCAAGAAGTAAGACAAACCAAGCACAGACACGTACAAGAGATACAGGTAAGTACGCGAGATACAGGCAAGTACGCGACGCAGTTGGATTGAAGACGGACGGAAAGCACACTATGCCCACGACCAAGACGCCCAGCAAGAGCACAGACAAGGCCCCCGAGAAAGCGCCGGTGATCTCCACGCGCATCGGGACCGTTGAGTCGGACAAGCGCGACAAGACGCGCACGGTCGTGGTCGCCTACAAGACCATGCACCCGAAGTACGGCAAGTTCGTGGCTCGGCGAAGCGTGCTGCAGGTCCACGATCAGACCAACGAGTCCAAGCTCGGCGACACCGTGGAGGTGAAGCCCTGCCGCCCCATGAGCAAGACCAAGAAGTGGACGCTTGTCCGCGTCGTGGAGCGCGGCAACCGCGTCGAACTGGTGACGACCGATCCCAACGCTCCGCGGTGATTCGTCTCTAAGGACCTCCTCTCCCCCCTGACTTTTCTCTCGCTCGGGCAACGGGCGTGAACACGGAAGACTGACCATGCTGCAACAAGAAACACGGTGCGAGGTCGCGGATAACAGCGGGGCGAAGATCGCCTACGTGATCCGCGTGTACGGGAGCTCCACCCGGAGCGGCAAGTTCACGCGTCGGATGGCGTTCATCGGCGACCGCGTGCTGGTCTCGATCAAGAAGGCCCTCCCCGGCTCGGACGTGAAGGCGGGGGACAAGTCCAAGGCCGTGGTCGTGCGAACGACCAAGGCCACCCGTCGGGCCGACGGGTCGTACGTCAAGTTCGATGCCAACGCGGTGGTGCTGATCCAGGACGACGGCAACCCCAAGGGCACGCGCATCTTCGGGCCGGTGGCCCGCGAGCTGCGTGACAAGAACTACATGAAGATCGTCTCCCTCGCTCCGGAGGTGGTGTGATATGGCAGCTCGTCACGTTCGAAAAGGCGACCTGGTGATGGTCACCAGCGGCTCGCACAAAGGCAAGACCGGAACGATCATGCGTGTGATGGTCGGCGCAAGTGCCGATGACACCCGCGTGATCATCAAGGGTCTGAATCTTCGGACCAAGAACCTTCGTCCCACCCAGCGGAATCCGCAGGGCGGGGTGATCACCCGCGAGGCGCCGATCCACGTCTCCAACGTGAGCCCGGTCGACGGCAAGGGCAAGGCCACCCGCGTGCGATTCAAGACCAACGCCGATGGTTCCAAGCTCCGCGTTGCCGCCACTACGGGCGAGACGCTGGGCCAAGCCATTCGCTCGGCCGACGCCAAGAAGCCGGGCAAGAGCCCGGCTCCGAAGGCCGGGGCGAGCGAGGCGAAGGCAAGCAAGGCCAAGGCCCCCAAGGCCAAGGCTCCGAAGGCGGCTTCAAAGGCCTGAGGCCCGTCGGGCTGAAGACCTTTCGGACTGAAGCCCTTTCGGTTTGAAGAGTTGTTGGACTGAGTTTCGATTGACCCAGGTCAGTCATTTCTGACAGATAGACCTCTGATTCGCAGCGAGTACACCATGGCGAAGGACACAACCAAGCCCAAGGGCTCTTCCAAGAGCAAAGCTCATGACGGACCGATCGGGCCGATGCCCGAGCCGCGGCTGAAGCAGCTCTTCAAGGAGAAGGTCGACGCCGCCGTCGGTCAGAAGTTCGATCTGACGAACCCGATGGAGCGTCCTCGGCTGAAGTCGATCACGATCAACGTGAACATGGGCCGTCACCTTGAAGGGACGAAGCTCAAGCCGCTCGTGCGCGAGACGGTGCTGCAGACGATTACGAAGATCAGCGGGCAGAAGCCGATCGTGATCAAGGCCAAGAAGAGCGTCTCGAACTTCAAGGTTCGCGCCGGGTACGAGACGGCGACGATGGTCACGCTGCGTCGCGACCGGATGTGGTACTTCCTGGATCGTCTGATCCACCTGGTGACGCCGCGTATCCGCGACTTCCGCGGGTTGAATCCCAAGGCGTTCGATCGCCAGGGGAACTACTCGATGGGTCTGTCGGAACAGGGCGTGTTCCCCGAGATCAACATGGCCGAGGTGAACTTCACCCACGGCATGAACATCAACTTTGTGTTTGACAAGTCGGACCCGGAGATGAGCCGGTTCCTGCTGAGCGAACTGGGCTTCCCGTTCCGCAAGGACGAGAAGGAAGGCAAGGCGGCGGCTGGGGCGGCGTAAGGACTGGATAAAGGCACAATCAACACGACCGAACGCATCCGCGTCGGCGTGACAAGAGGTTCAGGACATGGCGACCAAGGCACAAGTGGCCAAGAGCAAGCGAGTTCCCAAGTTCAGCACACGGACGATCCGTCGGTGCGAGCTGACCGGGCGCGCCCGAGGCGTGTACCGCAAGTTCCGCATCAGCCGCATCATGCTCCGCAAGCTGGCGCTTGAGGGCAAGATTCCCGGGATGCGCAAGAGCTCCTGGTAAGCCGCACGCACCGACTGAGCCCGTAACACGATTTTTCCGACCGATCACTGACGGTTCACGAAACCGATCCTGGTAGACGAGACAGACCCATGGCGATCAACGATCCGATCTCCGATATGCTCACCCGAATCCGCAACGCGGCCGCAAACCGCGCGAAGGAAGTGGTGTGCGTCAATACCAAGGTGTGCCGCGGCATCGCCGGCGTCCTCAAGGACGAGGGCTACATCAACGGCTTCGACGTCGTCGAGGACGGGCGCGAGGGCAAGCTGAAGCTGAAGCTGAAGTATGGCCCGCGCGGCGAGACGATCCTGAACGAGATCAAGCGCGAGAGCAAGCCCGGTCGCCGCGTCTACAAGGGCGTCGAGGAGCTTCCTCGTCCGATGCAGGGGCTGGGTATCTGCATCGTGTCCACGTCTCATGGCGTCATGAGCGATCGCAAGTGCCGCGACCAGCGTCTGGGCGGCGAGCTTCTGGCCCAGGTGAACTAACCCACAACAGGTGAAGCCGCTCGGGCATCCGCCCGGGCGAGAGCCGTCAACCTGAGGAGTATCGAATCATGTCACGCATCGGCCGCAAACCAGTCGCGATTCCGGGCAACGTCAAGGTTGCTCTGAGTGGCCAGAAGATCAGCGTCACGGGCCCAAAGGGCACGCTGTCGGTGAACGTGCACCCCGAAGTCAAGGTGCAGTTCGTCGACGCGGAAAAGGTCGTGAAGTTCGACATCGACAAGACCAAGATGGACGACCGCTTCGCCCGCGCCCTCTGGGGCGCCAACCGCGCTCTGGTGCAGAACGCAGTGAACGGCGTCGTGAGCGGATATGAGAAGGTCATGCAGGTCGTCGGCACCGGCTGGACGGCTCAGCTCCAGGGCAAGAACCTGAAGCTGGTCTGCGGCCTGGCGAACCCGATCATCATGCCGATCCCCGATGGGCTGACGGTGACCGTCGACAAGGCCGTGGGCGACACGACCCCCGTGAAGGTGGTCGGGATCGATCGCCAGTTGGTCGGTCAGTTCGCCGCGGCGATGCGTCAGAAGCGCAAGCCCGAACCGTACAACGGCAAGGGCATCAAGTACTCGACCGAAACGATCAAGAAGAAGCAGGGCAAGCAGTTCGGCGCCTAAACCGCCGCTGGCGAACATTCACGAAGAGACACGGTGTCACGATGAACAAGAACAAAGCCAAAGGCGAGCGTCGGATCAAGCGGCACAAGCGGGTGCGGTCAAGCGTGACCGGCACCCCGAGCCGTCCGCGTCTTGCCGTGTACAAGTCTGTCAAGCACATGCACGCTCAGATCATCGACGACCTTGCCGGTCGGACGCTGGTTTCTGCGAGCAGCGTCGAGTCCGAGGGCTCAGCCGAGGGCAAGACGGGCAACTCCAAGTCCGCAGCAGCGGTCGGGAAGCTGATCGCCGAGCGTGCGAAGAAGGCCGGGATCGCCCAGGTCTGCTTCGATCGCGGCGGCTTCATGTTCCACGGCCGCGTCAAGGCCCTCGCCGACGCGGCGCGTGCCGAAGGTCTGAAGTTCTAACCCACCCGGGCCCACAGCCCAAGCACGATTCATCGCACGAACATTGTCCGGCCAGAGCCGGATTCGACTGGAAAGCGACCCATGCCTGAGATCCTCGACGAATCATCACAACTCGAGTCCACGACCATCGGCGTGTACCGCACCGCGTCGACCGTCAAGGGCGGTCGTCGCTTCAGCTTCGGCGCGCTCGTGGTCGTCGGCAACCGGCGCGGCCAGGTCGGCTATGGCTACGCCAAGAGCAACGAAGTTCCCAACGCCATCGAGAAGGCCCAGAAGTATGCCAAGCGCGCCATGGTCAACGTGCAGCGCATCGGCACCACCATCAACCACGAGGTTGAGGGCAAGTTTTCCGCCTCCAAGGTGCGTCTGATCCCCGCCAGCCCCGGCACCGGCGTCGTCGCCGGCACCGTCGTCCGCTCCATCCTTGAGATGGCTGGCATCAACGACTGCCTCACCAAGTGCTACGGCTCGACCAACGCGCGCAACACCGTCAAGGCCGTCTTCGACGGGCTCGACATGCTGCGTCTGCCGGCCGACGTCGGCACGCTCCGCGGCCAGGAGCTCGGCAAGACCCAGATCGTCACCCGCATCGAGGCCTCCAAGGCCACGATGACCGCAACCGCTTCCGGCCCGAAGAAGGCCAAGGGCCCGGTCAACACCGTGCAGGACGAGCGCAAGGGTCGCGGTCGCGGCGGCCCCGGTGGTGGCGGCGGCATGCGTGGTCCGCGTCGCGGTCCGGAATCTTCGGCGCCCGCCGCCGATGCCCCGGCCTCCGTTGGCGCCGCGCCGGCCGCGTCCTAAGTCCCGATTTTTTCGACATGCCGGAAGCGTTCAGCATCCAGCATGGTCTTGGTTTGATTCTCGTCCCACGTGGCCCAACTCACGTGGTTCAACTACAGCGCGAGGCGCGACGCCCGCCGTTCCATCCACACGACTCAAAGAGCTCCGCGGAGTGTTCTCCCATGATGATTCACGACATCACCAAGCTGGCCGGCAAGTTCAAGGACCGCAAGCGCGTCGGTCGCGGTACCGGCTCGGGCACAGGCCGTCGCTCCGCTCGCGGTCAGAAGGGCGCCAGCTCGCGCTCCGGCCACGCCTCAAAGACGGCGTTCGAAGGCGGTCAGATGCCCTACTTCCGCCGCCTGCGGAAGTTCGGCTTCTCGAACTTCAACTTTACGACGCGGTACTGGATCGTGAACATCCGGGCCATCATCGCCCACCCGCTGTTTGCCAAGGGCGGCGTGGTGAACACCGATCGTCTGATCGAGGCGGGCCTGATCCGCGATACCAGCCGCGACCTCAAGATTCTGGGCGATCTGCCCAAGGATGAGAAGCTCACCGTCAAGCTGGACGTGACGGCCAACCGCGTCAGCTCCAAGGCCCGCAAGCTTATTGAAGGCATTGGCGGCAAGGTGAACGAGACGGGCACCCGCCGCGACAAGGTCCGCGGGATCGATCGCAACAGCGACGACAAGAAGCCCAAGAACCTCACCAAGAAGCTCAAGCGCGGCTCGGGCGCCAAGAAGGCCCCGATCGGCGACGAAGCCGAACCGGCCGCTGACGCCAAGCCCGCCAAGGGCAAGAAGGAAGCCGCGCCCAGGGCCGAGAAGCCCGCGGCGGACAAGGCCGCAGACAAGTCCGGGGACAAGAAGTGATGAACGATTCGGAATCGTTGGTGCCGCGGACGTAGGATCGGGTTCAGGGTCTATCGGACGGACATACGGACGCGAGGAATGCTGCAAGCCTTTATCAACGTTTTTCGGATCGCGGAGCTCCGCACCAAGATCCTCTTCACACTGGCGATGCTGGCGGTTTATCGCATCGGGCACTGGATTCCAGTCCCGGGCGTGAACCAGGAGCAGCTCGCCAAGTTCTTTGAACAGCAAGTCTCCGAAGGGTCCGCCGCCGGGCGTGCGGCCCAGTTCGTCACCGTCTTCTCCGGCGGCGCGTTCGGACACTCCACGATCTTCGGGCTGGGTGTGATGCCGTACATCTCGGCGTCGATCATCTTCCAGCTCCTGGGCCAGGTCGTTCCGTCGCTGAAGGCCTTGCAGAACGAAGGCCCCACGGGCCGCCAGAAGATCGCCGAGTGGACGCGACTCGCCACCATCGGCCTGTGCATCGTGCAGGGCATCGGCTGGCTGAAGTACATCGACTCGATGGGCATGGTGTACCCCGAGTACGCGGGCAACTTCATCTGGTGGGTCATGGGCGTTGCCGCCCTCACCGCCGGGTGCATGTTCCTGATGTGGCTCGGCGAGCAGATCGACAAGTACGGGATCGGTAACGGCGTGTCGCTGATCATCGCCGCGGGCATCCTCACGCAGATGCCCAGCGCGATCCAGTGGATCATGACCAACTTTGATCCCGGCTCCAGCGAAGCTGGAAAGATCGGTTTCACCGGGCTCTTCTTCATCATCGCGGGCTTTGTGCTCGTGATCGCCGGTTCGGTGCTCATGACCGTCGCTCAGCGACGCATCCCGATCCAGCAGGCTAAGCACACCCGCGGCCGCAAGGTCTTCGGTGGTCAGCGGTCGTACCTCCCCCTCCGCATCAATCACGGCGGCGTCATGCCCGTGATCTTCGCCTCGTCGCTGATGATCTTCCCTTCGGTGATCTTCAGCATGCTCGAGCAGCAGGCCCGAGTCAGCTCGCAGGGCGGTTGGTGGGCCCAGACCACGGCCTGGCTCGCCGAGAACTTTCAGAACGGCGCGTTCCCCTACGTCGTGTTTGAAGTCATCCTGATCTACTTCTTCAGCTACTTCTGGATCACCGTCCAGTTCAACCCTGAAGACATGTCCAAGCAGCTCCGCGACCACGGGTCGTTCATTCCGGGCCTTCGTCCCGGCCCGCGCACGGCGGAGTATCTCGAATCGGTCATGGAGCGGGTCACCTTCGTCGGGGCGGCGTTCCTTGCCGTCATCGCCGTGCTGCCCATGGTCATCAACAAGTCGCTGGGCATCCCCTTCAACGTCACGCAGTTCCTTGGTGGCACGGGCCTGCTTATCGTCGTCAGCGTGGTGCTGGACTTCATCCAGCGTGTCGAGGCCAACCTGCTGATGCGCAACTACGCCGGATTCCTCGGCACTGATGAGACGGCTCGCGGCGGTCGCACCGCGTCTTGATCCTTCATCCACATTCCCCCGGCCTACACTCTGCCTTTGTTTCAACCGCTTTCTAAGAGATTTTCTTGCCCAAAGACGACGACAAACTCACTCTTGATGCGATCGTGGAGGAATCCCTCCCGAACGCGATGTTCAAGGTCAAGCTTCCCAACGATCTGCGCGTGCTGGCCTATGTCTCCGGCAAGATGCGCATGAACTACATCCGCATCCTTCCCGGCGACAAAGTCACCGTCGAACTCAGCCCGTATGACCTGACCAAAGCCCGGATCACCTATCGCCACTGATCGGCGGCAGGCGGGTTTGAGTCGGTGGTTTGGGCGGTGGGGAATGGGTGGGTGGGGTGGTGGGGGGGTGGCAGGCATCGGACGCCTGCCGCGGCGACATGGCAAGTACCCCATGGGACGGATGACGCATGCGTCGGTCCGGCCTATGATCTCGACCCCCAGTAGTTTTCAGCCTGAAGACAGGCTGGAGTACAAAGACAGGATTCGGTAAAAAGACAGGTTTCCGCCCGGGTTTGGGCATAAAGGTTTGGTGTGCGATGAAGGTCAAAGCCAGCGTCAAGAAAGTGTGCGGATCGTGCCAGATTGTCCGTCGCAAGGGCAAGGTGCGTGTGATCTGCAAGGCCGACCCCAAGCACAAGCAAGTGCAGGGCTGATCCGATTGGGTACCGCCATGCTCCGCATGGCGTTGGATAAATGACTCGCCGCACGCCTCGCGTGCATCAAAAACAGGATTTCCCATGCCTCGTATCGCCGGTGTCGACATTCCCGAGAAAAAGAAGGTCTACTTCGCCCTGCAGTACGTGCACGGCATCGGCCCGAAGATCGCCTCCAAGATCCTCGAAGAGGCCAAGATCGATCCGGACAGGCGCGCCAGCGAGATCGACGAGACCGCGCTCGCCAAGATCAACGAGATCATCGACGCCAACTACATCGTCGAAGGTACCCTTCGCCGCGCCATTCAGCAGAATGTGCAGCGTCTGAAGGACACCAAGAGCTACCGCGGCGAGCGTCACCGCAAGGGTCTTCCGACCCGCGGCCAGCGCACCCGCTCCAACGCCCGCACCCGCAAGGGCAAGAAGAAGACCGTCGCCGGCAAGAAGGGCGTCAAGGCGAAGTAAGCAGGCATTGGGCACTAGGCACTGGGCACTAGTGTTCGATTCAAAGTCATGCACATCGCCCAGATGGTTTTCTGCTAGTGCCTAGTGCCCAGTGCCTAGTGCCTAGCTCGCACATCCACCCCGGGTACGACATCCGTCGGCTGATCCGAGGAGCTCAAGTTCATGGCGAAGAAGGCAAAGAAAGTCCGCAAGAACGTCACCCGCGGCATCGCCCACGTCCGGGCGACGCACAACAACACCATCGTCACCATCACCGACATCAACGGCGAGACCCTTTGCTGGGACTCGGCGGGCACGATCGGCTTCAAGGGCGCTCGCAAGAGCACGCCCTTCGCCGCGACCCGCGCTGGTGAGTCGGCCGGACAGAAGGCCCGCAAGGTCGGCGTGAGCGAGGTCGAGGTGTACGTGAAGGGCACCGGCGCCGGACGCGAGTCCGCCGTGACCGGCCTGGTCTCCACCGGCATCCGCGTGACGGCGGTCGAGGATCACACCCCGATCCCGCACAACGGCTGCCGCCCCCGCAAGCGTCGCCGCGTGTAAGCAGATATTCGCCGCGAAGGCGCAAAGACGCGAAGAGAGACATCGAAAAGGGTCAAGCAGGAATCGCCTGATCAATCCCGACATTGGATTCTCTCTTCTTTGCGTCTTCGCGTCTTTGCGGCAAGTCTTACGATTCATCCGTCGCACAGAAGAGCCGTCCCCGCCCGCCCGGCGCGTGAACGAGCTCGCATCAGCCGACGGTGTTTGTGTCTCAGGTTCTGACACCCGCCGGGCAGCGAGGTTTTCATCATGCGCATCCGCTGGCGCGGTCTGGAACTTCCGTCCAAGGTCGTTACCGATTCCAAGTTCAAGAGCGATGTCTTCGGCCGATTCATGGTCGAGCCGTTCGAGCAGGGCTTCGGCACGACGATCGGCAACGCCATCCGCCGGATTCTGCTGTCGTCCCTCGAGGGCGCGGCGGTCACGAGCATCAAGATCAAGGGCGCGTCCCACGAGTTCACGTCGCTCCCCGGCGTGATGCAGGATGTCACCGACATCGTTCTCAACGTCAAGAACCTCATCGTCCGCATGGAGACCGATGAGCCCAAGACGTTGACCGTCGCGGCGACCGGCCCCGGCGACGTCACCGCCGACCTGATCGAGGGCGACCCTGCTGTCACGATCATGAACAAGGACCTCGTCCTGTGCACGCTCACGGACAAGGTCGACTTTGAGATGGAGCTCCGCGTCGGCCGCGGGCGCGGGTATGTCCCCGCGAGCGAGCAGTACTCCAAGCTCACCGATGAGCAGGAAATCGGGCTCATCCACGTCGACAGCATCTACAGCCCCGTGCAGCGCGTCCGCTACAAGGTCGAAGAGACCCGCGTCGGCCAGAAGACCAACTATGACAAGCTGATCATGGACATCTGGACCAACGGCACGATCTCTCCGGAGATGGCCCTGGTCGAGGCAGCCAAGATCCTCCGCAAGCACCTCAACCCGTTTGTCCAGTACTTCGAGATGGGTCGCGAACTCGTAAGCGAGGAGGCCGCCAAGGCCGCCGGCGTCGACGAGGAACTCATCCGCAAGCTGAACATGCCCATCGGCGATCTGGACCTCTCGGTCCGGGCGAGCAACTGCTTGGAATCGGCCCGCATCGCGACGGTCGCTGATCTGGTGGTCCGTACCGATGCCGATCTGCTGAAGGTCCGGTCGTTCGGCCGCACGTCCCTCCGCGAAGTGAAGAAGAAGCTGACCGATATCGGACTCGACCTGGGCATGAAGCTGCCCGAGGGCGTGAGCCCGAGCAGCCCGTTCACCCCGGGCGCGTAAGAAAGTTCCCCAAACGCTCCGCAGCCAAGCGGCTTCGGAGCGTATTTTCGGCCGGTGTCAGGTGTGCTGGGGTATGTCTCCAGTGGCCTTTCACCGGCACAAAGCGTAGAGTTTCGGCCCGGCGCACTTCGGCGATGACTGCCGAATCGTCCGGGCCTCGGCGAACCCCAAAGGTCCGTCGAGCAGGTTCAGAGGAGCATCACCATGCGACACCGCCGAGGCGGATATAAGTTGGGCCGAACGACCGCGCACCGCGCAGCCACGCTGCGCAATCTCGCGATCAGTCTGCTCCAGCACGGCCAGATCACCACGACGATCCCCAAGGCCAAGACCTTGCAGCCGTTCGTCGAGAAGATCATCACCGACGCCAAGGAAGGCACCGTCGCCGCCCGGCGTCGCGTTGCCTCCAAGCTGGGTCGCGATCAGATGGCCTTTGACTGGCTGTATGTGCACCCGACCGCGACCGACGCCGAGAAGGAAGCGGTGACCAAGCTCCGCGACCGCGCCGAGAAGTTCTTCCCGGTGCCGGCGAGCGACAAGGTCGTCCGCAACCGCTACGGCGAACTGACCAAGAGCCCGAAGATCGTCAAGCACCTCTTCGAGAACGTCGCCCCGCGCTTCAAGGACCGCACGGGCGGCTACACCCGCATCGTCAAACTCGGCAAGGCCCGCATCGGCGACGGCGGCGAGATCTGCGTGATCCAGTTCGTCGGTGCCGAAGACGGCCCGGAAATCGGCGGCAACCCGTCGACCCGCCGCCGCCAGGCCGACAAGCGCGTCGCCTTTGCGGCGAAGGTTCGCAAGGCGAAGGCCGAAGCCGCGGCGTGAGTTCGAGATGGCTGACGCTTGCTTGCAACGCTCAGTGAAACCCAGCCGATCTGGCTGGGTTTTTTCATGATCTTTGCTCCAAGGCAACCTCTTCAGAATTCCAGCGGCGTTCCTCGATCGTGCCGACGCCAGCGTTTCTTGTACGCGTCGATCCAGTGTCGCCCGTAGATATCATCGTCATTGTCCAAGTGCACTGTGATCATGAGCCGAATGAATCGAGCAATGACATGGGCTTGTTGAGCGTTCAGCAGACTGCTTTGCTCTAGTGCCCACTCGCTTTCCCTCTCAAGGTTGAACGAAACATGATCGCCGCCATTTTCGCGGATGCACCGGATCATCAATGGCGCGATGTAGTATCGGAAGCCAATCGGATCGAGAAACGTCAGGCCCCCCTCGTGTGGCTCATGAATCCAAGCCGGATCCTCGACCAAGTCTTCCCACCGGCGCTCGGTATCGAGTGCGCGGGCCTGTTCTTGGTCGAGGGAGCTGCCATAACCGTCAATCACCATTGATTCCCGCCAAGACACACCGCCATCGCGCGTTACGCCACGGAAGGCCTCGCGAATCTGCGCCTCCACGGCCTGTCGTTCTCGCTGGATGTGTTTGGCGGTGCCGGTCATGGTCAAAGTATTCGCACGAAGTGCGCACGATGGTTGCCGGTGGCGCAGCGAGCAACGCGAGCAAGCCACCGGTAGACGATAAGATCGACTTTGTTGTTCAGTTTGCTGCTTCTTCCGCCCGTCTGAGGGCGGACCTTCGGGAGCCATCGGAGCACATGGTCCGCCCTCAGACGGGCGGGAGAAGAAAGAGGAAGGAAGGGTCGTTGCCTATTCACCGGCGGCTTGCGAGCTTCGCTCGCTGCGCCGCCGGCAACGATCGTGCGCACTGCCGTGCGAAAGGCAGGGTTCGGATGCGCGGTGTGTTGTCGGTTGGGCAACCTGCGACGATTCGTGTGGTGGCTCGTACCATCGCATCACATGCCAGATGTCCTGCGAGAAGTCCCGCCCATCCTCCTCCGCAAGCTCGACGACCTCGTGTCACAGCTCGCCGGCATCGATGCGCAGTTGAACGATCCGCCGCCGGGGATGGATCATCGGCGGATTCGGGATCTGTCGATTCGCAAGGCGGCGATCGAGCCGGTTTGTGCGGATTATGCTGAGTTTTTGGCGATGCGCAAAGAGGCCGAGGGGTTGCGGGGCGCGATCGAGTTGGGAAGTGCAGGGGGGAGCGACAAGGAGTTTGCGGAGCTCGCGCGGGCGGAGTTGCCGGAGGTGCTCGCGAAGGCCGAGCGGGCGATTGAGCGGGCCAAGACCGCGCTCGTGAACGCCGACGATCGAGCGGTGGGGTCGGTGATTCTGGAAGTCCGCGCCGGCACGGGCGGCGACGAGGCGACGCTTTGGGCTCGCGATCTGCTGGATGTGTATGCCAAGTACGCTGCGAAGCGGGGCTGGGCGTTTGAGACGATGGAGCTTTCGGGCGAGCCCGCCGTCGGTGGGATTCGCGCCGCCGTGATCAACGTCCGCGGCGAGGACGTGTGGAGTGAGCTGGCGTTTGAGGCGGGTGTGCACAGCGTAAAGCGCGTCCCCGCGACCGAGGCCCAGGGCCGCGTGCACACTTCGACGGCGACCGTCGCCACGCTGCCCGAGCCGGAAGAGGTGCAAGTGAAGATCGACTGGGCCGCCGACGTGGTGGAGGATGTCACGACGGCGCAGGGGCCGGGCGGGCAGAACGTGAACAAGGTGGCGACGGCCGTCAAGCTCTTTCACAAGCCCACCGGCATCGAAGTGCGGATGCAGGAGAGCAAGAGCCAGATTCAGAACCGCGACAAGGCCCGTCGGCTGCTGATGGCCCGCGTGTATGAGCTGGAGCGTCGCAAGGCCAACGAGGCGCGGTCGGCCGCCCGCGTAGCACAGATCGGATCAGGCGAACGCAGTGAGAAGATCCGCACGTATCGGTACAAAGACGGCATTGTCGCCGACGAGCGTTTGCCTGGGGAGTATCCGCTGCGCGATGTGCTTGCGGGTGATCTGACGCAGCTTGTGAAGGACCTGATCGATCTGGAGACGGCGCGGCGGATCAGCGCGCTGTGATGCCGGTCCGAGGCCTGGGCGCGAGCCCTGGCACGTTTGATGTGGGAATCGCCGAGGGTGCTGGGTGTGCCCACGCTCGGGGTGCCCGAGCTGGCGCACGGGCCTCGGATGTGGGCACGTCGCGCAGAATCTGCGGGAGAATCATGAGCCCGGCCGATAGTTTGTTTGGCCGCTGGGCGCGTCTCCGACGCATGAGTTGCTCAGCACGCTTGGCGGGGTGTGGGAAGAGGTCAGGAGACGATCCATGTCCGACACACCCGGCACGCCATCGCCCGAAACGCCCAGCACTCCGCCTCCGCCTCCGCCTTCAAACTCGGGGGCTGGGCCGTCGGGGAAGGAACTGGACGAGGGCAAGCTGTTTGCGATCCTGTCGTACGCGATCAACATCATCGGCGTGCCGTTCTGGATCGCGCCGCTGCTGATGCGGAACAACGACTTTGCGCTGTATCACGCGAAGCAAGCAGGGTTCACGTGGCTCGCGGGATTCGCGCTGTTCGTTGTTGCGATCATCATCATGGTCGTTCTGGTTGCGATCTTCGCCCCGCTGGCGTGCCTCGCACAGATCGTCATGGCCGCCGCCAGCGTTACGCTGCTCATTCTGAACATCCTGGGCATCGTCAACGCGGTGGGAGACAAGATGGTGCCGCTGCCGGTGGTGGGTGAGTTTGCGGCAAACCTGTTCAAGGGCTTTACCAAGAAGGCCTAATCGATCCACCCGCAGCGTGACCTGGCGCTCACTACCATCTGCCGATGCACACGCTGCTCTGCGTGCCGATCATGGTTCAGGACGAGGCCTCGGCACTCGCCGACGCTCAGCACGCGCGCGATGTCGGGGCTGATCTTGTTGAGTTCCGCATCGATGAGGTCTTCTCGGGTCTGGTCGCTTCTCCCGGCGGCATCTCGGGCGAGCCCTCGCTCGATGAGCACGAAGTCGCGCTGATCTTGCGGCTGGTCGCGCTCTCGCCTTTGCCTTGCATCGTCACCTGCCGATCGGCCAGCGAAGGCGGGCACTACGACGGCGACGACATGGCCCGCGTCTCGTTGTATGAGCTGCTCGGCACCGTCGGCGGGGGGGCGGCGAAGAGCGCCGTCGGCGAGCCCGGCGCGTATGAACGCATCATCGCGGCCACCAAGCTCTCGCCCGCGCAGCTGCATCCGCCGAAGTATCTGGATATCGAGCACGCCGCGTATTCCCGCTCGGCGAATCTTCGGCAGAAGGTGCATCTGGCGATCGACCATCCGCAGCAATCGCGCGATGTGCGATCGGGGTTGATCCTGTCGATGCACGATTTCAAGGGTCGCCCGGCGGACTTGCTCCGGCGTGTGGCGGACCTGCAAGATCAGGAAGCCGCTCGGCTGATCAAGATCGCGTACATGGCCCGCTCGATTCGCGACAATCTCGAGCTGTTGGACATCGCCAGCGAGCAGGCGGGGGGCCGGCCGACGATCGCGCTGGGCATGGGCCGGTTCGGGCTGATGTCGCGCGTGCTTGCGCCGAAGTTCGGCGGGTTTCTGACCTTTGCCGCATTGCGCCCGCAGAGCGCGACCGCGCCGGGCCAGCCGACGGTGCGCGAGCTGCTGGATGTCTATCGCTTCCGCGAGATCAACGCGCGCACGCGTGTGTACGGGCTGATCGGGTATCCGATCGAGCACTCGCTCTCGCCCCTGGTGCACAACGCGGGATTTGAGTCGATCTCGACGGATTCGAGCGATGATCCCGGCACGCCGGGCAGGCATGACGGCGTGTACCTTCCCCTGCCGGTGCCGCCGGAGTATGAGCATTTCAAGGCGACGCTGAGCGCGCTGATCGAGCATCCGAAGCTGGATTTCTGCGGGTGTTCGGTGACGATCCCGCACAAGCAGCATCTGGTGCGATTCGCTCAGGAGATGATCGCCGCCCACGATGACTTGCCGTGGGAGATTGATGAGCTTTCGCGGGCCTGCGGTGCGGCGAATACGCTGACGATCGAGCGCGATCGGCTTGGCGTTGCGATTCGTGCGAAGGTGAGCAACACCGACGCGCCAGCGGCCACCAGTGTGCTGGGCGAAGCACTCGGCGGGAGCGTCAGCGGCAAACGCGTTGCGCTCGTGGGCGCGGGCGGAGTGTCCCGGGCGATCGCAGCAGGACTGCGTTCGATGGGCGCGACGGTGGTCATCTACAACCGGACCAAGGCCAACGCCGAGCGGATTGCGGATGATCTGAACGCGGTTGAATCGCTTCGCAACATGCCGGGCAATCTCGTGGCGATGGAGCTTGAGGCGATCACCAAGACGTGCTGCGATGCGATCGTGAACTGCACGCCGGTGGGGATGACAGGCGGCCCATCGCCCAAGGAGTCGCCCGTGCCGATCGCTGAGCTCCGACAGTGCTCGCCGGATGCGGTGATCATGGACACGGTGTATGCCCCGTTGAGGACGCCGATGTTGGAACAGGCGACGCTGGCGGGGTTCCGGGCCGTGGATGGGCTCGGGATGTTTGTTCGCCAGGCGGGCTTGCAGTTTGGGCAGTGGACGAAGATGGCGGCGCCGTTGAAGTTGTTCGAGCGCATCTGCCGCGACGCGCTGGATGGCTAACAGAGGAGAGTTCTCGTGGACGTACGGCTGACGGTGACGGGTGCTCTCGTAGCGATGGCGTGCGCCTCAGGCGTACATGCCGAGACGTATCGCGACGCGGTGCGCGGGTGGTCGATTGATCTGCCCCCGGGCTGGGTGGTGGCGAGTCCAGAAGCCGTGAAGACGATGGACGATCAGATCGGTGCCTCGTTCAAGCAGGGCAAGGGCTTCACGTTCATCGCGAGTTTCAGCAAGAGCAAGTCGTGGGCTCCGAGTGCGCCGTATGTCATCATGCAGTTCACGCCTAGCGACTTCTCGAACGCATCGCGCGAAGACGTGGAGAAGGCGTTTCAGGCCCTCGCCACGACGGATATCGGTCGCCAGGCCAGTGCGGCGACCACGGGGCCGGTTTCGGACCTGTTGAAAGACGCCAAGGTCGGCTCGGCGATTCTCGATCCGATGAACCGCGTGCTGGTGACCTTTGATCTGCCCGGGCCGCCCGCGCTCAAGGGGCGACAGGTCGGGCTGATCGCCAAAGACGGCATGATCCAGATGAACTGGTACGACCTTGCCGAGAAGCCGATCGCCACGCCAGCGGAGTTTGATGCGATGGCCGCGTCGTTTCGCCTGGACCCCGATCGCGTCTGGGTTCCGGGCACGGGCGGAGGCGGGGTGATGTCCGGTGCCGTGCGCGGCGCGATCATCGGCGCGTGCGTGGGGGTTGTGCTGATGCTGATCCGCAAGTTCAGATCGAAGGGTGCCTGACCCTACGACCGCTTGGCCTTCTTGCGGCTTCTGGCGCCCTGGCCGATCAGGCCGAGATCGAACAGTGCGGCGACGCCGACGGCGATCAGCCAGATGCCATCAACTTTGCCCCCGTTCTGCATGAACGCAAGGCAGTACGTGAGCAGCGTGTACGGCGCGAAGATCACGCCGAGCACGGGCCACAGCAACGTCCACTGCAACGCCTCAAACGGCTTGGTGATGAACGTGCTGAACAGCCAGAGCAGCACGATGGCGACGCGGGGCATGAAGAACGCGAGGATGGCGAAGAGGCAGCCGAACATGGTGGAATCCTATGGGGTCTTTCTGGATTGGTAGCACAGGCGTCCCGCCTGTGTCCGAGACTTCGCTCAAATCCCACAGGCGGGACGCCTGTGCCACCAGATGCAAGAGCTGATTCGGAATCGATCCTCGGCGATCTCGCGCAGGATTGTCGGGATCAGAACGCCAGCCGCGTGACGAGCTGCACGATGATCACCGCCTGCACGCCCGCGGCCAGATCATCCAGCAGAATGCCCCAGCCGCCCGGATACCGCTGCAAGCGCCCCGCGGGCCAGGGCTTCAGAATGTCGAGCAGGCGAAAGGTGAGAAACGCGAGCGTGAGTGTGAGCGCCAGTGGCACCGGCCCCGCCGTGGCGGCGGCGGGGAGGGCGAGCAGCGGCAGGCATTGCCCCGCCGTCTCATCGGCACAGACCGAGCCGGGATCCTTCTTGTTGAAGTGCACCTCGGCGAAGTCACCAAAGCGCACGCACGCCCAGCAGAAGACGATGATCACGAGCGCGAGCACGCTGTGATAGCCGATGGACGAAATGAGGCCTGCGCCCTCGGGCCGCCAGCCCAGCAGCATCAGTGCGCCGGCGAGCGCGATGGGGGGCAAGGAGCCCCAGGTGCCGGGCGCGGGGCGGAAGTGGCCCAGGCCGCCTGTCGTGAGCATGGCCGCGCCAAAGCGTGAGAGCGGGCGGAGACTCATCAGCGTGGCTCCGAGCTTTGGCGTTTGGAGTGACTGAGCACCCGCACCGCGCGGAGGACATAGGGCACCGCGCTCCACGCGGTCACCGCGACGGTTGCCCACACCAATCCGAGAATGGCGTAGCTGGCAAGCTCACCGGGTCGCCGATCGGTGTCGCCCGGCACGTTCATGAGCACCAGCACCGCCGGCACACAGATGGATTGCAGGATCATCTTCCACTTCCCGCTCCACTCGGCGGCAAAGCTCATCCCGCGGCTCTCCACCTCGGCCCGGATTGAGGTCACCAAAAGCTCGCGCCCGAGGATCACCGCCACCATCCACGCCTGAACGCCCGTGACCGAACCCGTCATGCCCTCGGGCGGCGGCGGGCGATTGGGCAGGTGCAGAATCGCGTCGCCCGTGTACGTGAACCCCGGCCCGGCGAGAAACACGAACGCGCCGATCACCAGAAACTTGTCGGCGAACGGGTCCATGATCCGCCCGAAGACGGTGACGGCGTTCCATCGCCGAGCGAGATAGCCATCCAGCGCGTCGGTGATTGCCGCGACTGTGAAGATTCCGGCGGCGAGCAGCAGCCAGGGATCAAACCCCGTGCCCATCGCCAGGGGCGATCGCCCATACTTCCAGGGCGTGAGCACGGCGAAAAATGCGATCGCCAGCAGCACCCGGCACCCCGTGAGGATGTTGGGCGCAGCCCGCTCCCACGGCCCGGCGACGATCACAGGCCGCGCCGGCGACGTTGGCGACGCGTGGGAACTCATGCGCGGGATGGTAGGTCGATCACCGAAGCCGTCCGCCTTGATCGAACCCGCTCGCGGCTCACGGACAGCCAACAAACCAGTCGTTCAGGAAGTCAAAGATGTCCTGAACCTCATGGACCCCGTTGCAGTTGTAGTCGGCGGTGCGCGGGCAGAAGCTGAGGTTGCAGTCGTTGAACCAGGCGTTGAGGAAGTCGAACAGGTCGATCACATTCACGCCGTCGACGCCGTTGTAGTTCGGCGGGCAGAGATTGATCGTGTTTCCCAGAAACCCGTTGGTCCACATCATGCTACTCGAGGTGAAAGCGGCGGGAATCGGTACGGGTTGCCAACCGCCTGCCGTCTTCTGCACCTGAGTAAAAACCGTCGGAGGTTCGCTCACGTGGGCGGTCAGCGTGAGATTCTGAAGAACCGAGGGGTTCGCGAGCGTGTACCGGAATCGGTAGAGCTGTACGAAGTTGTTGTTGGAGCCAAAGCTCTGATCGGAAATCGTGGAGTCCAGCGCGACGATCGTTCCGTCGGGAACCACTTGGCCCGAGCCGTTGAGCGGCGACGAATCGGGAATGCCGTCAAGGTCTTTGTCCAGCGTGTTCAAGAGAAATGTGCCACCGGTCAAGCCGCGCACGCCTGACAACTCACCCGCGCAAAGCGTGTTGGTGAAACCGGTTGCCGAGACCGGCGGATTGCTCAAGCCGTTGTTGGACACACTTTGAGCCACGAGTGAACGGCACGGATACGCCACGCCGGCCATTCCGCCGCCGGTCGTGCTGGTCGTCGGGGCTCCTGTGAAGTAGGACTGGTCTGCGTTGTTGATCCGCAGGCGAGCGAACGTGCCGGCATTCTCGCCCGCCCACGAGAAAAACCTCAAACCGAATGAGGCGATTCCGATGGGGCCAGTTGCCCCGACGACGCGGGCCTCAATCACGAAGTCGAGAGTCACATCCGATGAGCTAGCGAAAGAGGATTGTCCCGTCATCTCCCGCAACCGGAACTCAACGGTTTGGCCAGCGGCCATACTTCCGGCCAAAACGCCCGCGCTCGCCGCGAGAGCCGACAGCTTTAACCCGTTGCGCATCGCCAACCTCCCAATTCGCTCCTAATCCAGTCACGCCCATTATACGAAAATCAAGGGTTTTCAGTTGCAGTTCTCCCCCGAAGCCCTCAACCACGCTCGCCCATTTGAACACTCTGCAAGCACCCACTATCCTCAGACCCCTTCAGACCGGCAGGGTCGGCTGGTCGGGGTGCTTGGCTTCTCCCTTGGGGCGGAAACGCTTCAATCGGATGAATGTTCAGGGCTTGTCTGGATTCTTGGGTGGGTTCGGTGGGATTGGTTCTGGGGGCGGGGTTCAGGAGTCCTGATTTGGACGCTCTCGTCAGCCCGATTCTCCTCTTCGGCGGGTGCGTGCTGGGGGCCATCGGCGTGGCCATGTCCTTGCCGCGCAAGGGTTTGAACCCACAGGTCATCGGTGCGCTCATCGCCGCGCTCGCGGGCGGGGTGTTGCTGATCGGCCTGGGTGTCAAGGCCGGGCCGAGCAACCTGCCCAACATCAACTTTTACCTGTTCTCGCTCATCGCCCTCGGGGCCTCGCTGCGGGTCATTACGCATCCGCGGCCGGTGTACGCGGCGTTGTACTTCATCCTGACCATTCTGGCTTCTGCAGGGTTGTACGTCCTGCTTGGGGCCGAGTTCATGGCGTTTGCGCTGGTGATTGTGTATGCCGGTGCGATTCTGATCACCTATTTGTTCGTGATCATGCTGGCCACCGAATCGCCCACGGCGGATCAGGTGGAAGCGCTTTCCGGTTATGACCGGTATGCCCGTGAGCCGGTGCTCGCGTCGTTTGTCGGGTTCCTCCTGGTCGCCGGTCTGAGCGTGATGATGGCCGGGGGCGTGAGCACGCTTCCGGAAACCAGCAACTATGCCGGGGCGCAGAATCTGAACGCCCTCCCGAAGAAGGTTGAGACGGCTCTGCGTGAGGCCAAACTGCTGGATGCGAATGAGGAGATTTCTCGCGACAAGTCTGGCGAGTATCTGATCGACCTCTCCCCAGTGACCGGTGGTCCTGGAACGGTCACCATCGCGTTTGGTCAGGACCGGACGCGCGTGTTGAGCACCGATCACCCGGATTGGCCCAAGGATCTGCGGCTGACGAACGTCGAAGGGGTTGCGTTCGCGCTCTTGCGCGATCATCCGGGGTCGATCGAGGTTGCGGGCGTGGTGCTGCTGATGGCGATGCTGGGCGCGGTGGTGCTGGCTCGCAAGAAGGTTGAGCTGGATGAGAAGGCGAAACTGGCCGCCGAGCGGCGTTCGCTGGGCGATGAGTTCTCGCCCGAGAACAGCCCGCTGATGGGCCCGGCGGTGCCGGGAAGCCCGACGGTGCGCGAGGCGCCAACGCGATCGCTGGGTGAAGCGCCGGCAACGGTCGGAACCGGAGGTGCGGCGTGATCGATGTGCTTTTGACACTGGCCAGTGGGCCGACGCCGGGGCCGATGGCTCAGGCGACGCTGTTTCACTATCTGATCGTGTCGGCGCTGATGTTCGGCATCGGGCTGATCGGCTTTCTGACGCGGCGGAACCTGATCATCATGTTCCTGTGCACGGAGCTGATGTTTCAGGCGGCGGGGCTGTCGCTGATCGCGTTCAGCCGATTTCATCTGAACCACACGGGCGAGACGTTCGTGATCTTTGTGCTCACCATCGCGGCGGCCGAGGCGGCCTTGGCGCTCGCGCTGGTGGTGTTGTTGTTCCGTCGTCAAGAGACGCTGGATGCGGGCGTGTGGTCGCAGCTTCGCGGGTAAGCCGCGGCGACGTCGGATCGATGTCTGAAGAGTCCACCAAACCGAGAACCCTGTGACGGACCTGATCAATCAACTTCCGCTGGTGCTGGGTATGGCCGGCGATGCGGCGCACGCCTCGGGGGGCCACGCGGCCGGGGCGCATGCCGGCCCGGTCGCTGGGCAGCTGCCGAGTTGGGTGCTGGCGATGCCGTTCCTGCCGCTCTTGGCCTGCGTGCTCTGCGGGCTGTGCGCGGTGTTCAAGGTGCGCACCAAGCTGCCGGCGGTGATCACCGTGGTGTCGCTCGCCGCGGCGTTTGTCGTCGCGCTGCTGGCGTATCAGGCGACGATGTCCGGCGGAGCGGGCGCGGGGCAGTATGCGGTGGTTAAGGCGTGGGACTGGATCAACTTCCAGTTCGGCTCGCAGAGCACCCAGAGCGTGGTTGCGAACTTCGCGTTTTACATCGATGCGCTCACGTGCCTGTGGATGCTGTTTGTCTGCGGCCTGGGTGCGGTCATCGCGCTCTATGCCAGCGAGTACATGAGCCACGACGTCGGGCCTGGGTACACCCGCTTCTTCGTGGCGTTCAACCTGTTTGTGTTCAGCATGGCCTGCCTGGTCATGGGCGACAACCTGCTGCTGCTCTTCCTCGGGTGGGAGGGCGTGGGGCTGTGCTCGTATCTGCTGATTGGATATTTCTACACCAAGCCCGCGGCGGTCGCCGCGGGAAAGAAGGCGTTCATCGTCAACCGCATCGGCGACGTCGGGTTGTCGATGGGCATCATGGCGACGTTCGTGGTCTTTGGAACGGTGGAGTACACCAAGCTGTTTGAACTGATCGCCGCGGGCAAGACCGGGGCGGGTCAGGATCTGGCGACGCACTGGTCGGTGTGGGTGATTCCCGCGCTGCTCACCGTGGGCGCGTTCGGCAAGTCGGCGCAGCTCTTCTTCTATGTCTGGCTTCCGGACGCGATGGAAGGGCCGACGCCGGTGTCGGCGCTGATCCACGCCGCGACGATGGTGACGGCGGGCGTGTTCCTGATCGCTCGGGTGTATCCGCTCTACACCGCCGACCCGTCGTTGACGGTGCTGACGGTGGTGGCCTGGGCTGGGGCGATCACCGCATTGTGGGCGGCGACGATCGAGATGGCGATCTTCGACATCAAGCGCGTCATGGGGTATTCGACCATTTCGCAGCTCGGGTTCATGTTTGCCGGGCTTGGGCTGCTCACGCCGGTCGGAGCCGCGTTCCACACGTTCACCCACGCGTTCTTCAAGGCGACGCTGTTCCTGGGCGTCGGAGCCGTGATGCACGGCTTCGGCGGTCAGCTCGATCTTCGCCGCATGTCGGGCGTGATGTGGATGAAGGGTTTCGGGCTGGTCGGCATCGCGATGCTGATCGGGTCGATCAACCTCTCTGGCGTGCCGTTCACGGCGGGGTATTTCTCCAAGGACATGATCCTGGCCGCCGGGTTTGCCACGCCGGGGACGATGATCGGCGGGGCGCAGTGGGTGGGGTGGATTCTGCTGCTGACCGCCGGGATGACGGCGTACTACACCTTCCGCACGTATCTCCGCGTGTATGTCGGGCCCAAGGAGTTTGTGCCGGGTGATGATCCGGACCTTGTGGACATGGGCCGTCACCCCAAGGGCACGACTCTGGATGAACATCACGCGCACCATGGCCATGGCCACGGACATGGGCACGGTCACGATCATGGCCACAGCCATGGCGGCGTGGCTGATCGCCGACTGGCTCACCGCCAGGACTTTGATCCCACGACTGAAGAGTTTGATCCGCATCCGCCCGGCCTCGCCATGAAGGCGGCGATCGCCATCGTCATGGTGCTGTCGGTGCTCGCCGCGGGGTTGTACTTCTACAAGGGGCTCCCCGGCGGCGAACACGGCGGGTGGGTGGGCGGTGTGGTGCACGCCTCGCAGGTCAGCGGCTCTCAGGCGGTGGTCGACAAGGCCCACGGCGGGACGTTCTTCGGGCAGGACCCGCACAAGGTCATGTACTACGTCTCGGCGCTGATTGGATTCATCGGCATTCTGATCGCCGCGTTTCTGCACGGGCCCAAGGGCTGGCAGGGTTTGTTCATCGGCAATCGCCAGAAGTGCGACGTGGCTCCCCGCGCCGATCGGCTGGCGAATCTGTTCGGGCCGCTGACGAAGCTCGCGCGGAACAAGTACTACGTGGATGAGATCTACGACGCGCTGATCGTCAAGCAGCTGTGGCTGACCTCGCACATTCTGCACTGGTTCGACAAGTGGCTCGTGGATGGGCTGGTGAATCTGTTCGGCCTGATGCCCCGCGGCGCGGGCAGCATCGCCCGCAAGCAGCAGACTGGCGTGCTCCACGAGTATGCCCTGCGGATGGCCCTGGGCGTGGCACTGGTGCTGGCGATCGTGATCGTTGTGAAGGTTGGGGGGGTGCGCTGATATGCCCGATCTCCTGGAATATGCAGGGCTGATCCTTCCGATCGGCATCATTTTGCCCCTGGTGTTCGCCGCGCTCGTGGCGATCACGCCTCGGGGCAAGAACGACCTCGTTCGTGCGCTCGCGCTTGTGGGCACGATGCTCCCGATCGCGTGGTACATCCCGCTGGCGAGCGCGTTTGACTGGAGCAATGGCTCTGCGACGCACTTTGCGGCCAAGTACCAGTGGTTCACACCGCTGGGGCTCACCGCGAGCTTTGGCGCCGATGTGATCACCATGCTGCTGCTTGGGCTCACGGTGCTGCTTGGGCCGATCTGCGTGCTGGCGTCGTACAGCGCGATTACCGAGCGCGTGCGGACGTACTACAGCTGGCTGTTGATCCTTCAGGCCGCGATGACCGGCGTGTTCGTCGCCCGCGACCTGATGATGTTCTATGTGTTCTTTGAGTTCACGCTCGTGCCGCTGTACATCCTGATCAACCTGTTCGGCTCGACCAATCGCAAGGCCGCGGCGACCAAGTTCTTTCTGTACACGTTCACGGGCTCGATCATCACCCTCGCGGGCCTGATCTACATCGCATGGCAACACAAGATTGCTCGCGGGGCGTGGTCGTTTGATTTCAATCAGCTCCGCGATCTGGCCCGCGGGCTGAGCTTTGAGCAGCAGAAATGGCTCTTCTGGGCCATGCTCGCCGGGTTTGCGATCAAGGTGCCGCTGTTTCCGGTGCACACGTGGCTGCCGCTCGCGCACACCGAGGCGCCGACGGCCGGGTCGGTCATCCTCGCCGGCGTGCTGCTGAAGCTGGGCACGTATGGCATCTACCGGTTCGTGATCGACTTCCTCCCCGCGGCGAGCACCTATTTCGCGCCCACGCTCGCGGTGCTCAGCATCATCGGCATTCTGTATGCCGGGCTGATCTGCTGGGTGCAGACCGACGTCAAGAAGCTGGTCGCGTATTCGTCGGTCAGCCACCTTGGCTATTGCGTGCTGGGGCTCTTTGCGCTCAACAGCGTGGGGCTGACCGGCAGCGTGCTGTACATGATCAACCACGGTCTGTCGACCGGCGCGCTCTTCCTCCTGATCGGCTTCATGTATGAGCGCTATCACACCCGCTCGCTCAAAGAAGTCGGCGGGCTGGCCAAGGTCATGCCGATCTGGGCGAGCTTCATGGTCTTCTTCACCATGGCGAGCGTGGGCTTGCCGGGGCTCAATGGGTTTATCAGCGAGATCATGTGCCTGCTGGGCACGTTCCAGGCCAGCGGCCTGCACTGGGGCATGGGCGATGGACGCGTGCTGCCGGGCGCAACGTGGGGCGAACTCGGACCTTGGTACGCGTTTGCCGCGGGCCTTGGCGTGATCGTCACCGCGATGTATCTGCTCATCATGCTCGGCAAGATCGTCTGGGGCCCGCTCAAGGAGCCCGCTGGGCATGACCATGGTCATGGCCACGGCGATCACGGCCACGATGATCATGGTGGCCATGCCAAGCTCTCCAAGGACCTGAACGCTCGCGAGATCGGCGTGCTGATGCCGCTGGCGGTGCTCTGTCTGGTGCTCGGCCTGTTCCCGCAACCGCTTCTGCGGGCTCTTGAAGGACCGACCCGTGAGATGGCGCGCAACATCGATCGCTTCGGTCGGCAACAGTTGCCCAGTGACGACCCGCGACTACAGACCCCGAGCGCGCCCGTGACCGCACAGGCCGCGATCGCACCTGGTGCATCGATCACTCCACCCGCGCCCGCCGCGACGGTGGGCGGGGAGGGCCGCTGATGGAAAGTATGCTCACACTGCTTTGGCCCGAGATTGCTCTGTTCATCACCACCTGCGTGGTGATGATCCTGGGCCAATCCAAGTTCAAGGACACCCGCGACCTCTGCCCCGGACTCGCGGCGATCGGCCTGATCGTCAGCGGTTTCCTGGCGTGGTACTTCCGCGGCGTGACAAGCGATGCGGTGCTGCCGCATCTGCCGTACTACGGCAAACTGGTCATCTGCGGCGTGGGGCTGATGCTGCTGATGCTTGTCGCGGGCTCGGCGGATCGCGAGCTGGAGGCCGATGCCGCCAAGGGCAAGCCCTTTGAACCCATCCGTTCGACACGCGGCGAGTTCTATTCGTTCGTGCTGTTCTCGCTCACCGGGCTGATGCTCTGCACCTCGGCGAACGACCTCATCCTGCTCTTCCTCGCGCTCGAGCTCACATCGCTGCCCACGTATGTGATGGTCAGCATCTCGACCAACCGCAATCGGAGCATGGAGGCGGGGGTCAAGTACTTCTTCCTCGGTGCGCTCGGGGCCGCGATCTTCCTGTACGGCTTTGCGATGATCTATGGCGGCACGGGCACGACAAACTTCGAGGACATCAGCCGCACTGTGGCGGCTCAGGCGGCGGGCGGCGGGATCAATCCGCTGGTGATCCTGGGTGTGGTGCTGTCGCTCGTCGGTCTTGGGTTCAAGATCGCGTCGGTGCCGATGCACTTCTACACGCCCGATGTGTATCAGGGGTCCTCGTCGTCGGTCGCCGGTTTCCTGGCCTTTGTGCCCAAGGCGGCAGGGTTCTTTGCGATTCTGTCGATATGCGGGCTCGTGGGGTGGAGCCACGGGGTCACGGAGCAGTCGCTGCCCGAGGGGCCGCGGGTGCTGCTGTGGGTCGTCGCCGCACTGACCATGACGCTGGGCAATGTGCTGGCGATCATGCAGCGCTCGGTCAAGCGGATCCTGGCCTATTCGTCGATCGCACACTCGGGATACATGCTGGTCGGCGTGATCGCCGGGCCGGGGCCGAGCGGTGCGGACTTTGAGCGCAACGGGATCGCGGCGGTGCTGTTCTACCTCGTGAGCTATGGCGTGATGACCATCGGCGCGTTTGCGGTGCTCGCGTGCCTTGAGAAGAAGCGTTCCGACGGATCGCTGGATGAGGTCGACGATATCGATGATCTGCGCGGCTTGGCGCGGACGCGCCCGGTGCTCGGATGGACGATGGTCCTGTCGAGCATGGGGCTGCTCGGGCTTCCGCCGCTGCTTGGGTTCCTTGGCAAGCTGCCGCTGTTCACCGCCGGGATCGGCGCCAAGGAGATCATCCTGGTGCTGGTCTTGGGCATCAACAGCGCGATCGCGGCGTACTACTACCTGCGACTGGCGTACACGTGCTTCATCGAATCGCCCGAGACCACGCCCAACGCGCCAAAGGTGGTCGAGGCGCCGTTCGCGGCTCGCCGCTGGGCGGGAGTCATCTCGATGCTCTGCGTCGTCGGGCTCGCGGTCTTTGGATCGTGGCTGGGCAACCTTGCCGAGATCGGCGCGACGTATCGCCCGCCGAAGTACGTTCAGCCCGCAGCCGCCGTGGTGCCTGTTTCGGCTCCGACGCCCTGATCGCCGGCGCGTCGGTCAGATGACCTTGATCTTCCTGGGGTCAAAGGTCGGCTTGGGATAGCGGAGCTTCAGCCGCTCCAGGCGATCGACGACGATCTCGGAGATCGCGAGGTTTCGGAACCACTTGTGATCGCTGGGGATGACATACCAGGGCGAATCGTCGGTGTTGCACTTGGCGATCGCGTCCGCGTATGCCGTCATGTACTTTGACCACAGCTTGCGCTCTTCGAGGTCGCCGGGGTTCATCTTCCAGTGCTTTTCGGGGTCGTCGATGCGTTCCTGCAGCCGCTGGGCCTGCTCGCTCTTGGAGATGTGCAGGAAGAACTTCAGCACCACGGTGCCGTTCTCGCTGAGCATGCGCTCGAAGTCGGCGATCTGCTGGTAGCGGAGCTTCCAGACCTGTTCGGGGACGAGATTGTGGACGCGCACCACACCGACGTCTTCGTAGTGTGAGCGGTTGAAGACGCCGATCTCGCCGCGTCTTGGGCAGGCGGCGTGGACGCGCCAGAGATAGTCGTGCGACAGCTCGATCTCGCTGGGGCGCTTGAAGGCGACCACGCGCACGCCCTGCGGATTCACGCCGGTGAGCAGGTGCCGGATCGTGCCGTCTTTTCCCGACGTGTCCATGCCCTGGAGCACGATTAAAAGTGAGAAGCGCCCGTCAGCGTAGAGCAGCTTCTGCAGCTCGCAGAGGCGACGGACGTTGTGATCCTGACGAGCGTCGGCCGCGCCCTCGTCGTGCAGGCCGAGGGTCTCGGCGGCGTCGCGCTTGGCGAGTTTCGGGTCCTTGCCGGGCTTGACGCGAAACTCGGATTCGAAATGCTTGCAGTACTTCTCGATCATGCGATCAGCGTACCGCGAGGCGCTCACCGACGCTTGGTTGCCGCCACGATCGCGTCGAAGAGCGCGTCGGGCTCAGTCATGCGCCCGGGTCCGCTGGTGCGGCAAGCCTGCCACCCCTCATCCGGTCCGATCATCGCAAAGCCGTCGGCGATCAGTTGCTTCACGTTGCGCTGGTTGGCGGGCTGGGCCCACATCGCCGCGTTCATCGCGGGGGCGAGCAGCACCCGTGTCGCGCTCCGATCGATCGCGCTCAGGATCAGCGTCACGATGTCGTCACATCGGCCGGTGGCCAGCTTGGCCATGCAGTCCATCGTGCACGGCGCGACGATGGCCACGTGGCAGTTGCGGGCCAGAGCGATGTGCTGCGGGTCGGCGGACTCGATGTGGTCCCAGGGGCTCGTGTACACGGGCCGACCCGAGAGCGCCTGAAACGTCAGCGGCGTGACAAACTTCGCCGCGGCTTCGGTCATCGCCACGGTCACCCCGGCGCCGGACTGGGCGAGCTTGGAGACGAGCGCGGCGGACTTGTACGCGGCGATGCCCCCGGCAACGCCCACAAGGACATTCACCCCGCCCAGCAGCTTGGGATCAACGTTCGCCAAAGGGCCCCCCGCCTCAAGCGCCGGTCAGCAGGGCCTTGAGCTTCTGGGTGTCCTTCTCGCCGAGGATCTTGACCATGTCGACCTCGGCCGACGGATCGAACTCGGGCACGATCTTGCCCTGAACGATCTCTTCGATCGCCAGTTCCAGATCGCTGCGGCCGTTGCGGTCCACCAGAGGGCGGGCACCGTCCATGAGCTGGACAAGCCGACGCTGGATCAGCGCACAGAGCTTGAACCGACCCCCGACGCGATTGACCACTTCCTCGCTCTTGAGCGCTTCGATCATGTCCAGTAAACTCCCTGAGCGGGGGGCTGCTCGCCCAGCACCCGCAAGGGTGAAGGTTAGGCCTCCCCCGACCGCCCGGCAAACGTCCTGTAACCAGTAAAAACCCGGCCTCTGATTGTTGGCTACGGGAGGATTTTCTCGTGGCACCGCGTCCAGGGGTCGACCATACTGCAGAAGTTGGTCCCCATGATCAGTCGCGTCGTCGTCATTGTCATGCTTTTGATCCAGCCGATGCTGGTCGGGCTGACGATCTGCGCATCGACAGAGCGTGAGGCCTGCACCAAGGCGGAGTGTTGCGAGGCGGATGCGTGTTGTGGCACCGAGGCGACCCGGGCGTGTTGCGGGTGCGATGGGGGCGGGGTTCAGGTTCACTCGACGTGTGCGGCGTGTTCGTGCATCGGTGCACAAGGGTTTGTGCTTGGGTTGGATGCGTTTTTGCCTTGGTCGGGGTGCAAGTGCGTGGTTCGGCCGCCGCACCATCCGATGGGGCTTTTGATTTCCGGGTTTGCGGGCGTGCGATGGCATATTGATGCGCATCCGGTGCCCGCGAGCTTTGTCGCGGAGGTTGCCTCGGCAACCGGGGTGGAGCGATGCCGCGTAGAGCCGGACGAGCGGTCCGTGCCGCCCGCGCGAACTCTGCGCGCCAGGCTGTGCGTGTGGACGACCTAGATCCGGGGGATTCTCCTCGCGCTCTGGGTTCTCTGTCCGTCGATCGGGCCATGCTGGCCATGGTCGGCTGTGCTTGAGTTTGATCTGCACCATTCACCACTGATCGCGGCGTGCCCAAAGGGGCAAACGCCGCGAGGAGACTTTTCCATGAAGACCATGATTCTGTCGTTCGCCGCCGTCGTTCTCGCCGCCGGTTCTGCGTTTGCCTTGCCGACGCCGGTTGCCAAGGTCAGCCAGATCAGCGAGCTGTGTTGCTGCTGCTGCGGCGACGCGTGCTCGTGCGAGGATTGCGCCTGTTGCGATGACTGCACCTGCTGCGCGAGCGGCACGTGCGGCGCGGACTGCACGTGCGCGTGCGCCTGCTGCGCCGACGGCTCGTGCTGCTGCGATGACGGGGCGTGCTGCTCGGGCGGGTCCTGCTGCGAGACCGGCGGCTGCGCCGAGTCCTGCTGCAAGTAAGACGTTCAAGCCCTGATTCTGGGCAGTAAACACAGCGACCCCGGACCATGTTCGTCCGGGGTCGCTGTCATTTCGGGACCGAACCCTGCGATCACTCTTTCGGCGCGGGTTCTTCGGGCTTCTTGGTCGGCTCTGCCTTCTGCAGCTTGAATGCTTCGAGCATCCTCGCTTCATCATCGCGCGAGGGGCCGGCGCGGAGCTTTTCCGGGTCGGCGAGCTTTGGCGCGGGCGTGCCGGCCTTTTCTGCTTCCGCCATCAGTTCCTTGGTGACGCGGCGCCGGCGATCGAGTTCCTTGGGGAACCACTCGAGCGTGTCTTTGATCGTCTGCTCCGGTGAGCGGTGACGCAGGCCCGCCTTGACCGATCGGGCAAAGCTCGTGGAGCCCATGCCGACGTAATCGCCGCTGGGCGGAACCCAGATCGGGAACGCACCCGCTGCGGGGCCGAGCAGGCCGAGGGACTCTTCGTCGACGAACGAGAACTTGGCGTCGCTCTTCGAGGTCTTCTTGCAGGCGTTGGCAAGAGCGCCCATGCTGAGCTTGGGGTTAGGGCCAGAGCCGTTAAAGACGCCCGCGGTCGCGTTCTCGCAGAGCGTGAGGTAAAACGCGGCGAGGTCGCGGGAATCGATGAACTGCACGAGATCATCGGGGTTGCCTGGGACCATCACCTCGCCACCCTGGCTGATGCGCACGGGCCAGTAGGTGAATCGATCCGTCGGATCGCCCGGGCCGGAGATGAACGTGGGCCGCACGACGGCGACGCGGCCGGGCAGAGCGGCCTGGGCCGTCTTCTCGCAGGCGGCTTTGAGCCCGCCGTAGTTTTCCATCTGGCGGCCCATGTCCTCGGTGTTCGGATCGCTGAGGGTCGCCAGCGGCGCTTCTTCGTCAGAGTCGGGCTTCAGCGGCAGGGCATAGGCAGAGATGCTGGAGACGTAGAGGTAGAGCTTGGTCTTCTGCACGGCCTCGCAGCTCGCCTTCACATGGCGCGGAAACTGGCCGGAGGTATCCACAACGGCGTCCCACTCGCGATTGTCGAGCAGGGCCTTGAGCCCTTCGCCCTTGGTCGGATCGCGATCGCCGATGAGGCGCTCGACGCTGTCAGGCAGCATGCCGATGCGCTTCTCGGTGCGTCCGCGGTTGAAGAGGGTGACCGAGTGCCCGCGCTTCAGGGCACGGCGGACCAGGTGGGGGCCGGTGAATCCGGTCCCGCCGAGGATCAGGATCTTGAGCTTCTTGGCGGCGGGCTGGACGTTGGCGTCATCGAGTTCGTCGGGCTCGTCGCGAAGCCGGGTGGCGCGAAGATTGGCCGCGCCAGCGGGGGTGATCATGGCGAGGGCCGCGACGGTGGCGCTCCCCCCCACAGCGGCGAGAAATCGGCGACGAGAGAGTTCCATGGGCGATCCTCCAGCGCACCCCCCACCCGAGCCCAGCCGTGGCTCGTGGGGTGCTCTACAAGATGCACAGTGGTGGGGTTCCCGCCAGAGCCGGGGCGATTCGGGCGGAGATTGGCAGATTCCCGCGGGTCCGGCTCGCCGGGAGCATGCCGATCGTGCTCGGCGGGCCAGATATGCCCCTCTGATCGGGTGTATTCTGGGGGACGAGCCGCGCACCCCGATGGAACTGACGACGCTCCGACACTTCAAGATGGTTGCTCAGCACGGGCACATGACCCGGGCGGCCCGTGCGCTCGGGGTGACGCAGCCGGCGCTGAGCGCGATGCTGAAGAAGCTGGAGAAGGAGGTCGGGGCGGAGCTGATGCACCGCACTGGGCGGGGTGTGCAGCTGACCGAGGCGGGGCGGGTGTTTCTGGTTCACGCCGAGGACGCGATCCGCCGGGCCGAGCTTGGGGTTCAGGCGGTGCGCGAGCTGGTTGGGCTGGAGCGCGGCTCGATCCGCGTGGGTGGCGGAGCGACGGCGACGACGTATTTACTGCCCCCGGTGGTCTCGGCGGTGCGGGCGGCCCATGACGGGTTGCGGTTTTATGTGCGCGAGGCCGGGAGCAATGCGGTCGCGGCGGCGGTGCTGTCGGGGGAGCTTGATCTGGGCATCGTCACGCTCCCGATCGGGCATCCGGAGGCGGGGGAGCTGCTGAAGATTCCGCTGGTGGATGATGAGCTGCGGCTGATTCTGCCGCCGGAGGATGCGGTGACATCCGGTGGTGGTCGTGGTGCGCGGCGGGCGCGGTCTTCATCGCCAGGCGGATCGCCCGCACTGGCGGGGCTGCGCACTCTCGCTCGGGCCGGGGGCGCGCGGGGGTTTCGCTGGAGAGATCTGGAGGGCGTGCCGATCGTCGCGTTTGAGGCGGGCACGGCGGTGCGCGCGCTTGTCGATGAGGCGTCGGCGCGGCGTGGGGTGGTGCTGGATGTGGTGATGGAACTGCGATCGATCGAGTCGATCAAGCAGATGGTTGCGGCGGGGATCGGCGTGGGATTCGTGTCGCGCTTTGCGCTGGACGAGGGCGAGGGGCTGGAGTGCTCCGATGGACCGATCGGACGAAAGCTGGCGATCGTGCGGCTGAATGATCGCGTGCCGAGCCCGGCGGTGGCGGCGTTTGAGCGCGAGTTGGTGGAGCGGTGGGCCAAGGCGTGAGGTGCGTGTTCACGCGAGCGTGCGTGGCGCAGATCGGGGAGTAGGCGAGCGTGAGTGTTTGTTGTGAGTCTCGATGAGACGAGCACTCTTTCAGAGTGCGGCCAGAGGAACAACGAAGATGCCTCGTGTCGACGTGCCGGGGGTGTCGCTGCGCTCCACCCCCGTCGACTGGCGGGCAGCCCTTCGGGCTGGGGAGATGTGAACTTCTCCGGCCCTTGGCACGTGAGGTGTGCAAGCATCCGATGTGCTGCGAGCGAGGTGTTGATGGTCGGTGCGGAGCTGGTGTTACTTCATCGCGTCGAGTCGTGCTCTGGTTTTGCGGACATCCGCGCCCTTGGCCTTGGCTTCGTCGAGGAGCGTTGCGAGTTCCGGGCGCTTGATCCGGGCGTCGAGGGCGGCCTGCACGAGGGCGATGCGCATCCACGGGGTGTTGTCGAGTCGAAGGGCCTCGTCGAGCACGGCCCGCCCGCTGGGGCCGTTGATGCTGCCCGCGTAGATCGCGGCGACACGCTCGCGAAAAGACTTTCTGGCGGCGTTCTGCTTGGCGATGTCGCCGATGTTCTCGCGAATCTGCTGTTGAAGTTGTTGGTGAAGCTCGGCGACGCGGCGGACCTCTCGGACCTGAACGGGCTTGGTCGAGGTGCTTGGTGCCGGGGCAATCACGCGCGTCGTTGTGGGCATTACGATTTGCGTCGTGCGTGGTGCGACGCTTTGGTTTGGAGAGGACGTCTGCTGGTTGGCAGGAAGAGGATTTGGCGGCTGTGCCGCGACCACGGTGGTTGTCGTGGGGGCGACTGATCCGGTTGAGTTTCCGACACGCACCAGCCACGCCTGCATCTGCTGCGCGTCTTTGAAGCCGAGGGAGCGCTCGACGACCTCGCCGTTGCGGAAGGCGATGAGCAGGGGAAGCGAGCGGGCGTTGAATCGGTCGGCAATGGCGCGCTGCTGATCGACGTCGACGTGGAGCGCGATGGCGTGGTCGCGCACCCAGGTTGTGACGCCGGGATCACGCCAGGTGGAGTTCTCCATGGCTTTGCAGGGGCCGCACCATTCGGCGCTGAACATCACCACAAGGGTGCGACCTTGCTGCCTGCTCGCGGCGAGCGCGTCATCGAAGCTCTGGGAACTGAACACCGCTCCGGAGGGGGAGTTCTGCTGCGCGTCCCGCGTAGAGCCGTGCACGGCGGTGGACGCCATCGAGAACATGATCGTTGCCAGAATACAGGCCCGCATCGCCGCCTCCAGAGTGTCGCCAGGGCGGGAAGGGGGAGTCCTCCCGCCGGGAGGAGGGGTATCGGTCGGCACCGCTCGGGCACGTGAGGGTGTAACCGACTCGGACGGAACGGGCGGCACATACGACACGCCGGGGACCGGCGGGCCACCCGAGCAGGGGACTAGGGCACCAGAGTTATGACGGGCACGCGCAGGTCGACGCGTTGGCGGTCGCGGATGACCGAGACGTCGATGACGTCCCCGGTTTCAAACATCTCGGTGGGGCGGACGCAGGTGAGTTCACGGAGACGCTTGCCGCCGAGACGGATGACGATGTCGCCACGGGTGAGGCCGCCGGCGTCGGTGGGGACATCGGGAAAGATGCGGTCGACGGTCCACATGCCCTCGGCATAGCTGAACCCGACGCCGATGCCGCGGACGGGAGCTGAAAAGACGATGGGCACGCTTGAAGTGGAAGATGGCGGGGTGGGCGGAGGGGCGGGTTGGAAGCGGACGCGTTTGGATCGCGCGTCGAACGTCACGGCGAAGGTCTTGAGCGCGTCGGCCCCGATGAGGTCTGAGGATTCCGAGCGTTCGACGACGGGTGTGCGGAAGGTGATGCCGCCGAGCACGAGATCGTCGGCGAGTCGCCCGGCGCGGAGTTCAAACGGCCCGCCAATGGCGACGCCCATGGCGACGGTGGTGGGGGGGCTGGAGAAACGATGTTCGTCAAAGTCGGCGAAGGTGAAACCCCCGGCCTTGCCGGTATCGAGCAGTAAACGCTTGGTGCGGGCTTGCCCACCCTTTCCCCCATCATCGCCGATGCGGACGCGGACCTGGGGCGTGTCGGATCGGGCGAGGGGCAGGATGAGCGTGCCGTCGGGCTCGGGCAGGCGGCCGCGAGCGACGCGGACGGAAGAGTTGGGATAGTCGACCGTCAGCAGCACCTGGCGAAACGCGTCGAACCCCAGGATGCCATCGACGCGCGTCCCGAGCACGGCCTGGATCGCACTGAGATCGAGCGCAATCGCCTCGAAGCCCTTGAACTGGACCTCGCCTGCGGACAACGTGTTGATGCGGACGACCTTGTCGATGCGCTGGCGCTGGCCCTGCGAGCCGGTGGCGTAGCCGTCGGCTTCGCGGGCGGTATCACTGAGGCGATCGGCGGCGCGGGTGCTGAGGACGGTGGCGGCGGCGCCGGTGTCGAGCAGGAGCGTGAACGGGCCGCGATCGTTGATGCGGGCGTCGATCAGGAAGTAGTTCCCGCAGCGACGCGAGGGGATGGTGTGCTCGCCCGGGCCATCGGGCAGCGTGACGTGATCAGCGGCGCGATCGAGCCCGGACGAGCCCGTGTTGTTGCCAGGCGAGGCGCACCCGGCGAGGAGGACCAGCAACAAGAGAACGGCGGCACGCATGAAGGATGGTACCGGCCGGAGTCGCTACAGTGGCGACGATTGCGCATGCTCTGGACCTGGCGGAAGATCTTCGCCGGGCCTGCGCCTGCGCGCTGGTGAAACGCCATGGACCTGATCGCGCACTTTGGACGAGATGGGCGGGTGAAACGAGCGGTCGATGTCGCCCGCGGCGGCAAGCGTGTGCTGCTGCGCGGTTCCCAGGGCTCGTCGTCGTCGCTGATCGCTGGCGCGATGGCTCGGCTGAGCCAGAACACGGTGCTCATGGTCGTCGGGCATCTGGACGAGGCCGACGAGACACTCGATGAACTGCTCGCGGCGGGGATGGACGCGGTGCGGCTGCCCGCGCTGGAAGTGCTGCCCGGTGAGACGGGCGTCAGCATGGAGTTGTTTCTTGAGCGACTGAGTGTGGTGCGGCGGTTGATCGGCGGCGGCACGCCGCCGGAGGTGCTGATCTGTCCCATTCAGGCGCTCATGCAACCCGCTCCGGGCGCAGCGACGCTGGACGCGCTGGCACGCACCGTAAAGCGCGGCACGCGCATGGACCCCGGCGAACTGGTGCGATGGCTGGAGAACGCGGGGTATGAACGCGTCGACGCCATCGAAGAACCGGGGCACTTTGCGATGCGCGGCGGGATCGTGGATGTGTATTTGCCCGGAAACGCGGGCGGCGCGGGCGGGGCTGGGGCTGCGCTCGGCGCGTCGGGTGCGGGTGTGGGTGTTCGGCTGGACTTCTTTGGCGATGAGATCGACAAGATCACCGAGATCGATCTGGACACCATGGGATCGGACCGGGTGATCGAAAGCGTGGAGCTCGTGTGTGCGTCGCTGGAGAAGGTGATGCCCGCGACGCCTGCCGCAAGCAAGCCCGGTGTTGCACGTGGGGGGCGCGCCAGCGGCGGTGGGGCGCGATCCGCGGAAGTCGAACCGATCGCGATGGCTGAGATCGATGCCACGGGGGGGAGTGCTTCGTGCTCGGTGCTGGAGTATGTCCCGCGCTCGGCGATGGTGGTGCTGAATGAGCCGCTGGAGGTAACCGAGCAGGCGCGCGGGTACTTTGAACGGCTGACCGATCCGCGGATCTATGGCCCGCCGGCGGTGCTGAAGGTCTTGCAGTCGCGATTTACGAGCTTTATTGAGATCGCGCAGTTCTCGGGGGCGCGGGCGGGCGGGGATGTCGAGCATGAGCTGCCGGTGCGGCCGTTGCCGGAGATGCCGCGGGATGCCGGAGAGGGTGTGCGTGAGCTTGCGCGCGTGGCGCTCGATGATCAGGCCCCCACGCGGATCAGCGTCTTCTGCGAGAACGCGGGGGAGCTGTCGCGATTTGGCGAGTTGATGGATGAGCACGGGGCCGCCGCCAAGTCGCGGGTGGATGCCAGCGTCGCGTATGTGCATCGAGGTTTCATCTGGGGAGACGGCGAGGGCTCGGGTGGCGATCTGATGATCCTGCCCTATCACGAGCTGCTGCACAGATTCGAGACGCGGCGGCGTATCGGTTCAACGCGGCGCGGGCGCGAGAACTCGGCGGAAGCGCGGCTCAAGACCGCGCGGGCGATGGACAGCTTCCTGGACTTTGGTCCGGGAGACTATGTCGTGCACCGGGATCATGGCATCGCGCTCTTTCGCGGGCTCGTCACGCAGAAGCCGCGGGAGGTGAAGCGTGACGGGCCGGTGGTGCTGCCCGGCGAAAAGTCGGCGAAGAAGAAGGCACGATCGCGCGGGGAGAAGGACGTCGATCCGGATGAAGGGATGGAGGAGTATCTCACGCTCGAGTTTGCCGGCAGTTCAAAGCTGTATGTGCCGACGAGCAAGATCGACCATGTGCAGAAGTATGTCGGCGGGTTTCGCGGTCAGCCAACGCTCTCGGCCCTCGGGGGCACGCGCTGGAAAAAGCAGAAGCAGAGTGTTGCCGAGAGCGTGAAGGATCTTGCCGGCGAGCTGCTGCGCATCCGCGCGGCCCGCGAGAGCATGCCGGGCGTGCGCTATCCGGCGGACACGACCTGGCAGAAGGAGTTTGAGGAGGAGTTCCCGTTTCCGCCCACCGATGATCAGGTCGCCGCGATCGGCGAGATCAAGAAGGACATGCAGTCGGATCGCCCGATGGATCGATTGCTCTGCGGCGACGTGGGATATGGCAAGACCGAGGTGGCGATCCGCGCGGCGTTCAAGGCGATGGAGTTTGGCAAGCAGGTCGCGGTGCTGGTGCCCACGACGGTGCTCGCCGAGCAGCACGAGCGGACGTTCCGCAGCCGACTGGCCGACTATCCGTTCCGCGTGGAGAGCGTGTCGCGATTCAAGGCCACCAAGGAGATCAACGACACGCTCGCCGCGGTGCGCAAGGGGCAGGTCGACGTGATCATCGGCACGCATCGCCTGCTGAGCAAGGACGTGCACTTTGCCGACCTGGGACTGGTGATCATCGACGAGGAACAGCGGTTTGGCGTGGAGCACAAGGAGCGGCTGCTGTCGCTGCGGCTGACGGTGGACGTGCTGACCCTGAGTGCGACGCCCATTCCGCGCACGCTGCACCTTTCAATGCTGGGATTGCGTGACATCGCGTCGCTGGCGCAGGCTCCGATGGATCGAAGGGCCGTGGTCACGGAGGTGATCCCGTACAACACCAAGCGGATCGAGCAGGCGATCAAGCGTGAGCTGGCACGCGACGGCCAAGTATTCTTCGTGCACAACCGTGTGCACAACATCCAGAGCGTCGCCGACGACATCCAGAAGCTCGCGCCGGACGCCAGGATCGTCATCGGACATGGCCAGATGCCCGATGGCGAGCTTGAAGACGTGATGCTCAAGTTCATGCGCCGCCAGGCCGACATCCTGGTGAGCACGACGATCATCGAGAGCGGCATCGACATCCCCACGGCGAACACCATGTTCATCAACGACGCCGACCGCTTCGGGCTTGCCGAGCTGCACCAGCTCCGCGGGCGCGTGGGGCGGTACAAGCACCGGGCGTACTGCTACATGCTGCTCGCGCCCGATCGAACGGTCACGGACAAAGCGGTGAAGCGCCTGAAGGCGATCGAAGAGTTCAGCATGCTCGGCGCGGGCTTCAAGATCGCGATGCGCGATCTGGAGATTCGCGGCGCGGGGAACATTCTGGGGCCGGAGCAGAGCGGGCACATCGCCGCGGTTGGGTATGAGATGTACTGCCAGCTTCTCGACTCGGCGGTGAAGGAGCTGCGCCACGAGCCGACGCAGGTGGCCAGCGAGACCAGTGTGGAGATCGGCCTGAGCGGGATGATCCCGAAGCGGTACATCGCATCGGACGCGCGTCGGATGGGCGCGTATCGCCGCGTCGCTGTCGCACAGACGCAGCAGGAGCTTGAGAAGATCGAGACCGAACTGAAGCAGGCCTATGGCGATGCGTTGCCGCCGGCCACGCGACGTTTGCTGGATCTGGCCGCCCTGCGTGTGGCGGGCAAGACGCTCGGCATCCGCTCGTTCGCCGTTCGTGGTCCAGACGTGCTGCTTCGTGCCAAGCCGACTGAGGCACGGGTGGTGCACGAGCGGCTGTCGCGGATGCGAGCGGGCGAACCCTTACGCAGCCCGCAGCGCGGCGCGGTGCAGGAGTTCCACGTGACGCTGCTGGAGCCGAAAGTCGGCGAAGACATGGCCGAGGTCTATTTTCGCCCACCACCGGCATACATGGACCCGACGACGCTCCTCCGCGTGTTGCGGGCGCGGCTGGCGGAATGATGTTGACCCCAGTTCCGTGTAGACTCGATGCTGCTCACAAAGAGGTGGAGCACGCCCATGATCTACGACATAACCCCGCCCATCACCGAAGCGCTCGCCGTCTGGCCCGGAGACACGCCGATGTCGCGCGAGGTGCTCTGCGACATGGGCAAGGGCGACACCGTCACGCTCTCGACGATCCGTGCAACGGTCCACCTGGGCGCTCACGCCGACGGGCCGAATCACTACTCCCATCCCGCGCCGGGCATCGGCGAGCGCAAGCTCGATCACTACCTTGGTCCATGCGTGTTGATCGATGCCGACGTCGCTCGCGGCGGGCGCGTCGGGCAGCAGCATTTGCGCCTGCCCGCGCGGGGGAGCGGCTTGGTTGTCCAGCCGCGGGTGCTGATTCGCACGGGGACGTTTCCGAATCCAAGCGCATGGAACAGCGACTTTGCCGGCATCGATACCGCGCTTGTCGAGTGGCTTGCCGATCAGAAAGTGATCACGATCGGCATCGATACCCCAAGCGTGGATCTGCAGGACTCCAAGGATCTGCCGGCCCACAAGGCGATCGCACGACACGACATCGCCATCCTCGAAGGGCTCGCGCTCTCCGGCGTGCCGGCGGGCGTCTATGAACTGATTGCGCTCCCTCTGAAACTCGTCGGCGTCGACGCGAGCCCCGTGCGTGCGATTCTTCGAACGCTGGATTAGTCCTTAACCGGTACGGTCGTCGCAGCAGAGAACATCTGCCCGCCACTCCCAAGCGCCGAACCCACAAGCCGAAGTTCAACGCTCACACGCGGATCCACGGGGTTCCGTCCGGTCGCACGCAGCAGCCCGCCGCACAGACTGAGCGGCGCGAGCGGCTCGCACGCGATCATCTCGCCGACCAGCGCCGGCTGGTCGGCGATCCGCAGTTGCAGCGGCACACGGATCACACGCACGCTCTTGCCCGCTTCGGTCCAATCCGGCAGGAACTCCGGCCAGTCGTTCTCGCCGAACGTCACCTGCACGCTCGGCCTGAGCACCATCGCCAGCAGCGACGGCCGCGCGATCAGCCCCTTTAAGAGGTCCTTGAACGGGCCGCGACGATTCATCGATCCGCTGAACCCAAACAGCGCCATCCACCCGCGCATCATCCGTTCGTGTTCATGCTCGGGCAGATCGGGCATGACGATGCTCTTCTGCCCGCGAAGCTCCGGACGAGTCGCGATCGGCGTGCAGCCGTCGTACGGGCCATACCCCAGAAGATTCAGTGGAAAGCGCCCGGTGGATGTGTCGACGATCGCGCCCAGATCGTCATACACAGTGATCCGCGTCGCGACCGTCGGCGAGCTGAACGCGAATGGGCGTTTGCCCGCCGAGCTTTTGGTCTGAAATGCCTTCGGATCGGCGTCGGCGTACTCGGATAACAGTTCGATGTGCAGATACCGCCGCGTCGAAGTTGCGACCGAGTTGGAAACGATCTCGATGATCACACGGTCACCGATGTTCCACGACTCGCGCGTGGCAGCGACCTCCAGCCGCGGCAAGACTTCTCGCACCGCGAGGGATCCTGGTCGCCAGTCTTCGCCGGCATCGCGCTCGACGAGATTGGCAATCGGCTCCACCGCCGGAGTTGGTGCGACGCGCTGCGCGCACCCAGCCGCCAACATGCCCAACGCCGTCACGCCAAGCGCGATCACTCCGGTCAGGCAAATCCGCACGTCAACAGCGATCATGAGGGTCAGGGTAGCGTCGCAATCGTCTTGACTTCGAACGCGATCGGCGCACTCCCGCCCTGCGGCAGCGACGCAACGCCGACCGTCGTTCGGCACGGCTGGCTCGGCCCCGGCGGAAAAAACTCCGCATACACCCGGTTGTACACCGCAAAGTCGCGCTGCATGTCCGTCAGGAAGCACGTCATGTCCACGATGCGATCCCACGAAGAGCCGTTCTCTTCGAGGATGTACCGCAGGTTCTGGAACACGGCACGGACCTGAGCCTCCATGTCATAGCTGACCATGCGGCCATCCGGGCCGAGCACCACGCCCGGAATGTCCTTACTGCCGCGCTGACGCGGGCCTTGGCCGGAGATGAAGAGCAGGTTGCCGACTTTGCGACACGGGGGATAGGCGCCGACGGGTTCGGGGGCTTTGGTCATGGTGTGAATCCGATTCTGAAACACGGAGGGCCACAGAGAGCCACGGAGAGATGCAGAAGTCGGTCGGAGTTAGAGCACGCGGCGGATGACGTCATCCATGAGTCTGAGGACGTTGAAGTTGATCAGGAGGCCTGTGTCAAGCCCCGAGAGTCGAAGATAGGTCATGAGCTGAGCTTCGTGAATCGGATTGAGCTTGTCCACAGCCTTGAGTTCCACGATGACCAGTTCATTGATGATCAGGTCGATCGTGAAGCCGGCATCGAGTGCAATGCCACCGTAGTGCACAGGAAGCGCTATCTGCCGACGTACGCCAAGTCCGGCCTGCTGCAGTTCAAAGGCAAGACAAGTCTCGTATACGGATTCCAGCAGCCCTGGCCCAAGCACGCGATGCACTCGAATCGCAGCCCCAAGGATCTTGTCAGTGATGTCTTTGTTCTTCAACTCCATCGTTCGTCTCCTGCATCAATCTCCGTGGCTCTCCGTGGCCCTCCGTGTTTCAACTCTTTACACACACATTCTTCGGTTCAGTGAAGAACCTCATCGCCTCCATCCCCCCCTCGCGCCCCACCCCGCTCTGCTTCATCCCCCCAAACGGCGTCCGCAGATCACGCACCATCCAGCAGTTGATCCACACCACGCCCGACCGCAGCTCGGCCCCAAAACGCTGCGAGCGGCCGAGGTCCTGCGTGAACACCACCGCAGCCAGTCCATACTCCGTCCCATTTGCGATCGCCAGCGCCTGCTCGTCACTCCTGAATCGCTGCACCGTCACCACCGGGCCGAAGATCTCCTCCTGCTCCACCCTGCACTCGGGCGCAAGCCCATCAATCACCGTCGGCTGGAAAAACAGACCTCTCTTGCACCGCGGCGGAAGTGCCGACGGGTCCACGCGTGCCCCGCCGAGCAGCACGCGTCCGCCCAATTCTCGCGCCATGCCGACATAGGACTCGATCTTCGCGATCTGCTCGGGGCTCGTAATCGCGCCGAACCTCGTCGCCGGATCGCTCGGGTCGCCGGGCTTCAGCTCCGCCGCGAGCGCGACAAATCGCTCCAGAAACCGGTCCGCGATCGACTCGTGCAAAAGCAGTCGCGACCCGCAGAGGCAGATCTGCCCCTGATTGCTGAACCCGGCCCGCACCGCCGTCTGCACCGCGGCTTCCAGATCCGCATCTTCGCACACCACAAACGGATTCTTCCCGCCAAGCTCCAGCGACACACGCTTCAGCCGCTCGCCGCACTCGCGTCCGATCCAGCGGCCCACCGCCGTCGAGCCGGTAAAACTCACCGTCGGCACGTTCGGATGTTTCACGAGCGCGGCCCCAGCGGTTGCGCCACGTCCGTGCACGATGTTCACCACACCCGGCGGCAAACCCGCTTCAGCGCACAAATCGCCCAGCATCGCCGCCGTCGTGGGTGTCACCTCGCTGGGTTTGCACACCGCGGTGTTCCCCGTCGCGATCGCGGGGGCCAGCTTCCACGTGAGCAAGTACAGCGGCAGATTCCACGGCGTGATCAGCCCCGCCACGCCCCGCGGCTTTCGCAGCGTGAAGTTCATCGCACGCACGCCCCCGCCCACCCCGCCCGGCAGCCCACCACCATCAAACTCATGCATCTCGCTGGAAGTGTGGAGGATCGCCGTCGCAAAGTGCCGCATGCTTGCGGAGGAGCGCGGGATGTCCACCTGCCGCGCCGTCGTCATGGGTTTGCCGGTGTCCCGGCTCTCGGCGTCAGCGAGCCGATCCGCGTGCGCGTCGATCAGGTCGGCCACGCGCAGCATCAGGCGAGAGCGCTCCGACGCCGGCGTCGCGCTCCACTCCGCAAACGTGCCCGCCGCGACGCCCACGGCGTGATCAACGTCTGCATCACTCGAATCCGGCACTGTCGCACGCACCTCGCCCGTGGCGGGCTCAAGCACGCTCAAGTACGCGCCCGACGATGGCGCTCGATTCTGCCCTCCCACATGGTTTGCGAGCTGGATCATGCTCCAAGTGTACCGATCGACCCCACACGGCCAGATCACGCGACTCGGCATCGCGCCGGGCTCGGCGTGCGAATCATCCCGCATGAACCCCGTTCTTGACGCGATCGTCTCCGCCGCCTCGCGCACGCTCTGCGGCGAGGGCCTCGGCGAACCCCTGCCCGCCGACCCCATGCCGCTTGTAAAGGAGTGGTACGACCAGGCCAAGGCCAGCGGCAAGTACGCCGACTTTGACGCCATGACGCTCTGCACCGTGGACGATCGCGGCATGCCCTCGGCCCGCATCGTGCTCTGCCGACGGCTGTGGACCGATCCGCCCTCGATCGGGTTCTTCACGAATCGCGACAGCCGCAAGGGCCAGGAGCTCGACGGGGCGAAACGTGCCGCGTGCGTGCTGCATTGGCCGAGCGAACAGCGTCAAGTGCGCATCGAGGGCTCCGTTGAGCGCCTGAGCGACGACGAGAGCGACGCCTACTTTCAGCAGCGGGCCGTGATCAGTCGGCTCGGTGCCTGGGCAAGCCAGCAAAGCCGACCCCTGCCCTCTCGCGCCGATTTGCTCCGCGCCGTCGCCGAGCAGGCCATGCGTTTCGGCGTCGATCTGTTGAAACCCACGGGCACGCACGCGATTCCGCGTCCGCCCAACTGGGGCGGCTATCGCGTCCACGCTCAGAGCGTCGAACTCTGGATGGGCGGCACCGGTCGCCTGCACGATCGAGCAAAGTGGACACGCACATCACCCATCGGCACGCCCGCGCAGTGGCACGCCACGCGCCTCTGGCCCTGACCCCAATCCAACCCCTCAATCCGAGGCCCGGGCGCAAGCCCGGGCACCCCCGATGTCCGATCGTCCAGCGTGCCAGGGCTTGCGCCCAGGCCTCTGATGATTCACCCTCGCTTGATGTTCTCGCGCTCGATCATCAGCCCCAGCGTGCGGCACACGATGTCCACATCATGCTCGTGCATGTCGTTGTAGAACGGCAGCGCGATCGTCCGTCCGCTCACGCTCTCGGCGATCGGGAAATCTCCCGCCGAATACCCGAACCGCTCGCGATAGAACGGCTGCGTGTGGATGCACGGGAAGTAGTCCTTCGCTCCGACATCATGCCGCAAGAGCCCCGCGATGATCCGATCGCGCTCCTCGCGCGCATAGGTCCCGGCAAGGCGCACAACGAACACAAACCAGCTCATCGACGTCAGTTCATGCACCGTCGGCAGGATGATGTCGTGATTCTCCATCAGCCGCGACATGTACATTCCAGCGACGTGCTGCCGCTTCACGATGATCTCGTCCAGCCGACGCATCTGACCCACGCCGAGCGCCGCGTTCATCTCGGCGAGGCGGTAGTTGTACCCGAGCCGTTCATGGCTGAGCCACGCCTGACCCGGTGTCGCACCTTGAGCAGCCGAGCCCGCATCCGGCGTTGAAGTCGGAATCGGCCGCCCTTGATTCCGCATCGATTTGCACAGTTCCGCCAGCCGATTGTCATCGGTGACAATCACTCCGCCCTCGCCGGTGGTGATCTGCTTGTTCGGATAGAACGCAAACACGCCGATGCGTCCGAACGACCCGGCCTTGCGCCCCGCGTGCGTGCTGCCGAGCGCCTCGCAGCAGTCCTCGATCATCGGGATCTCGTGCCGCTTGGCGATCGCTTCGTACGCGTCCATGTGCGCCGGATTGCCGAAGCACTCCACCGCCAAAATCGCCCGGGTCCGCGGCGTGATGGCCTTCTCCAGCTTCTCCGGGTCCATGTTCAGCGTCTTGGGGTCGATGTCCACAAACACCGGCCGCGCGCCCACCATCAGCATCACGTTCGCGCTCGCGATGAACGAGAACGGCGTGGTGATCACCTCATCCCCCGGCCCGATGCCCAGCGCTAGGAGCGCCAGGTGCAACCCCGACGTCCCGCTGTTCACCGCCACCCCATACCGCCGATCGCACCGTGCGGCGACCAACTGCTCAAACTGCTCGACCATCGGCCCGATCGACAGCCGACCGGATCGCAGCGATTGCACCACCAGATCGATCTCGAGATCGGTGATGTCCGGACGGCTCAGCGGAATCTCGTGCGACATGCGGCAAACACCTCGTAAGCGGCTCAGAACCAGACCCCGAGGTTATCGGCCGAAATCCCCCCCGACTTCCGCAATCAGAGACCTCAATCCGAGGCCCGGGCGCAAGCCCGGGCACGTTTGGTGTGTGCACGCCCCCGGTGCCAGGGCTCGCGCCCAGGCCTCTGAAAACGCACGAAACCCCCGCTCCTACCCTGCCCCATGGCCGCAGAGAACCCCATCTATCACAGCACCCACCTCACCTACGGCAGCTACCTCAAAGTCCCCGAGCTCCTCGACCTCCAGCACCCGCGCACCACCCATCGCGACGAGCTGCTCTTCATCATCATGCACCAGGTCTATGAGCTCTGGTTCAAGCAGATCCTGCACGAAGTCTCCGGCGTCTGCGCGTTTCTCGACGCCGACCAGCCCATGCGTGCCGCCCAGCTTCTTGAACGCGTGCACAAAATCCAGCACCTGCTCATCGAGCAGATCCCCATGATGGAGACCATGTTCTCCACCGAGTTCGCCAAGTTTCGCGACTCGCTCCGCCCCGCCAGCGGTTTCCAAAGCGTCCAGTTCCGCAAGCTCGAGTTCCTCTGCGGCAACAAAAACCCCAAAATGCTCCAACTCGTCGGCGAAGACGACGCCGCCCGCGCCGAAATGGCCACCTTCCTCGACAAGCCCACACCTTACGACCACTTCCTCCGCCACCTCGCCCGCGAGGACAACAACGTCTTCCCCATCCCCGCCCGAGCCCTGACGCGAGACACTACCCAGCCGCACGAACGCGATGAAGAGCTCATCTCGGCCCTCGAAGTGCTCTACCGCAAGCAGGACGAAAACTACACCGGCGAGCGCTACTACGCCCAGTTCCGCGTCGCCGAGCAACTGCTCGAGTTCGACGAAAAGTTCTCCATCTGGCGCTTCCACCACGTCAAAATGGTCGAACGCATGATCGGCTCCGGCATGGGCACCGGCGGCTCCAGCGGTGCGAAATACCTCGCCAGCACCCTGTCACGATCGTTCTTTCCGGACATTTGGGCCGTGCGCGATCGACTTGGGCCAACGAATCTTCCGGCAGCATGAATCGTTGCCTTTGGTGGCACAGGCGTCCCGCCTGTGTTGATCGCGCTCTTTCGAACCCATCTCGCTGCTGTACCATTTGTCAAGATGCCCGGCCCCATCGCTGACCCCAGCCAGTGTTCTCCGACGATCTCCCGTCCAGGGCGCACGCTCTCCCTCCCCGTCATCCCAAGCGACCCGGCCGCCAAGACTTCCATCCGCCCCTCCAAAATGGGCAAGTGGCGCGCCCTCGTCCTCATCCTCGTCCACGTCATCATCGCCGCCCACATCATCCAATGGCTCATCACCGGCCTCACCCTCTCTCCCGTTGAACCCAGCGAGAGCATGCACACGCTCCGCGACGGCGTCGTCAACGCCGGATTCGTCTTCTTCATCCTCGCCATCGTCTCCACACTCATCCTCGGCCGCTTTTTCTGCGGCTGGGCCTGCCACGTCGTCGCCCTCCAGGACCTCTGCTCCTGGTTCATGGGCAAACTCGGCGTCCGCCCAAAGCCCTTCCGCTCGCGCCTGCTCATCTACGTCCCGCTCATCCTCGGGCTCTACATGTTCGTCTGGCCCGTTGTCGTGCGCGAGGTCGTGCGCCCGTTGCTCGCCGACCCCCGCGGCCGCCTGCCCGACTGGCTCGGGCAGATCGAACCCCTTGCCGGCATCCACACCGATTTCATCGTCCGTGATTTCTGGGCCACCTTCCCGCCGTGGTTCGTCGCCATCCCCTTCCTCATTGTCTGCGGCTTCGCCACCGTCTATTTCCTCGGGTCCAAGGGCTTCTGCACCTATGGCTGTCCCTACGGCGGCCTCTTCGGCCCCGCCGATCTCATCGCGCCGGGCAAGATCCGCGTCAACGACAACTGTCACCAGTGCGGCCACTGCACCGCCGTCTGCTCCTCCAACGTCCGCGTCCACGAAGAAGTCCACAACTTCGGCATGGTCGTTGATCCCGGGTGCATGAAGTGCCTCGACTGCGTCAGCGTCTGCCCAAACGGCGCGCTCTCGCTCTCCTTCGGCAAGCCGACCATCCTCGCTAAACCCAAGCCCGGCCGCGAAGAGTCCGCCGCCAAGGCCCGCGCCCTGCGCGAGGCCCGCTACGACTTCACCCTCGCCGAAGAGTTCATCTTCGCCCTCGCCTTCCTCGGTTTCTTCATGGCCTACCGCGGCATGTTGAACCACATCCCCATGCTCATGGCCGTCGCGATGGCTGGGATCATGACCTGGGCACTCTGGAAGTCCTGGCGGCTTCTCCGCGAACCCAGCAGCCGTCTCCACAACTGGCAGTTCAAGCTCAAGGGCAAGCTCAAGCCCGCCGGCTTTGTGCTCATCCTCTTCACCATCATCGGTGTCGTCGCCGCCGCATGGAGCGGGCACATTCGCTTCACCACCTACCGCGCCGAACTCGCGTATCAGAAGCTCTCGACACCGATCGACGTCATCCTCCGCCCCGACTATGCCCCCACGCCCACAGAGCTCGCCGCGGCTGAAAAATCCCTCGCGTTCTACACCCAGGCCTCCCCCCCGCGCGATGGCGGCATGGGCTGGGAGCTGCGTCCGGATGACTGGGTGAACATCGCCTATCTCCGGCTCATCACCGGCGACGCCACCAAGGCCGAGGCCGCGCTGCAGCGCGTCCTCGCCGCGGGCAAGCCGCGTGATTCGCTGATCTTCCAGATCGAATCCGTCATGCGCCGACGAGGCGCGACGGATGCGGACATCACCGCATTCTTCTCAACCGCGCTCGCCAAGCACGACGATCTCTTCGGCGTCCGCGACCGCCTCCTCCGCCAATCCGCCGCCCAGGATGTTCCCGGCGCGATCAAGTCCCTCAACGAAGCACTCGCCCGCCACCCGCTGAACATCGAAGCCCCGCTCATCGCCGGAGCGTTCATGCGCGACGCCGGCAAGCCCGACGACGCGCTCAAGCTCGTCGACACCGCCCTCTCCCGTCACGGCCCATCGCCCGACAACCTCCTCCGCGCCGCCGGGCTCCTCGCCTCACTCAACAAGCGCGATCGCGCCATCGAGCTCATCGATCGCGCCGCCAAACTCGCCCAGCGTGAGAGCGGCCCGCGCATGAGCGGCGCGATGATGCTCGCCCAGATGAACGCCCCGGATCAGGCCCTCGCCGCCGCCGACAAAGCCATCGAACTCTCCAACGCCCGCGGCGTTTATTCCGGCAAAGCCGGCACCCTCGTCTCCGCCGCCCTTCTCCACATCAATCTCAACAAGCGCGACCGCGGCTTGCAGCTCCTGTCCGACGCTCAGAAGTTCATCAAGGACCAACCTTGGGATCTTGCCCAACTCGGCACAGGGTTGATGTCCACCGGCATGCAGCGCCAGGACCCCGCGCTCATCGAGCAGGGCATCGCCATCCTCCGTCAGGCCCGTGACGCCGAGCCCAAAGCCCCGAGCATTCATCACGATCTGGCGATGGCCCTCTACGCCGGCGGCAAGCGCGCCGAGGCCATTCCCGAGATGAAAGCCGCCGCCGAACTCGCCCCGAAGAGCGCGTTCCTCGCGCAGCGCTACGCCGAACTGCTCCGCGAACAGGGCCAGACGGACGAAGCGGGCAAGTGGTTTGCCGAGGCCGCCCGACGCGCCAAGGGCGGCTGATCGTCGCCGCGCACTTTTCGCGCACCATGGCGAAATCCCCGTCGGTTATCCAGACGCAGACCCGCGTGATAGCCCCAATTCTCCAGTGATTTCACGATCCGGACCACTCTTTGCCGATGGCTGATGCTCAATCCGTCCAGCCGCACCCCCGGGCACTCTGCCAGGTCGGCCCGCGCGGAGGAACATCACATGCCCAAGGACCCCAACGAACGCATCGATCTCCTTGAGAAGAAGGTCAACACCTACCGGGTGCTCGTCACCCTGCTGGTCGTCCTTCTGGTCATCGTCCAGCGCCGCACCATCGTCGGCTGGATCGACTCCGCCGAAAGCTGGATGAGCAACGTCGCCCAGACCCGCGCAAGCTAAGTCGGCCAACTCCATCAGAGGCCTGGGCGCAAGCCCAGGCACCTCAGACGCACGTCCACCCGTACCCCAACCACGCGCCCAATCCCCGCGCCGCGCGTGCATGGGCTCGCGCCCATGCCTCTGATGAGGCGAGACCTACCCTCAGCGACCATGCCCGACCAGCCCCGCCTCTGCTCCGTCGCCAACCTCCGCATCGGCCCATCGCATCCACTGGTCATCATCGCAGGCCCCTGCGTCCTCGAGTCCTACGAGCTCGGCATCGCCATCGGCACACGTCTGAAGGCCCTCTGCCAACCCCTCGGCCTGCCGTACATCTTCAAGGCCTCCTTCGACAAGGCCAACCGCTCCTCCATCGATTCCCCACGCGGCCCGGGCATGACTCAGGGCCTCGAATGGCTCGCCCGCATCGGCCGTGAACTGGGCGTGCCCGTCACCACCGACATCCACGAGCACACCCAGGCCGAGCCCGCCGCCAAGCATGTCGATCTGATTCAGATTCCCGCGTTTCTCTGCCGCCAGACCGATCTGCTCGTCGCCGCCGGCCGCGCCGCCGCCGCCCACCATCGGGCCGTCAACGTCAAAAAGGGCCAGTTCATCTCCCCAGACGAGATGCGCGGCCCGGTCAAGAAACTCGCCCAGACCGGCTGCACCAACATCATGCTCACCGAACGCGGCACCTTCTTCGGCTACGGCCGGCTCGTCAACGACTTCCTCGGCGTCGCCGAACTCATGGAGCATCAGCACCAGGGCGGCCCCGTCCCCGTCTGTTTCGATTGCACCCACTCCACCCAGCAACCCGGCAAGGGCGAAGGCGGCAAAGTCACCGGCGGCCGCGCCGACCTCGCCCCCATGCTCGCTCGCGCCGCCACCGCCGCTGGCGTGCACGCGCTCTTCATCGAGTGCCACCCAGACCCAAAGTCCGCGCTCTCCGACGCCGCCACCATGATCAAGCTCGAAGACATGCCCGCGGTGCTCCGCGATGTCGCCGCGATTCGCTCAGCGCTGACCCCGCATTGAATCCCGCTAAATCGCGGCGACTCCGCTGAATCGCGGTGGCTCCCACGCAATCAGCTCGATTGCATCTCGCACGGCAGTGCGCACGAGCGGTTGCCGGTGGCGCCGCGAGCAACGCGAGCAAGCCACCGGTCGATGGCGAGTCCAAGTATTGTCTTCTCTCTGTTGCCTCTTCCGCCCGTCTGAGGGCGGACGATCGTCAGGATGAGGAACACAAGGTCCGCCCTCCGACGGGCGGCGGAAAACAAATCGGGACTACGCACTCGGCTTGGCCGTGTCCCGGTGGCTTGCTCGCGATGCTCGCCACGCCTCCGGTTCTTGCCGATATCTTCCCCAATGGTGTACATCCCATTCATCGTCATCGGCACGATTATCATCGGCGTCATCTTCCTCGTCATCTTCGCGTACAAAGCTGAGAAGGCCCGAATCGCGGCCATGCGAGCCAGCTTCGAGAGCTTGGGCTTCACCTTCGCCGAGAAGGTCCCCCTCGCCGGCGTCGCCGAGCTGCTCGCCACGCTCCCCACGCTCCGCAACGGCGTCACCGGGCTGATCTGGAACGCCACCGCCGCCCCGTCGAACGGCATGCCCACCATTCTGCTCGAACACCGCTTCACCACCGGCACCGGCAAGAGCACCCAGGTGCACTATCACACGATCGCCACCACCGTGTGCCCAACCGATTGGCACCGCTTCACGCTCACGCCGGAAAACTTCTTCCAGCGCCTCGGCGACAGTTGGGGCCTCACCAAAGACACCGACCTCGAGAACCCCGCCTTCAACGCCAAGTGGCGGCTGAAGTGCGAGCACGACGACTCCACCGCGCTCGTTATCCTCACCCCCGAAGTCCAAGCCGCCCTCCAGGACGCCCCGCCCCACGAGTGGTGGAGCATCGGCAACGGCACGATCGCCTGCTGCTGGAAAAAAGGCACCAAGCCCGCCGAAATCGACGCGCTCCTCCAGCGACTCGCCACGCTCGTGCAGACGCTCAGCCCAGAAGTCCGCGAGTTGCTCGACGACGCGGCCCGCACACATCGCCGTTGAACGTACGACTCACGCGGATGATCACGACTCCGGCGAGTCAATGAGCTCCTGCAGTCTCTTCCCAAGCTCCGGAGCAAGTCGCGTCGGCCACGTCCGATCAATCAGCCCGACCTCCAGCATGTCCAGCAGATGAACCTGGTCCTTTCGTCGAAAAGACGTGAGCTTCATGCGCACCAGTGATTCCAGATCGATCACGCGCACTCGGCTGTCGCCAAGCCGCGTCGCCGCGGCGACATCCGGCGCGGGCTCCGCATAGTCCGGTCGCACCCGTTCATTGGCAATCACGACATGAACCGCATCACGCGCTTTCGCATCCGGTCCGTCGAGAAACAGCTCAAGCCCGGCCGTGTGACGCCGGATGAACCCCGCCCTCTGCAGCGCGTCGGCCGCCCGTTCCAGATCCTCCCGCCTCAGCAGAACGTCAACATCCTGCGTGTTTCGAACCGCCGCCACATCGATCGTCGCCACCCACGCGGCAACCGCGTTTCCGCCCGCAAGGGCATAGGGCACGCCCGCAGACTCAAGCGCCGTCGACACGCGAATCAGCCGATCACGCACGCGTTCCACGCCGAGCACCATCCTGTCCAGCAAGGTCATGTCGGGCGACAGTGGGAGCACGATCAAGTATAGGAATCGTCACGCGATCTCCAGACCGACGACTTCCACCGTCCGACCGCATGAAAAAACGCGGCCCAAAGGGACCGCGTTCATCCATTCATCAAAATATTCGGCCGGTCTCAGTTCGCAACCAGCCACGTCGGCCGCGGCGTCTTCGGGTCGCTCGGGTTGATGCTCACCTTCGACCCCTGATACACCACCGTGCCCTCGCACAGCGCAAACAGCGTGTCATCGCGGCCGATGTCCACCATGAAACCCGGACGCAGCGGCGTGCCGCGCTGACGGACGATCACCGAGCCGGCCTTGGCCTGCTCGCCGCCGTAAAGCTTCACACCCAGATACTGAGGATTCGAGTCGCGACCGTTCTTGGTCGAGCCCTGACCTTTTTTGTGCGCCATGGCGAAAATCTCCGAAACTGCATTCAATGAACCCGCCAGATCGCCCGGCAGGGCCGAGATGCTAGGCCGAACCTACCGCATGATCCAGTTCTTCCCGTTCAGCGTCAGCCCCCGTGCCGCCACCCCGGAAAGGTCGCCCGGGGGGGGCAAAGTCCAGCCGAAGCGTCTTGCGGAGCACAAACTTGGT
>JAIEOW010000153.1 GCA_019750095.1 Phycisphaerales bacterium
GGGGCTGGGGGTGGGTGGTCCCTCCGGGGCGGGGGTCTCGAGGCGGTCTACCCACTGGGGTGAGTGCACGGGGGGTGGGGTGGGGGGTGGCATCGCAGCTCGGACACCATCGCACGACAATGGGTTGATCTCAGCGGAATCGATAGCATTCAAGACACGGCCCCGTGGCGGAACGGCAGACGCAGCGGACTTAAAATCCGCGATCTCGCAAGAGATGTGTGGGTTCAACTCCCACCGGGGCCATTGCCGGAATGCTGGGCGATCGCTGCGGCGAGCTGGGCGGCGAGGGTTGCGTTACTCACCACCAACTCGATGTTCGCCGCGAGCGTCGCGCCGCCCGAGAGTTCGTGCAGCATGCCGAGCAGCGCGGGCGTGGCGTCGCGCGCGCCGGCCTGTTGCACGCGCGGGCTCTGCTCGGCTTGGCTCAGCCAGCGTCGCCAATCCGCGAGATTTAACTCATGCTCAACGGGGATCGGGTTGCAGATCAGCACGCCGCGATTGGTGCGGGCGAGTTCGCGGCGGACAAAGCGGGCCATCTCGCTGGGCTCGTCGAATCGCGCATCGACTGGGCCGACGCCCGGATCTGGCGCTTCGCGGAGATAGAACGCGGGGAATGCGTCGGTCTGATAGCCGATGACGGGCACGCCGAGTGTCTCCAGCAGCTCGCGCGTGGCGGCGATGTCGAGGATCGACTTGCATCCGCTGCAGACGACGGCCACCGGAAAGCGCGTGAGCGCGATCAGGTCGGCTGAGATGTCGTTCTGCGCCGGCGGGCGGTGCACGCCGCCGATGCCGCCGGTGGCAAACACGCTCACGCCCGCGCCCGCGGCGAGCTCCATGGTGGTGCTGACGGTCGTGGCACCGTGCTCGGCGCGCGACATGATCACGCCGAGGTTGGCGGTGTTGACCTTCTGCACCCGCCCGGCGTTCAGCAGTGCGTCGAGTTGCTGGTCGCCCAGACCGACGATTGGCCGACCACTGAGCACGCCGACGAGCGCGGGCTCGGCACCTTGGGCCCGGACGACGGTGGCAAGACGATGGGCCAGGTCGCGGGCACTCGGTCGGGGTACGCCATGAAGCAGCAGCGTGGTTTCCAGGGCCACGCGAGCGCGGGCAGAGGTGGTCATGCGTGCATTGTGGGCTTGTCGACCGAGAAAGCCCAGCGTGGGCGGGATTGATCATGGAAACGCTGCAATTGCCGAGGTCTCGTACCCGATCCGAAGCCGAATCATGTTGAAGCCCGAGTGAGAAGCGACTAACGTCTTCGCACGGCCGAACGGAGTCGGGCTTGGGGAAATGGGGGCGTGGTCACCTTTGGGTGATCTTCGAGCAGGCCCCCGGAGACAGTGCAATGGCCACTTCATCGATGTCGCGCAGCGCTCCCCGTCGTGCGCGAGCGACCACCACCCCGACTGGCCCGACGCTTTTGCCGCCGTTGAACATCGCGGCGTGGATCGCGGAGCACCGCGACAAGCTGAAGCCGCCGGTGGGCAACCGGTGCATCTTTGACGATGGCGATTTCATCGTGATGGCGGTGGGCGGGCCGAACCATCGCAAGGACTTTCACATCAACCCGACCGACGAGCTGTTCTATCAGCTCGAAGGCGACGTGGTGGTGCGGATCATCGATGCGCACGGGCAGGTGCGGGATATTCCGATTCGCCAGGGAGAGATGTTCATGCTCCCGGCCAACGTGCCGCACTCGCCGCAGCGCGGCGCGGGCACGGTGGGCCTGGTGATTGAGCGTCGCCGACCCGCGGGTGAGGATGACGGCTTGCGGTTCTATTGCGACCGCTGCGGCGAGGTGGTGTTCGAAGAGCGCTTTGAGCTCAAGGACATCGCTGTGCAACTCAAGGGCGTGATGGAGCAGTTCTGGTCTGATGCCACGCTGCGGACGTGCATGCAGTGCGGGCAGATCGTGCAGCCGCCGACGGCTGGAGCGCAGTCGCCTTCCAAGGACATGGCGTTTCCCACGGCGGTGCCCATCGGCACGCCTTCGTCGTCAACCACCCGCGAGGCCAAGCCCGCGCCCAGCAAGGCGGGAAGCAAGGCCAAGCCCGCGATCGTCGGCAAGGCGCCGATGCGAGCGAGCATCGATCCGCGTCGACGCAAGTGATGGCTCAGTGGGGGAGCGCGAGCAGCCGCGTGGCTTCGTCGACATCTTTGTCGCCACGGCCCGAGAGGTTGACCATGACGTGTTGGTCGCGAGGCATGTCCGCCGCGAGCTTGACGGCCGCGCTGATGGCGTGCGAGGTTTCCAGGGCTGGGATGATGCCCTCGTTGCGGGCCAGCAGCGTGAAGGCCTCGAGTGCGCCCGAGTCATTGGCGGCGATATAGCTCACGCGGCCGGTGTCTTTCCAATAGCTGTGCTCCGGCCCGACGCCCGGATAGTCGAGCCCTGCAGAGCAAGAGTGCACGTCGGCGGTCTGGCCTGCCGGGTCTTGCAGGACGTAGCTCAGCGAGCCGTGCAGCACGCCGGGGGTGCCGAAACTGAGCGGGGCGGCGTGGTCCCCGGGTTTGTTCGATCGCCCGCCGGCTTCGACGCCGATGAGCTTGACGCTGGCATCGTCGACGAAGGGATAAAAGATTCCCGCGGCGTTGGAGCCGCCGCCGACACAGGCGACGACGGCGTCGGGCAAGCGACCGATGGATTGCAGGGACTGGGCACGGGCTTCGCGCCCGATGACGGATTGAAAGTCGCGCACGATCATCGGGAAGGGGTGCGGGCCGACAACCGAGCCGATGATGTAGTGGGTGTGATCAACGGAGCCCATCCAGTCGCGCATCGCTTCGTTGGTGGCGTCCTTGAGCGTGCGCGAGCCGGAGTTGACCTCAACCACGCGTGCGCCCATGAGACGCATCCGCACAACGTTCAGCCGCTGACGGCGGACGTCCTCTGAGCCCATGTAGACATCGCATGACAACCCGAAGTGTGCCGCGGCGGTGGCGCTGGCCACGCCGTGCTGCCCCGCGCCGGTCTCGGCGATGATGCGCTTCTTGCCCATGCGGAGCGTGAGCAGGGCCTGGCCGAGCGTGTTGTTGATCTTGTGCGCCCCGGTGTGGGCGAGGTCTTCGCGCTTGAGCCAGATCGTCGCGCCGGCGGCAGGGCTCTTGGCGATGGAGCGCACGTGGCTGGTGAGCCGACTGGCGAGATACAGCGGCGTGGGCCTGCCGACGTAGGTGCGCTGCAGCAGCTCCAGCTCGGCCCAGAACTTTGGGTCATTGCGCACCGAGTCATAGACATCACAGAGCTGGGCGAGCGCGAGCGAGAGCGTCTCGGGAACGTATGACCCGCCGAAGACGCCGAAGCGGCCTTGCGGGGTGGGGACGGCAGAGAGTGGTGCGGGCACAGAAGACATGTTTGGAGTGTACGAATGAACGCGGGTTGTCAAGATCGACCAGTTGGGGGCATCAGTTGACCGCAGCGTGCCAGCTCTTGCCATCGCGGATCACCCGCCGATACAGCGTGTCCCGCTCGATCGGCCTGAACCCTGCATCCCGACAGGCCTTCTGCAAGCTCCAGACGCTGACTTCCTGATGGGTGCTGGCGTTTCCGACCTTGGTGATGTCGTACCAGACGACGGTGCCGTCGATGTCGTCGGCCCCACACTGCAGCATGAGCTGGCTCATGGGCAGGGTCTGCATGATCCAGAACGCCTTGGTGTGCGGGAAGTTGTCGAGCATGAGGCGAGCGATGGCGAGTGTTCGGAGGTTCTCCAGCCCGCCGGGGCCGGGCAGGTGCTCGAGCTCGGAGCCGTCGGGGAAGAAGGGGAGGGGGATGATGGTCTGGAAGTAGCCGGTGGTCTGAGCAGGAACGGCATTCGGCACTCGGGATTCGGCATTCGCGAAGGCGATGTGCTCGGGTAGTGGGGTGCCGGGCCGCGTCAGCGTGATTTCCGGGACATCGTCGCCCTCGTCGCCGGAGTACCCCAAGTGTCCTGGTTCTGGATCGTGGTTCGGGCGAATGCCGGTTGCCGAATGCCGAATGCCGCGGTATCCCAGCCCCATCAACGCCCGGTCTTGTGCCCTGCGCAGCATGTCCATGTGCACGAGCCGATCCTCGCGGCGTTCGATGTGCCCGTACAGCAGCGTGGCGTTGGTGTTCAGCCCAAGCTCGTGAGCGACGCGATGGACGTCGAGCCAGACATCGGATCGGATCTTGCCCTTGTACGCCTCGTCGTGGACGCGGTCGTCAAAGACCTCGGCCCCGCCGCCGGGAAGCGAGCCCAGGCCCGCGTCCTTCAGCTTGCTCAGCACCCAGCGAATGCCCTCCTGCCGCAAGGCTCGCCCCTCGGCCCCGGGCACATTCGCGCCCTTGTAGACCTTGGCGATCTTGGCCAGATGCACCACCTCGACAGCGGTGAACGCCTTGACGTTCAGATCACTCCCGAGCGATCTCGCCTCATCTCGAATCGTTGAGCAGAGATCGGTGTAATGGCTGAACGGCAGATACGGGTGCAGCCCGCCGACGGAGTGCATCTCTGTTGCACCGCCCTCGACCGCTTCGCGCACCTGGGCGCGGACATAGTCCATGTCTCGGGTGTACGCGTCGGCGTCGCCCTGCTTGCGGTAAAACTCGCAGAACTTGCAGGAGAGCGCGCAGACGTTGGAATAGTTCAGGTGGCGGTTGATGTTGTAGTACGCGGCGTCGCCGTGGAGCCGACGACGCACGACATCTGCAAGCGCACAGACCGACCAGATGTCGTGCGTCTGGAAGAGCGCGCGTCCGTCATCGAGCGACAGCCGCTCACCACGCACGACTTTGTCGCGGATCGCGTCGAGCGCGGGATCGGGCTCCGGCGGCCTTTGCCCCAGCTTGGGGCCAAGATCCGATCCATGGGTCGCACGAGTCAGGAGGTTGTGCATCTGGGCGACAGACATCGGGAGAATGGTACGCCGGGGTTGGCGTGTTTTCAAAGTTTCTTGGAAGTACAGGCGTGCTCAGAATCCGAATTTGGATGTATCTGTGTATTGCCCGCTCGCCGTTTTCAACGTCCTGCGAGGCAGGTGCTTGCGAGGACGAAACTACTCGATTCTGGTCAGTTTTGGAGAGCGGGGAGAGCTTATCGCTTCTCCTTGCTCGAACACGTGATCGGCTTTGCTTCATTGCTCCTTCGCCAGCCAATGTGTACTCTTTGCCATCTGTTAGGGACAATCGATTTGCCTTTCGACCAGTGGAGTTTATCTTTGACTAAACCTACAGTTCACGAAGACCGATCAAAGTTGCCGAGCGGATGGAAGTGGGCTGATTGGTCAGGTTCGTCTGCAACCAAGGCCGTTTGGAATGATCTGGAAGAGAACGTCAGACAGGGTTTGCAGCTGCGATTTGCAGAGATAATCGTTGCCATGGCATGCGGACGTCCGCTTCCGAGGGAGAAAGTGCACTACGACAAAGGCATAGGCAAAGCGAAGCTGCGTAAGCCTAGTCCTGGCTGGAGAGGGATGTTTTTCAGAGATGGTCAAGAGCGATTCGTAACCCACGTGTTTCGCAAGGGTGATCACGATCACGACCAGCAGATTTCCATGGCATTGAGGGCGAGAGACGAGCACCTCGCGCGGAAACAGAAGCAGACCCAGCAAAGGCCAACGCAATGACTCCGAGATCATTCAAGGACATACCAGAGTCCTTAGTACTGTACAACCGAGAGCGGTACAAAAGTGAACTGGCCCAATCGCTATACGATTTGATGCAGCGGCACCAAATCAATCGATCCAAACTGGCAGTGATGCTTGGGGTTAGCAAGGGGAGAGTTAGCCAGGCATTGACCGGTAGCCACAACTTCCGGGCAGAGACAATTGCCGACTGGCTCCTTGTGCTCGGCCGAGCGGCGCATGTGACGCTGGGAGTCAATGCCGAAGAAGTACGCTTTCCAAAAGACGAAGCCATCACTGCTGAAGACGCGGCAAATCAAGTGGCATTTGCAGTGGCCGAATCCGAGCTGGCTTTCACAACCATCGAGAACATTCATGGCAAAGCAGTCCAAATCGCGCCGTGGCGCGGCATCAAAGTCACCAAGCAGTCCAGCAGGCGCGGAGCTTCAACTGGCTACAAATCCGCAACTGCCGACCGTCTCCATCGACGACGTACGAGTCGCACTGAGATCAGATACACCCTTGATGATCCTTTCGTTTTTTCAAGGAATTCCGGGAACGGAACCGGATATGCGGTTTGAGGTCTTTCGCGGCATCGTGACCGTTGACCACGCCAAGAAGATCGTGGATGTGTTGGCCAAACAACTGAACCACTACCCCGTCAAAGACTCAGCCGACAACTTGTAGTTGCGCGGTGGCCCGGTGTAGAGAACGCATCGATGCCCCCGTCAACTGCAGTGGCTACTCGTGCTCGATCGGCTGAACCGCATCTTTCCATGGCCCTATCCGCACTCCATGGCGTTTGCGCCGCTTGATGCGTGGGCGCGGGTGCTTTTGGGTGCGGCGGGGGGTGGTGGGGGGGTGCCGCCTCGGTACTGGCCTCGGCTGGCGTGCGCGCTGGTGACCTCCACCGCGGCGACCGTGGTCACGCTTCCGGAGCGCGTGATTCTCGGGGCGATCCTCATGCGGCGCTATCGCGCTCGACGATCGCGATTGCGTCCGCCGCGGGCTGAGCCGAAGCTGGTCGTGGTGCTTGGGTACTTTCGCTCGGGCACGACGCACCTGCACTATCTGCTCTCGTGCGATCCGGGGTTTGTGACGCCGCGTTGGCATCAGATGCTTGCGCCGCAGGGGTTTGTCCTGTCGTGGGCACTCTTGCGGTGGGCGTTGATTCCGTTTCTCTCTGGCACTCGGCCCCAGGATGATGTTGCGTATGGGCCGGAGTATCCGGCCGAGGATGACTTTGGGGTCTGCAACTGGGCGGGTGTCGGCACGCTGCCCGGGCGAGTGGTCGTGCCCAGCGCGTGGGAGAGGTTTCGGCGGTATCAGACGCTGGAGGGTTTGACGCCGCGTGAACGCGAGCAGTTCTTGAGCGTGCAGTGGGGCATCGTTCAGAAGATGGCGATGGTGCGAGGTTGGGGAGGGGCGCGAAGCACTCGGATGGTGCTTTTGAAGAGCCCGCCGCACACAGCGAGGGTTGGGGTGCTGCGCGAGCTCTTTGGCGCGGATGTGCGGTTCATTCACGTGCATCGCGATGCGGAGGCGGTGCTGAATTCCAACGTGGCGATGCACGATCGGCTGGGCGTGCTGATGATGCAGCCGCATCCAGGGTCCGAGGAGGTTCGGCGTCGGGTCATCGAGGAATACGACGCAACCGAGCGAGCGTTTCTGGAGCAATCACGGGATGTGCCATCGGATCGGCTGGTGCGCGTGCGGTATGAGGACCTGATCGCCGATCCGATCGACGAGATGCGCCGCGCCTATGACGGGCTCGGGCTCGAGTTTTCGCCGGAGTTTGCCGATCGGGCCGTGGCGTATCTGGAAAGTGTGCGCGGGTATCGATCGGCGAGCCAGAAGGCCGAGAGCGTCGCTGCGCCAGCATCAGTGGAGCTTGGAACTCCAGAGCTGGCGTGGATGTCGAAGGCCTTTGGGCACGACGCGCCGGCGCGACCCAAGCGTGAGCCGCGGGAACGGGCCGTTGAGCTTGGGCTGCTTGGAAAGCAGGTGATCGCCGGCGAGCCCGCGTTGCTCAACGGCTGGACGGCCGGGCTGATCGCGATGTTCGCGGGCGTGAGCATCTGGAGCGCGGTTGCGATCGCGATGGGCGATCGGCTCGATTGGTTGATGTGGCCACTGGGTTTGCTGATCGGGCTGTCCATTCTGCGCGGAGCGCGGCGTGGGTCTTCGGCACTGGGTCTGTGGGCGGGCATGCTCACGCTGGTTGCGAGTGCGGCGATGGCGTATCCCCTGTCCTGGGTCTCCGACTATGCCACACGCGATCCGGTGCCGTGGGATCACGTGTGGGCGACGACGCGGAGCAACTTTGCCGCGACCAACACGCTGGCGTGGCTGATACTTGGGGTGATGACGGCGTATCGGGCGGCAAGTCGAGTACACCTGCGGCCGCCGGGGATGTGATCAGGCTTGCGGCTTTGCCGACGCGGCCTGACGCGCACGCTCGGCCTCGGCCTTGTCGCGGCGATAGAGGTGCACGAGCAATATGCCGATGCCGATGAGCAGGTACAAGTCGGCGAGGTTGGAGACGTACGGCCAGACCTCGTCGGTGCCCATGAATCGCCAGCCGAAGGGCCACTTCACGCCCGGCAGCGGATGGATGAAATCGCGCACGCAGGCGTGAAAGAGGCGGTCGTAGAGGTTGCCGAGACCGCCGCCGACGAGCAGGCCGATGCCGGCGTGGGCCCAGCGATCCTGGGCAAGGGTCCACTTGGCGAACATGGCGAGGGCAAAGCCGAGTGCGATGACGGTGAAGCCGATGAAGAAACCGCGCTGCCCGGGTCCGGAACCGAAGACGGCTCCAGGGTTCAAGACGAGCTGAAAGTCCAGCACGCTGGGGATCACGGTGACGGGCTCATGCTTAGGGATGAGTTCCTGCGTGATCGCGCGCGGATCGATGTCGCGCTTCACGCGGAGCACTTCTTCACGCACCACGGGCACCGGGGCATCGGAGACGGTGCGGAAGGCGATCTCCTTGCTTGCAAGATCGGTGGCCAGCGCAAGCACGCATGCCACGAGCAGATAGACCCAGGCCATGCGTGATCGCCAGGCGGAAGAGTGGGGCGTGGTCATGGGCGTGGGCGGGTGATGGCGATGGGGGTGCCGAACGTGAGGTGCGTGGCGGTGCGCGATCAGTCTTCGTCGGACCCGCCCTTGGGCCCCTCACCGGCGGAGGAACTGGAGACGGTGAATCGGCGATTTTCCATCTCGCGGGCGGCCTCGATGGAGTACTTGGCCCAGGGAATCTCGGCGAGCCGCTCGGCGCTGATGCGCTTGCCGGTGGCCGGGCAGACGCCGTAGGTTCCGTCTTCGATACGTTTCAACGCTTCGTCGATTTCCTTGATCAGGGTGCGATCGACCTGGGCCAGGTCGAGCGAGAGGGCCTGATCAAACGCATCGGATCCCTGCTCGGCCATGTGCTGAGGAAGGTTGGAGAGCGAGCCGGAGTTGCCCAGAAGCGCTTCGCCCTCCATGTTGGCGACATCGCCCACGAGCTCGGCCCGCTTGCGGAGCAGGATCTCACGGTACTTGTCGAGCTCCTTCTTGGGGAGCTTGGCCTTGGGGTCGAGCTTGAACTCGCTGGGGATGATCTCGCCCGGGATGCCGCTGGAGGGCGGGGCCTTGGGGCCGGAGGTGATCAGCGGCTTCCACTTGCTCCCGGGCTTGAGCAGGGGCTCGGAGACGGGCATTTCCAGCTTCTTGGGCTTGGGCTTGCGCACCGGCTTGTTGCTGACGATGGTGATGCCCTTGGGCTTCTTGTCGGCGTCGGTGCCAGTGCCACCACCCGCCGAGGCCGCCGCTGGGGCAGGGACTGCGGAGGGCTTGGGCTCGATGACCTTTGCGGCTTCGGGCTTGGTGCTCTTGGCGGCTTCGGGCTTTCCCGGCTTGATTGGGGCCGCAGCGGGCTTGCCCTTGACGCTCGGTGCGGGAGCGGGCTTTACGGACTTTTCGCTCTTTGATGGAGCGGGCTTGGATGAAACAGGTTTGGTCGCGGCGGGCTTGCTGGGAACACTCTTGGCGGCTGGCTTCACGGGGCCTTTCTTGGGCGCGGACGCTTGGGGCTTTGCTGGCTTTGGGGCGGGTTTCTTCGCCGGCTTGGGCGCGGGCTTGGAAGCGGACTTGGACTTGCTCGACGGCTTGGCGGACTTTGCCATGCGTGTCCCTTCCTGTGGGGATTGGCCCCCACGAACCCCGGCCCCCAACCCACGATCACGTCCGGTTTGTGCCGATGTGTGAGACTTGATCGCGGTGCGATCCTCAACACGGCAGCACGAAACCCCCGCAAAAAAGTCGCGGAGTATACAGGAAGGGAGGGGGGGGGTCAACGACGGGCACGAGATCGACGCCCGGGGGCGTGATTCAGCGCACCACCATGATCTCATCGATCGGCTTTCGTTGGATATCGGGAACGACGCAGTCGTCGGCGGGATATCCGACGGGGATCAGGAGGAACGGCCGTTCGTGCTCGGGGCGAGCGAGAACCTGGCTCAGAAACCCCATCGGGCTGGGCGTGTGGGTCAGTGCGCTCAACCCCGCGTGATGGATCGCCGCCAGCAGCAGTCCGACGGCGATGCCGACGGATTCGTTGACGTAGTAGACCTGTTTCCCGTCGTCGGTTCTGGCGAGCTTGAAGACGACGATCAGCCATGGGGCGGTTTCGAGAAAGGGCTTGTCAGACGTCGTGTCCAGCGGGGCAAGGTCGGCGAGCCACTCAGAATTGGCCTTGCGCTCGTAGAACTCGCGCTCCTCGGCCTCGGCGGCGACGCGGATGTGCTTCTTGATCGCTGGGTCTTGCACACAGACGAATCGCCAGGGTTGCTTGTTGGCTCCGCTGGGTGCCGTGCCAGCGGCGAGGACACACGAGCGAATCGTCTCTTCAGACACCGGGCGGTCGGAGAAGAAGCGGACGCTGCGGCGGGAGTTCATCCGCACAAAGAAGTCGCGGGCGGCAGATTCGGGGGTGTGGTTTGCGGGGAGTGACGGTGGGTGAAACGGGATGAAAGGGTGGGATGACATGCGAGTTGGATGCCAAAACCCTAGCCAGCGGATTCCGGCCATTCGGCAAGCGCGGCTGACATGGCAGAAATGAGCTGAGGAAGGTCGCGTTGCACGACGGTCACAAGCGGCTTCAGATCGATAAGCCAGTAGTCGTGCACCAGAATGTGTCGCATGCCGACCATTTTGGGCCAGGGCAGTTCTGGAGCACGAAGACGACCGGTATCCGAAACACGCGACGCTGCTTCGCCGATTTCTTGAACGGCATTCACCACCGCGCGTCGGAGCATTGCATCGGACTCAAGGTCCGCAAGCTGCTTGTCCGACATGAACTCCACGGCATCTTGGGCCGCGCGCAGCATGTGGATGAAGCGATCCCGGTCGCCGAGAGACTTACGCCGGGGCTCATGGGGCGACATACAGCGTCCTGGCCTGTTGCGACACGTCGAATCGATAGCGTTCCGGGAGCATGCGCGGAGTGACGAGATGCACTTCACGCCTGAAGATCTCGCGGAGTTCCATCAGCATGCCGCCCAGGTCCAAAAGCGAGAACGTCGCATTCGGCGGAAAGTCGACGAGCACATCGATATCGCTTTGAGAATCGAAGTCGGCGCGCAAAATCGACCCGAAGAGCGCCATGCGCGACGCTCCATAGCGCCGGCAGAGTTCGGCGATGCGGTCTTGGGGAATGGGGATGCCGTGTAGCATCATGGGGCAATTATAAGCCGGGAACGCCGGGTCGAGCACTTACACATCGTGGCTGTAGTTCGGCGATTCCTTGGTGATCCGAATGTCGTGCGGATGGTTCTCCACGACCGTCGCGCTGGTGACCCGCACGAAGCGGGTATTGGCCCGGAACTCATCGATGGTTTTGCACCCGCAATAACCCATGCTGGCGCGGAGGCCGCCGACCATCTGGTAGACAAACTCGGCGAGCATCCCGCGATAGGGGAACAAACCCTCAACGCCCTCGGGGACAAACTTGCGTTTGCGATCGTCATTGGCGACCGCTGCTCCGGAAGCGTCTTTATGTTGGCCATAGCGGTCGGCGGCACCGGCTTCCATCGCGCCGGCAGAGCCCATGCCGCGGTAGCTCTTGTAACGCCGCCCGCCGGAAATCACGAGTTCGCCCGGAGATTCTTCGAGGCCGGCAAAGAGCGAGCCGAGCATGACGGAGCTTGCGCCCGCGGCGAGGGCTTTGGCGATGTCGCCGGATTGGCGGATGCCGCCGTCGGCGATGAGGGGCACATCACGCCCGGAGAGGGCGATGCCGTGCAAGCCGCCGAGGATCGCCGTCATCTGCGGCACGCCGACGCCGGTGACGACACGGGTGGTGCAGATCGATCCCGGGCCGATGCCGGCCTTGATCGCATCAGCGCCCGCCTCGGCGAGGGCGCGAGCGCCCTCGGGCGTGGCGATGTTGCCGGCGATGACCTCGACGCCGTCCATACCCCACTTCTGCTTGATGGTGCGGACGGTGCGGAGAACGTTCTCAGAGTGCCCGTGGGAAGTGTCAACGACGATGACATCGGCACCGGCAGCGAGCACGGCTTCGACGCGGTCGTATTGATCTACGCCGCATGCCGCTCCGCAGCGGAGGCGTCCGCGATCATCGACGCTGGCGCGGGGAAAGTCGCCGAGGCGGTCGATGTCGCGCTGGGTGATCATTCCGGCGAGTGTGCCGTCGGCATTGGTGAGGAGGAGTTTCTCAACTTTGTTCTTGTTGAGAACACGGCTGGCCTCTTCAAGATTGGTGGTTGGCGCGGCGACGATGAGTCGCCCGTGGCTCATGACTTCGCGGATGGGCGTGGACTCATTTTCGACGAACTTCAGATCGCGGCGCGTGAGGATGCCGATGACTTTGCCCTTGGTGCGGAGCTTGCCGCTGGCGGCGGAGGCGTCATTGGTGATGGGAAAGCCGGAGACGTTGTGCTCGCGCATGAGCTTGCGGGCGAGGCCCACGGTGTCGTCGGGGCCGAGGGTGATCGGGTCGAGGATCACGCCGTTGGCCGAACGCTTGACCTTCATGACCTCGCGGGCTTGGGCCTCGATGGGCAGGTTGCGATGGATGAACCCGATGCCGCCCTCCTGGGCGAGCGCGATGGCGAGCGCGGATTCGGTGACCGTGTCCATCGGAGCCGAGATGAGGGGAATCTTGAGCCCGATGCGCGGGGTCAGGCGTGTGGACGTGTCGGCCATGGCCGGCATGACGTCGCTATACCGCGGGAGCAGCAGCACATCGTCGAAGGTGAACCCCTCGGCGATGATCTTCTCGGCGATGTTCGGGGCGACCGGCGGACGGCCGAGGCCGAGCGGGGCGGAGGCGTTGGGGGGGACAATTCCGTTGGTGGCCATGCTCATTCAAGGGGAGTCAGGGCGGCAAGTCAAATCCGGAGCGGTTCGAGCGATTTGGGCGTGCGGTTCGACCTGTGACGGAATGCGGTACAGGATCATCTGACTGGATTCGGAACTCGCCTAGTGAACTTGGAGCCCACCATGCCCGCGATGCCGTCCAAACCCAGTGCTGCCAGCGAACGTGGCAAAGCCGTCGCGAAGGATCCGAGCGGGGCGTTTGCGGTGCCGAGGTTCTGCTTGGAGATGAGCGAGCCGGGGGCGCGTGAGCGGTTGATGTCGACCGAGTGGCTGTTGACCAACGGTTTGGGCGGCTTTGCGATGGGCACCGCCGCGGGCGTGATGGCGCGGCGCTATCACGCGCTGCTGAACGCGGCGACCATGCCGCCGGTCGGCCGGGTGTCGGCGCTGCAGGCGACGGTGGACACGCTGGTGATCGGGAGCGGGAGCGATGAGCGACGCGTAGATCTGAGCACGTTCGCGTTTGCGGGCGGAAATGGGGCCGTGCTGCACCCAGATGGGTTGTCGAGACTGGTTCGCTTTGAGAAAGACCTGACCTGCCGATGGACGTTTCGCGTGCGTGAGCACGGCGTAGATGTGGAAGTGGTGCGCGAGTTGGTGTTGATCGATCAGCTCAATGCGGCTCAGGTGCGATATCGAGTTGTGCCCGCAGCGGGTGCGACGAGCATTCGGCTGGAGATCCGCCCGCTGCTGGCCCTGCGCGACATGCACGGGATCATTCGGCAGAGTTGGGCCGACGCGTTTAGCGTCAGCGATGTGCCGAGCGGCGTGTGCGTGCGGCATCCGCAGTCGCCGGTGGGTGTGCACCTGATCGCTACGGGCGCGGAGGTTCGGCGCGATGCACAGTGGTGGCATCAGTTCCACTATGCGATCGACGCCGAGCGTGGTCAGGAGTGCGTGGAGGATCTCTTTTCCCCGGGCGTGTTCACGCTGAAGGTCAGTGGAACAGAGCCCGGAGTGTGCGTTGTGCAGGCGGCGATCGAACCGATTGCGATCGTGGATGCCGAGGTGTCGATCCGGCGCAAACGCGAACGGTTGGCGATGGCGTGCGCGAGCGCGGTGAAGGGACGATCCCCCGAGGCCGTCGGCGGTGCGGGCGACTTGCCGACGATCGCGGCGCTGGTTGCTGCGGCAGATGACTTTGTGGTGAAAAAGACCACGCCCGGAGAGAGCACGGCGGACGCTGAGCAGACGTCGATCATCGCGGGATACCCATGGTTTGCCGACTGGGGGCGCGATACCAGCATCTCTCTGCCCGGTCTGTTGATCGCGACTGGCCGACTCGATGAGGCGAGTCGGACACTGACGGCGTTTGCGAGTTGCCGTCGCAACGGGATCGTGCCCAACGTCTTCAACGACCAGACGGGTCGGCCGGAGTTCAACACGGTCGATGCATCGCTCTGGTTCATTCTCGGGTGCTGCGCCTATTTCAAGGCGTCGGGAGATCGCGCATCGTGGGATGGCAAGCTGCTGCCGGCGTGCCTGGACATCGTGGGGTGCTATCGCAAGGGAACAGACTTCAACATCGCGATGGACCCGCAGGACAAGCTGATCACCGCGGGCACAAACGCGACCCAGCTCACATGGATGGACGCCAAGCGTGACGGCGTGGCGTTCACGCCCAGACATGGCAAGCCGGTGGAGGTGAACGCCCTGTGGTTCGCCGCGCTGCGTGAGCTTGCGATTTCGACCCGTGGCGACGGAGCGGTGACCGCGAATCTCTCCGATCTGGCAGAGGCCGTGGGCAAGAGCTTTCGAGCGAAGTTCTGGAACGCCGAAGCCGGGTGCCTCTTCGATGTGCTGACGCCCAATGGCGACGGGGCTGGCTGGAAGGCGATCGCCGACATTCGCCCGAACCAGGTGTTTGCGGTGAGCGTGCCGCACTCGGCATTGAGCATCGAGCAGCAGCGGAGTGTGCTGAGCGTGGTGCGTGAGAAGCTGCTCACACCGTTCGGAGTCCGGACACTTGCGCCGGCGAGCCCCGGCTATCAGCCGAGGTATGAGGGCGATATGTGGTCGCGTGATCGGGCGTATCACAACGGCACGGCGTGGCCTTGGCTGCTCGGGGCCTATGCCGAGGGCGTGCTGCGCGTCGGTGGATTCAGCGCGGCGGCACGCCGCGAAGCCCACGGCGTGCTGGAGCCGATCGTGCGCGAGATGCTGGGCCAATCGACCCGCACCGCCCATCGAGGGTGCATCGGGCAGATCGCCGAGGTGTACGACGCCGAGCCCCCGCAAAGGCCGCAGGGATGCACGGCCCAGGCGTGGAGCGTGGCAGAAGTGCTGCGCGTGATGCTGATGGTGTGATGATCATCCGAGGCCTGGGCGCAAGCCCGGGTACCTTCGGCGTGCGGAGGTCGGACGACTGTGGTGACTGGGTTGGTGCCCGGGCTTCGGCCCGACGGCTACTACGCAATCACCAACGATGAACACCCGATCCGCGGGAGCGGGCGCGATGACTTTGGTGCCGGTGAACGAGCCAAACGCGGGGAATAGAGCAGCGCGTGAACCGAAGAGAAAGCACGGTGCACGCAGCGAGCGGGCGCCGCGGGTCAGCCGCACCGCCGGGTGAACGTGACCCGCGAGGACATGTTTTCCATCGGCACGCTCGATGGCCTCAGGAAAGTGCGCGAACGCGATATTGCCATCTTCGGGGTCGGCAAAGGGTTCATCGTGCACTCGAAATCGCCAGTCTTCCGGGGGATCGCCGGCGCGATCGTCGTGGTTGCCTCGGATGAGCAGGATGTCGAGCGTGGCGTGCTCGGCTCGCCACGCAGCGATGGTCTGAAAGGTGCGCGGGCAGCGCGCCGTCCGCGCGTGGAGCAGATCGCCCAGAATCACCAATCGATCGGGCGCGAACGACTGAATGGCCTGATCCAGACGGGCGAGGTCCGCGGCGGTGCACTCTTCCGGCACGGGCACGCCCGCGTGGCGAAACGCCGCGGGCTTGCCCAAATGCATGTCCGCGACCAGCAGCGTGCGCCGACGCGCCCAGTGCGCCACGCGGAGCGGCGAGAGCGTGAACAGCTCACCTGCCCAATGGACGTCGGCGTGTTGCGGGTCGGGCACGGGGTGAGGGCTTTCTAGAAGAAGTGGGGGAGTTTGAGGTTTGCTTCTTCGGCTTTGTGCGAGGCCTTCGGGGCACATCCCCAGTCGCCGATTGTTCGAGCTCAAGGGACATCTTGGCCACTACGTCCGACCATTTTTCCGTAGATGCCGACGTGGACCGAAGGTGCTCGGCCCACAGCGGAAACGAGAGTGGGGTCAGCTCTTCGGGCGTGCGATTCAGGATCGTCTGCTTGGACATTCGCTCTAGCGCTGTTCGTATGCGGCCGAGTTCCAGTTGCGAATCCAGCACTTCACGTCGCGCCTGGCGCAGAAGCAGATTCTCCGGGTCAAACTCTTCGAAGACGTCGAAGAACATCTCGCTGGAGGCCTGGAGGTGGCGTCCCGGCTTGGATTGACCCGGAAATCCGGGGACGACCAGCCCGGCAACACGCGCGATGTCTCGAAACTGGCGGCGGGCCATCGACGACGAGTTCACGCACGCCATGAGATCGTCCACAAGCGCCGTCGTGGAGAGCAGTCCAGCCCACCGCTCCTGCGGTAGGTCAAGCGGATCCTGTGAGCGCAACACCAGTCCATAGTCGTTGCAGTTGGCGGTGATCGTCGCCGGGGCTTCAAGGGTGATGCGATGGGCGAGCAGAGCGCCGAGTCCCTCATGGGCCATGCGCCCCTCGAATGGAAAGATGAAGACGTTATACGCGTCGGGCGTCTGGATCGACTCGATGAGCAGTTCGTCTGGTCCGGGCAAGGTGCTCCGCCGCATCTGCAGTTCAAGGATCGGTCGCATGGCCTCCATCTCTGGACCGATGAACACGCCGCTACGAGCATCGGCGAGCTTGCCCCGCACGGCGGCCGAGAGCTGGGTCGACAAGCTGAACCGCCCGCCATCCCAGCGCGACACCACGCCGCTGCGTTTGCGCGTGCGCTGCACGAAGACGGTGTTGTCGCGCACGCGGAGAATCTCCAGGATCTTTCCGGCAAAGACGAACCGCGCGCCGACTTCCAACCTTGAGATGAAGCCCTCTTCGACATGCCCGAGCGATCGGCCGGAGAGATACTTCACCGCGAGTGAGTTCTCACCGGTGATGGTGCCGATAGTCATGCGATGGGTGCGGGCGATGCGGTCGCTGGCAACAGTCCAGCGCGATGGGTGCTCTTTCGCGGGGGCGACCCTGGCAAAGTGCGGATACGCCGTGAGCGCCTGGCCGCCTCTTTTGACAAAGTCCATGGCCCAGTGCCAATCGATGTCGCTCAGATCGCGATACGCATAGGTTGACCGGACTTCATCACGCACCACGGCCTCATCGAAGCCCGCCGGCGCTTCTGCGCACGCGATGGTGACCAGATGCTGGGCGAGCACGTCCAGCGGAGCGGTCTGCGGCGGGCGCGACTCGATCTGCCTCGCCTCCGCCGCTTCTCGTGCCGCGGCAAACTCCACAAGCTCAAACGCGTGCGTCGGCACACCCAAGACGCGACTGGTCGCCCCGGGTTGATGGCCGGATCGTCCCGCACGTTGCAGCAATCGAGCCACACCCTTCGGGCTGCCGAGCTGGATGACCTGATCGACGGGGGAGAAGTCCACGCCGAGATCGAGTGAGCTGGTGCAGACCACGCATCGAAGCGAGCCAGCCGCCAGCATGTTCTCGACCTTTTGGCGCAGCCCGCGATCCAGTGAACCGTGATGGATGGCGACCTGGCCGATGAGATCATCGTCGGCGGCGAGCAGGCGCCCGAACCAGATCTCGGCCTGCGAGCGGGTGTTGGTGAACAGCAGCGTTGAGCGGGCCGCGCGAATGCGCTCGATCACCACGTCAACACTTCGCGTGCCCAGGTGGCCAGCCCAAGGAAAGCGCTCAATATCCCGCGGAATCAGCATGTGAATCTGTAGATCCTTGGCGATCTGGCCGCGGACCAGAGCGGGCGTGTGCGCAGGGCGGACGCCCAGAAGCACATCGCGGGCCTGTTCCAGATTGCCGATCGTGGCCGAGACACCCCATGTGCGGAGCGCGGGGTTCAGCGTGCGCAGGCGTGCGAGTGCGAGTTCCATCTGCACCCCGCGTTTGGTGCCGATGAGCTCGTGCCACTCATCGACGACCACGGTGCGAAGGGTGGCGAATCGTTCGCGCCATGTGGAATGCGAGAGCAGCAGCGTCAAGCTCTCGGGCGTGGTGACCATCGCCGTGGGAAGGCGGTCCTTCTGTTTCTTGCGGAGCGACTGCGACGTGTCACCGGTGCGCGATTCGATGGTCCACGGCAGCCCGAGGGCCCGAGTGGGCTCCAGCAGTGAGGCGAGCGTGTCATTCGCCAGCGCCCGCAGCGGCGTAATCCACAACACGCGTATCGGCTCGCCGTCGCCCGTGGGGCGGACGGAGCGCTTCTTGCTTCCGGCGCGCAGCGGCGCGTCGGACACTCCGCCACTGGCCTCAAGCTCGCGCAGCCGCTCGATGACGGGCCCGAGCCATGCGGCCATCGTCTTCCCCACGCCGGTTGGGGCGTTGATCAGACCGGAGCGACCGTCGAGATAGGCCTGCCACGCCTGGAGCTGAAACTCAAAGGGCGACCAGCCGCGGGAGGCAAAGAACTGTTCGATCGCGGGGTGCACTGTGGGCATCGTTGGAGGGCTGCGCTGAGAGCGAGACCTCGCGATACTCGGACCAAGGGAGACAACGGGATGTCTGCGGTGACCCTGTTGCGGCTGCGGGGTATGCGAGCCATGCCGGTGGTTCCAGTGCGCAAACCCGCACAGGGGGACCCTCTGTGCAGTCTGAGCACGGTTGTGTCGATCTCCGACAGGTGCGTTGAAGGAGCCATTGCCGGCGCACCAAGGGGCCCACGCCAGATGACCACCGCCCAGACCATCGTGATCGCCGACGACGAGGCACCGATTCGCCTCGTGGTGAGCGAGAAACTCCGGTCTTCCGGGTTTGTCGTGCACGAGGCGAGGGATGGTGAAGAGGCCCTGGAACTGGTCCGAAAACACCGCCCATGCTGCGTGGTGACCGACCTGCAGATGCCCTATATGAATGGGCTGGAGTTCGCGATGGCGATGAAAGCCGACGCCGCAACGGCCCAGATTCCCGTGCTGCTTCTCACGGCACGCGGACACGTGCTGACCGATGACATGCTCGCCCGCACCAGCATCCGGCGCGTGATGAGCAAACCTTTCAGCGTTCGCGATCTGCTCGCGTATGTCCAGAACGAACTGATCCCTTCGAGCGCGCGTCCCGCGTCCCGATCATTGAGCCAAGCCGCATGATTCCAGCTCCGCCGCGACTATCGATCAGTGATCACCGGGGCCAGGCGATCCGGACGCTGCGCGAGCGGTGTCTGACGCTGGGCGTGGCGACGTGGAGGTGCGATAACGCGGGTCTGATCGTCAGCGATCCGGAACAGGGTGCCCCCGTCGGGCTGCTCTGGGGTTCTCGGGCCATCGCCGGCTTGATCTCTGGTGCGGTGCGCGATGCCAACTCAGGCCCCGATGCGGGCGAGCGGCCTCGGATCGTCGAGCTGTTCACCGGATGCTGGGCGGTGCTCCTGCCCGAGCGTCGGCGGCGCGATCGCACGGGCTGGCTTGTGGGCCTTGCGCTCTCGGTCGAGGGTCTCAACGCTCGTGCGTTCGAAGAAGCATGTCTGAGCGCGGCACTTGATGTCCACGCCATGCGCCGCGTGCTGACTCCTCACGCCCGATACACGCGGGCCTCGATGGACGCTCTTCGCGACGCCATGCTCTGGATGGTGCAGGACCTGCTGCATGTCGAGGAGAGCGACCAGACCGTAAGCGGTTTCACCCGGCAGCTCTCGGATTGCTTTGAGACGATCGATCTGCTCTACGCACTCGGTCGATCGATGAACGAACTCACCCATCCTGGTCAGTTCGTCGAGCATCTCTGCCGCCGCGTCCGCGACACGCTGAACTTCGGTTTCGTTGGCGCGTACTTCCTTCCGGGAAGTGCCCCCGGTGCGGATGTCGATGGCGCGCTGATTGTCCAAGGCGAGACGCGCCTGCGCCCGCTGCTCGAGGCCGAGCTCAAGAACGTTCTGGCCGGGATCGACCCGGATTCCGGTCGCGTGCTCATCAACGAACTGGGCGGCAAGCCGCTGCCCGGCGCGGGCCAGGTGTTGATGCATCCGGTGCTCCGCGCCGGTCGGCCCATCGGGTTGCTCTTCTCAGGCGACAAGCACGGCGATGACCCGCAGGTCTCCAGCTATGACATCCAGTTGATGGAAGCCGCCGCGGGATACGCCGGCGCGTTCATCGACAACGCCGTGCTCTACGCCGAGCAGAAGGCCCTCTCGCTGGGCACGCTCGAAACCCTCTCCGCCGCGATCGACGCCAAAGACCGCTACACCTGCGGCCATTCCCAGCGCGTCGCGCTGCTCTCCAAGCAACTCGCCCTCGCCGCGGGAATGGATGAGGATCAGGCCGAACGCGTCCGCGTGGCCGGGCTGGTGCACGACATCGGCAAGATCGGCGTGCCCGAGAATGTCCTGACCAAGAGCGGCAAGCTGACCGACGATGAGTTCGACGCCATCAAGAAGCACCCGGAGATCGGTCACCGAATCCTCAAGGACCTTCCCCTCATGTCCGACGTGCTGCCAGGCGTGCTGCACCACCACGAGCGATGGGATGGCCGCGGCTATCCGCACAGGATCGCCGGCGAGAGCATCCCGCTTCAGGCCCGCATCATCGCACTCGCCGATACGTTCGACGCGATGAGTTCCAACCGCTCCTATCGCTCCGCAATGCCGAGGGCGCAGGTGCTGGTCGAGATCCAGAAGTGCTCGGGTGCGCAGTTCGATCCCGCGCTCGCCAAGCTCTTCATCACCCTCGACCTCAGCGAGTATGACCGCATGGTGAACCTGCACCAGACCACAGAAAACGCTGCAGCGACGGCGGCCTGATGCGGTCATCGCTCCAGTCGTGACATGATCGTCATAAACTCAACGACCGGATACTCCGGGAAGTGTCACACCGACGCCTACGCCCGGCAGCTTGAGATCGATGTCAATCGAGGCGGCCCTTCCACCCGCGGCGGTGAGTGTTTCGGCGGTCTCCCACCGGTAAGACCCGGCCACCGGTCGCATTGCCCGCGGCTTGGTGTACCCCGCAGGAACGCTCTGCAGGAGCGCAGGATCCGTCGCGAAGGTCGCACTCTCCTTGATCGAGATCGCCCCGTCGGCGATCAGCGTGCCGATCAGCCCGAAGTTCGACCCCACGCGCACCTCCGGCGTGCCCATGACATGAATGATCCCTCTGACCATCGGGACATAGGCGTCATCCATGGTCTGGTCCGACGCACCCTGAAACGGCGACCAGATCGGATTGGGGTTTGCGCCCACAGCCGCCTCTTGAAACGCCGCCACCGTGTTGCTCAGCGAGACGTTTGAGGGTTGGGTCGAGCGGACGAGCAGCGCGATGCCCGAGTTTCGCGGCTGCCAGAGAATGTCCTCGGTCAGTTGCAGGCTCGAGTTCGCGCCAAGCTCCACCAGCAGCGTCGCGTCGATGCGGCATCGCCGAATCGTCAGAGTCTGCCCCGCCGGAACCGTGATCACGTACGTGCCCAGGAGATTGGGCATGCCGACCGGATTGCTCGTCGACGACAGCACGCACTTCTCAAGCGTGCCCGCCGTGAGTGAGTTGTAACTGAGCCTGATGGCCCGCGATGTCAGCGTCGTCCACGCGTCGGTCCCGGGCATCGCCGGCATCATCGAGAGTCGCGTCACCGAACCCGTAATCGTGCCCGCGCGCACGACCGATGCAAACTGAGCATCGCCATTGAGCGTCGCCCCCGGCTCAAGGATCAGCGTTCCCGCCGTCGATACCGGGCTTGATCCGGCCGACGCGTACACACCGCCCGCGATCGAGATGCCGGTCGCCGAGTGCATCGGTAGCCGAAGCACGTCCATCGGCTCGATCGCCCCGGCGACGACCTCCACGGAGCAGTAGCGTGTCGCAGTTCGATGCTTGCCCTGTGCAAACACGCGGATAGTGTCACCCGCAGCCGAGACCAGTGAACCCCCATTCGGGTCGAGTACGGTCAGCACGGCCGCAGAGTCGCCGATCGAGAGCGGCCCGACCGTCGAGCCGTGCGTGAGCGCGGATGTCCACGCCGAGTCCGTGTTGAGCGCGTTCAGGGCGATCTCGATCGCGCCGGCCGCCGCAGTCGCTGCCGAGGAACCATCTCCCGCGCTGGTGACCGACCGGAGCTGTGCTCTGGCGATCCCTGCCGCTGCGAGTCCGACGATCATCACCAGCACCGAAGCACCAAGCACCAGCACGTACACGCTCCCGCGGGCAAGGGCACGTCGCTCTCGTCGGTCGAGGTTGTGGCGGCGATGGGTCATGGTGTCGGTGCGTTCAGAAGTGGTGCTTGGGTGTGCACGGTCGGCCCACCAGTCGGCGTCATCGTGATGTGCGTCAGAATCGTGTGATCCCCCGAGGTCGTCGCGGCGTCATAGAGCCCGCTTGCGCCGCGCACCGCCCAGGCTGTGTACTCGACGCCGCGCGGGCTCGTCGCAGCCACAAAGACCACCTTCAGCCCGACATCGGTGGTGCTGATGGACATTTGGCCGGTCGCGAGGTTCACGCTCACCGTCCGCACGCTGGCCCTTCGACGCCACCCCTTGAACGTGATCCGAGAGGCCCCGATGAGTGCTTCCGCAGGCGACTCGGACAGGTTGTCATAGTCGCCGACATCGTCCAGTGTCGAGCGATCTGCCTGAGTCTCGAGCTCCTGCTTGCCATCCGGGTCGACATACGCCTGCTGCATGATCTCCGTGAGCAGTTGCTGCGCAAGCATCTCCCCGGTCCTCTGCTCGGCGATCACGGCACGTCCTCTCGCCGCGCTCCCCGACGCGGCAAAGCCCGCGGCCAGCATCAGGCCGACGATGACGATGCACAGCGCCGACTCCACAAGTGTGAAGGCCCTGTGCCGTGTGCGAGAGCGGTTGGTCATTCCGTCACCCTCGCTCCGGGCAACCGCCTCGTGACGTTCCCTCGCAACTGCAGGCTCGTGTCGGAGTGGACCGCAAAGGTCCAGTTCGCTCCGGCATCCAGCGATGTTGCGAGAAAACCCGAACTTGGTTGCCCCGGCTGGTTCGTCTCCACAGGAATCGCCACAACCGGCTGCGTGGATGACAGGGCGTCCACCACGACCCAGATCGACGCTCCGCCGCTGAGATCCACAGGTGGGCTCACGGCGATCGTGCCGAATGCGACTGTTGCAAATGTGTTCGGGCGAACCGAGATCTCCCCCGCCCCGGCCAGCGTTCCGGAAGTTGGTCCGCCCGGACCAGCAAGGAACAGGCGGACTCTCACGGTGCCGTTGCGCTTGCGAAGCAGCGCAACAGATACCTCGTTGATCTGTACGCTCACCACGCTCACTGGGGCCGTCCACAACTGCGCCATGATCGCATCGGTTGAGACATCAACGGTACTGGCACGGCCACTCGCGTTCGCGTTATAGTTCGCCAGCACCTGCAGCGTCCGCGTCTCGGCCTTGGGCGCTAGCTGAACTAGGTGCGAGAACTCGATGTTCGCCGCGGAATCAACGAAGACGCGGGGTGTCGCGCCATTGAACGAGCGCATCACCGGATCGCCCGATACGCCAGACCACGTGTAACCAATCTTCTCTTCCTCTGCATCACCATCGCGATCCGGAACGGTGAAGATCAGCGAAGCCGGCTTGCGTTCGATGAGGCCGGTCGCCGTCGTCAGTTCCGAACGAACAAGCTCGATCGCGCGACCCCCGGTGACCGAGCGGGCGTTGCCCTCCTTGCCAAGGTCGGCCGCACCCGCCGACAGCGTGAGCGCGGCCCCCATTCCAACCAGCAGAATGGAGACGATCGCCATCGCGAGGATCACCTCGATAAGCGAAAAGCCGCCCGCGCGTGCGTTGTTCTCAGGGCGTCGCGACAACAACGGTTCCTCCGGATCTGTCCACGGTGATGACCCGCCTGAGCTCTCCGGCATTCAGCGTCACACTGAGATCCTCCGTCGGCTGTCCCCACCCATCAAAGACCAGTACCGAACGACCGTCGCCGACCACGACGCTCGACATGGTGACCCGATACGGCTCCTCCGCAAGCGCGATCGTGTAGTCCGCCGAGCGGGCTTTCAGTCCCGGTTCTCCAACGAGCACGTACGTGCTTCCCGGACGATCAAAGCGGATCGTTCTCGCAGCTCCACTTGACATGGCACGCATCTGGATCAGCTCGAGGTCCTGCTTCAGCCGAGCCGCCGCAAGCTCCAGCCGATACCGCGTCGCGCTCGATGAGAAGCGAAACAGAGCGATCGAGCTTCCCAGTGCGATGATCGCGAGCACCACCACCAGTTCGACCAGTGTGAAACCCGAAGAGACAAACGCCCGAGTGCGCCAAGCAGGCGGACTCGGGCGGTGATGGTCCTTGATGCTCATACCCAGCTCGTCGCAGCGCGAACCGAGGACAACCCGATCAGTACGTGTTGAACTTCTTCCCGGCCGTGTCGGTCTGGCTGTCGGCCACGTTGGCCCAGATCTGGCCAGTGGTCTTGTCGTACATCCATCCGCCCGCGGATCCATCGGGCGACGTGCCCTGGGTGATCGTCACGTTGCGGCCCGCCGCCGGTCCGGCGTTCATCACCGGAATCGCACGAAGATACGGCCCATAGATGTGGGTCGCGCCGGTGCCGACCGTGCCATCGATATCCGTCTTGCTCGTCAGCTTGGTCGCAAGGTCTGCGGCGGTCGGAAACTCGCCGTTGTGCTCGCTTCCATACAGGTCGATCGCCTTGCGGAGCACCGCCAAGTTGCCCGCCAGCGTGCTCTCGTTGGCACCCGTGGCGCCGCGGCTCATCCGCGGAATCGCGATCGCCGCGATGATCCCGATGATCACCACCACGATGACAAGTTCGATCAGGCTGAACGCGCTGCGACGAGAACGAGCGATGGCGAACATAATGCACTCCTGCGAGTAGATCGGTCCTGGACCGCGGCCGCTCGGCCATCCGGTCGATACTCGCTATCGAGTGGTTCGCACCCCATCTTCATCCGCCTCGCCACGGATGTGTCAAAACCAAGCCAAACAGCCACTTTCTGGCGCAGGTTCAGGACCGAGAATCCGCCGATGCCACTCCCTGCGTCGGCAGATCAGGATTCGTCGCCAGCGGCACCATCACCTCGCCGCCGGGCCCGGTGAACACCCCATGCAGAGCCACGCCCACGCCCTGTTCAATGCGAGTCAGCATGTACCCCGCGATCGAGCCGCCAACCTCGATCCGCTTGCCATTCACGACCGCCGACACCGGACGGCCGTCGACACCCCGAATCACCAGGCTCAGCCGCAGGTCCGGCATCACGTGTGTCGGTGAAGCCGTCGGCACGTTCTCGGACGCGATGACGACCGCCCGTGCTGGCCGCCACACCGCGGGGATCACCATCGTCTCCTCCGCAAGCGCGTTGTCCGCAGCGCTCATTCGGGCGACGCGATCCAATCGCTCGGCGATCGTCGCCACCTTCGCATCCGGTGCCCGCTGGCTCCCGGGGCGAGAGCCGCTCGCGGCAGCCACAATCCCCGCGCTCGCCTCGAGCGCCTCGGGAGAGGGATAACCGATGACAAAACGATCCACCGCGATGGCGCTCGCTGCAAGAACGCAGACCCCGATCGCGACCCTGTGCTTGGTCGATAGACTCATGCCCATATTGGGCGATTCAGCCGCGCCGCTGTCAAGGCTCCGATCGATTTCCTTGTGCAGGCCGGCCCGCAGAACCCTCAGGCGCGGCATACCACGCAAGGTCTAGCGTGTACGCAGCATCTTTCGGGGTCTCCGAAGGTGCCCCGAGGATCGACAACCCCACCACGGCGGTGTCTCGATACTGATCATGCAGCGCACGCACAAACCGCGTCGCGCCCACATACGACCCTGACCCGCCGATCTTGATCGGTACCACGACCGCATGCTTCTGCGGCTGGGCTTTCTGGTGCGTCAGCATCGTGATGCTCACGCCGCACCTGTCCGCAAGCGCCGCCAGCCCCACCAGGCGCGTGTTCACCCCCGACGCGGGTTCCAGCGTGACCGCATCGTTCAGTTGTTCCTGCAACGCACCAAGCGCGGAGCGCTCAACACGCAGCGTTGCTTCCTCTGACCGCACGCGACTCTCAAGCTCAACCAGCCCAGTCTGCTGCGGAGCGTCCCTCGCCGTCGCGATCATGGGCCAGACCACGGCACCCGCACACGCAAGTGTCATGGCGCACCCGATCGCCACACACGCGGCGTCGATGCGGAGCGTCCCCGAACCCAGCATCTGCCGATAGCCCTTCACTTGCGGTCTCCTGTCTGCGTTGATGTCTCCGCCATCGCGCCGCTGAGCACGATGTCGAGCTCGAAGCGGGTTGCCGACAGATCACCCATCTTCTCGGCTCTTGTGTCACGCACCGTGGCGCCGTCAAACACGCCAAGCTGCTCCAGCCGAAGCACATACCGATACACCCGAGCCGGAGTCGGAGAGAAACCAACCACCCGCACCGAGTACTTCTCAACCGTCGGCTTGCGTGCGGGAGTGCGGGGTGTGTCCGAGCCCGCGGGCCGAGCCGCCGGCTCTTGCTTGACCGGCAAGATCTCCACGCTCTGCAGCACCGCATCGATCTCGCCGTGCGTGCCCTCCACGCGCGATCTCGTCAGCAGTTCCAGCACGACCGACCAATCCGGATGGTGCCCCACCGCCTTTGAGGTCTCCAGCCTGCTCCGTGCTTCAGCGAGCATCGCCCGAACCTGCTCTCGGCCGCGAGCTGCGTTCTCCATGCGCCGTTCTGCGCGTGCGATGCCCGTGTGATCGACCGCAGTCGCCTCGGTGCGCGTGGGCAGTTGTCCGATCAGCGCGACTCCCGCGGCCAGCACCGCATACGCGCGCAGCCCGCGCGCCCAGGCCGAGCGCCTCCGCGCCGCGGCCTGTTTCTGGCGAGTCTGCTGCGGAATCAGGTTCACACTCGTCATGAGTGACCCCCCGATCCGCTGTGAAGCGCAAGCCCGAGCGCAAGCATCCCCTCCGGACCCAGCGCACGCGGCGCGACCTGCTCATCGGCCGCGCACACCTCCACCAGCCCGGGCACGCGGCATTCCACATCAAGCTGTTCGCTCACGCGCTCAGCCAGCCCCGGCATCGCCGCCGCTCCGCCGGTCAAGAGCACCCGCGGCATCGGCGCGTCAAAGCGACGCATCGCATACGACATCGACAAACGCAGTTCGCCGATCAACGCGTCTGCAAACCCCGACGCGGCGGCACGCACGTCGGCACGCACACCCTCATCATCCGTGGTGCGACGCGCCGGATGGGCCTCCTGCCCCGTGTTCACGCCCCGGCACCCGACCGAGGTCAGCAGCACCTCCGCGTCACCTCGATCGATCCCAAGCCGCTTCGCAAGCCCGTCGATCAGCCTCCCCACACCGCACTCGCCCAGCACACGCTCATACACCACCATCCGCCCAAGCAGCATCACCACCATCGCGCCGGAGTGCCCGATGTCGACAACACCAGACAGCTCTCCTCCCGAGCCCGACATCGGCGCCACCGCCGCGGCAAGTGCCGTGGCTGGCGCATCAATCGCCAGCACGTCCATCTGCGCAGCCTCCATCGTGTCCAGCAACGCAAACGCGTCTTCGTGTCGACAGCCCACCGCCATCGCGTGCGTGCCCTCCGCAGCACGCGCCCCACCAGGAAGCACCCACCACGAAACCTCGATCGCCCCGGGGTCGCTCTTGGTCGCGCGTGCAAGCTCCTGCCGAGCGATCTGATCCAGCGGCGCACCGCTCGACACCGGTGGCAGTTCCATCACGCCAGAAAGCAGCTTGCCCGGCGGCATGCACATCACCACCCGTTGACCCTCAAAGCCCTGCCGCCGCAGCACGCCCGCCAGCCGCGCCGCGTCCGCTGGGCCGAACTCCTCACACGCCCGAATCCGCTGAATGCTCGTCGAGTGGACGAGTTCCGGGCCTGTCGGTGCATGCCGCACCTGCACGGCCTTGATCCGCGTCGAACCCACGTCCAGACCGATCGGGCCCATCGTCACGCGTCCGAGATTCATCCCGCACCCCCGCCCGTCGCCGACGCAAGATCAAACAGCGGCAGGAACATGCTCACCGCCACAAACCCGATCAACACACCCAGCACGATCAGGATCAGCGGCTCGATCACCGACGACAGCGACTTCAGCACCACCTCGTTGTCCTCATCCAGAAAGTCCGCAACGCTCGTCAGCACCGGCCCAAGTGCACCAGATCGCTCGCCCGAACGCACCGCTTCAACAATGTTCCGATCGATCAACGGCGTGTTCTCCAGCGCGACCGACACGCTCTCCCCTTTGGTCACCCGATTCTCCACGCGATCCAGAAGCATGCTGTACGAGCGACTCCCCGCCGCCTCGCGCGTCAGCCGAAGCGCATCCAGCAAAGGCACCCGTGCCTCCACAAGCACCCCAAGCACCCGCAGCACCCGCGCCGTGCAGAAAGACCGCACCAGCTTGCCAAAGTGCGGCAGCCGCAGCATCATCAATGCAATCGTCTCTCGCCCGCGCTCGCTCCCAAGCCACATCTTCAGCCCGACGCCCAGCGCTATCGCCACGCCCAGCGCGGCATACCAGCGTTCGCGCAGCAGATGACTCAGATCCATCAGCACCTTCGTCGTCGGTGGCAGCGGCGAGCCCAGATTCTCGAACAACCCCTCAAACCGCGGCAATACAAACAGCAGCATCGTCACCAGCACCACGCTCGCCACACTGATGAGCAGCGTCGGATACACCATGGCTCCCAGCACCATCGCCCGCGTCCGCGTCTGCTGACGCGTCAGCGCCGAAAGTCGCTTCAGCATCGCCTCAAGCTGCCCGCCGCTCTCACCCGCCGCGATCAGGCTCCGTGCCACCGCATCAAAGTACGCCGGGTGATGCTCCAGCGCGCTCGACAGCGATGTGCCCTGTTCAAGCCGCTGGCGAATGTCCGCGAGAGCGTTCTTCCACACCCCCGCCGGCACCTGCTGCTCCAGCGAGCTGATCGCGTCCACCATCGGTGTGCCCGTCGAAACCAGAATCGAAAGCTGCCGCACGAAGCCCGACATGTCCTTCAGCCGACGCGTCCGGCCACCGGCCCGACGAGCACGCACGCGCGCCGAGCCCGGCGCACGCGTCAGCTCGGCCGCCGACTCGCGAATCTCCGAGACAAACAGCCCTTGGCGACGGAGAATCTCCGTCGCCACCGTCGTGCTCTCGGCGTCGATCGCGTCGCTCACCATCGACCCGTTGCGGTCATACGCGCGATAGGAGAGCTTCATGCCGCCTCCTTCCGCGCGCCGCTCTGCGCACCCTCATCCGCCTCGCTGTCGTTCTGCGTCACGCGCAGCACCTCCTCCAGCGAGGTCTTCCCTTCAAGGGCCAGCAGCACGCCCTCCTGCCTCAGTGTCAACGCGCCGCTCCGCCCAAGTTGCTCTCGCAGCTCGTGCGTCGCCGACCCGTGGTGGATCATCCGCCGAAGCTGCGGCGTGATCTCCATCACCTCATACACCCCGCATCGACCCCTGAACCCGGAGTCATGGCACTGCCGACATCCCGCACCCTTGCGGAACGGCCGCCCCGCGTGCTCGGCCAGCCCCGCATCCTCCAGCACCTGCTCGGTCGGAAAATACTTCGTTGCGCAGCTCGTGCAGATCGTCCGCGCCAGCCGCTGCGCCACCGCGCCGTTGATCGCGCTCGAAAGCAGATACGGCTCGATCCCCATGTCATTCAGCCGAGCCACCGATCCCGGTGCGTCATTCGTGTGCAGCGTCGCCAGCACCAGGTGCCCCGTGAGCGCGGCCTGCACCGCCACTCGCGCCGTCTCCTGGTCGCGAATCTCGCCGACCATGATGATGTCCGGGTCCTGCCGCAGGATCTCGCGCAGCGCGCGAGCGAACGAAAGCCCGATCTGCTCGCTCACCTGGATCTGATTCACCAGATCCATCTGATACTCAACCGGATCTTCAACCGTCACGATGTTCGATTCCGACGAGCGCAAGAGATCCAGCGCCGAGTACAGCGTCGTCGTCTTGCCCGATCCCGTCGGGCCCGTCACCAGCGCCAGCCCGTGCTCACACTCCAGAATTCGCTTGAACGCCTGCATGGCTTCGATGCGGAAGCCCAGGTCCTCCAGCCGCACACGAAGATTACGCTTATCAAGAATGCGCACCACGATCTTCTCGCCCAGAAGCGTCGGCATGCTCGACACACGCAGATCCACCTCCGAACCGTCGGCCACGATCCGCACACGCCCGCCCTGCGGCAGGCGCTTCTCCGCGATATCCATCTTCCCGATCACCTTGATGCGCGACACGATCGCCGCGTGCATCCCCGGCGGCGGCCGCATCAGATCACGCAGCACCCCGTCCTTGCGAAACCGCACCCGCGTCCCCTTCTTGTCCGGCTCAATGTGAATATCGCTCGCCTTCTCCTTCACCGCCGTCAGCAGAGCCACGTTCACCAGATTGATGATCGGGCTCCCCGCGACCATCTTGTCGATGTCCGCCGCCGGCCCTTCATCCACGCTCTCGCGCTCGACAACCTCCACGTCCTGCTCGGCAAGCTGCGTCAGAAACGCGTCGATGTCCACGTTCTCGCCCGAGTACTTCTTGATGTACTCAACGATGTTGCTCTCGATCGCCAGAACCGGCCGAACCTTCAGCCCCGTGATCTGACGCACCCGATCGATTGTCGGCAAACTCTGCGGCTCGGCCATCGCCACCGTCAGCGCATCGTGCACCTTGAACAGCGGAATCACCTTCAGCCGAATCGCCTCATCCGGGCCGATCAGCTTCAGGAGCGCCGGGTCCACCAGCCCGTGCCGCAGAATGCACCCCGGCACCCCGAGCGTCTGCGCCAGCGCCCGCACCAGCGTCGCCGACGAGATCACTCCTTGTTCAACCAGCATCTCTCCAAGCATCCGCCCGGCCGTCCGCTGCTCTTTCAGTGCCTTGTCAAGCTGCTCTCGCGTGATCGCGCCCTGCGCCACCAGCGCATCGCCCACCCGCACCCGCTTGCCCCCACCGGTGCCGCGCGCCATCCCCTGACCCGGCGGCACGCCGTCGGGCTTCTTGTCCTGGGGGTTGTGAGACTCCGCTCCGCTCACAAAAAGCTCCGCACTCCCGACCCAACGTCCTGATACTGCTCGAACAACTCTGAAAGTCCCGTCAGATCCAGCACCTCGCGCAGCGTCTCGTTCGCCCCGCACACACGCAGCGACTGCCCGCTCTTTGACAGCCCATCCGTCGCTTCCTTCAGCACCTCAAGCCCGCGGCTATCCACAAACGCAAGCTCCGTCGCATCCAGCACCAGCCGCCCAAGACTCCGATCCAGCGCCTCAGACAGCTTCAGCTTGAAGCTCTCCGCATCGGCCCCGAGGAGCGGCCCGATCGGCTTCACCACCGTCACCGCTCCTTGTCGCTGTTCCAGAATCTCCATACACACTCCACAGAGTCGTCGTGTTCTCCACCCACTCCGCCACGCGTCGCTTCCACACCTACGCGGCCTTTGCCGGCAGCGTCATCGTGAACGTGCTCCCCTTATCTAGAGCCGACTCCACCGTGATGTCTCCCCCATGCAGCCGCACAACCTCGCGAGCGATCGATAGCCCAAGCCCTGTCCCCGTCACATTCTCGATCCGCCGGTCCTTGGCCCTGTAAAACCGCTCAAACACCAGCGGCTGCTCCTCTTCCTTGATCCCGATCCCGTTGTCGATCACCGCGACGCTGAACGCGCCCGGATCGCCCGACACCCGCACCGTCACCTCGCCACCCGCGGGTGTGTACTTGATCGCGTTCCCCAGCAGGTTCTGCATCGCCATCACGATCTTGTCGCGATCGCCCTCCAGCATCGGCCACTTCGGGGGCAGGTCAAACTTCAACCGGATGTCCTTCTGCCGCGCCTGCTCCGCAAAGTCCGCGACCAGCTCGCCAAAGATCGGCTCCAGCCGCACCTCGCCACGGTTCAGCTTCAGTGTCCCGGACTCGATCTGCGCCACGCTCAGCATGTCGCTGACCATCCGCTCCATCCGCTTCACTTCCTGGCTGATCACGTTCATCGCCGAGGTCCGCTTGTTCACGTCCTGTTCCGGATCCTCCAGCAACTCGTCCACATACAGCCGAATGTTCGTCAGCGGCGTGCGCAGCTCGTGCGTCGCGCTCGCCACGAACCCATGCCGCGATTCCTCCGCCACACGCTGCTGCGTCACATCCTCGATCACGACCAGTGCCGACGCCTGATCCTCCCGTCGCATCGGCCGCACGCTGAATCGCAGCACGCTCTTGCTCTGCTCCGCGTCTCCCTCGCGTTCCAGTTCCACCACCGTCCGCCCGCGCGTCGTGCCCGTGCCGGTCTGCCCGCCCGCGATCGATCGCATCGCATCCCGAGTCTTCGCATCGCTGACAAAGTTCTCGATGCTCTTGCACACAAGTTCCTCTCGCTTGGCACGCAGGAACACCGCCGCTGCCCCGTTGGCGTATCGCACCTTCATCTGCCCGTCGATCAGCAGCAGCCCCTGCCACATCGCGTCGCACACACCGCCCAGATCTCCATCCCGCCCCCGCCGACCGGCAATCTGCTGCTCCACCCGATCTAGCGTCGAGAGTTCCTGCAGCTTCGCCCGCTCTCGCACAAGCGCGTTGAATGCCCGCACCTCAATCCCGAGGTCCTCGCTGATGGTCAGCGCACCCGGATCGCGCTCCCCCGCATCCGCCTGCGAGAGCACCTCGCTGATCGCCCCCAGCCCGCGCAGCCGACGACGCACCGATCGATAGAACGCCATCAGTGCCACCAGCGCCGTCGCGCCGATCGCCCCGATCCCCACCTGCATCCGCCAATCCGCAAGCATCGTGATCGACGCGTTGTCTTCAAGCTCCAGCACAAGTGCCCCACGACCCGGCACCATCATCGGGGCCATCACCCTCAGCCGCGCGTCGGCCGTCTGGCTCAGCGTGACCTCGTCCACCCCCGCCGACCCAGTCCACGTGCCCGGCAGCGGCTCATACGCGTTCAAATCCGCCGGGCTCGCCTCCGCCACCACCATCGACTGTGGCTCCGGCAGCTTGATCCGCACGCTGCGAAGCCCCTGCGCCGCCGTCGTTCCCGCAACCAGTGTCCGCAGCGTCCCAAGTTCGTTATCTGAGATCAGCTTTTCCGCGCTCGCCGACAGCAGCATCGCCGTCGCTCGCATGGTCTGCTCACGCCCCTCGCGCCGCGTCTCGGCGTTCGTGTGCAAAGTCCACACCCCCGCTCCGCCCACGCCCGCAAGCAACACCAGCGCAGCCCCAAGCCCAGCCCCGGCAACCAGGGTTTCTCCCCGGCCGAGCACGCTCGGCTTCCTTCCATTCTGCGGCTTTTCCGTGCTCACGGCGCGTGTACCTCCGAGCCAGTTCGTACTGATGAGACAACGCATCGCTATCGACCCATCTTCACACCCCCCGAAGTCCGCAAACCCTGAATCTCTCAACTCAGCTTCGCGCTCTCTGGTTATGCAACCCCACCTCTGTTCCACACGCATCTCTTTGGTCCGGTAAACGCCTATGGTCTCCGAGACCAACGCACCGCTCGCGCGCCCAGCGCAGCTTCCAAGAGTGTGCTCGAAACGCGCCCGAACCCCTGGCGCATGCAACTGAGAATCTGGGCTATTTACGCATACCGTTCCCCTGATCTTGGGAGGATCACTCACTCATGTTTGCACGTCCGTCCGCCATCCTTCGCGCCCTCTTTTCCGGCTCCGATCGCTCCGTCACATCCAAGCCCAAGCGCCCGCGGCAGAGTTCCGCCCACGCCTTCGGCCTCGAAGCCATGGAGTCGCGACAGCTCTTCAACTCCGATCTCGCCATCTCGTGGGATCTGGACAACTTCCGCTTCCCCGCCGTCATCGTTCCCGGTGATCGCTTCAATCCCGACGGCGGCAGCACCCGCATCGAAACCCCGCTCCTCGTTCTCAACAACGGGCCGCTCTCCGCCAACGGCACCGTCAACATCGAGTTCTACCTCTCTACCGACACCAACCTCTCCCCAGGCACCGACACCCTCCTCCGCCGATACACCGGTGAACCGCTCTTCCTCAATCGCTTCACCGGCGACCCGGACGACATCGGCGTCTTCTCCCCCGATATGCTCGTCCCCGCAGATACCGCGCCAGGAACATACTTCCTGATCGCACGGCTGGTCGCCAGCAACAACAACATCCTCGACACCAACCCCTCCAACAACATCGCCGTCTCCGCAAACGCCGTGAACGTCCAGCGCCGCTTCGGCTCGTTCTCCGGCCGAAACAACGTCACCATGACCCTCCTTGACCCAGAGGGCACACGCGTCTCCTTCGCCATGAGCGGCGGCGGCTTCGGCGATGTCACCACTTCACCCGATGGCTTCAGCGTCACCCTCACGGGCTCCGGCAACGCCTCCATCGTCCAGGTCACCAACACCGGCGGCGACGGCCGCTACGACTTCGTCGGCGTCGCCGTCAACGGCTCAATCGGCACCTTCAGCGCACCCAACGCTCGCCTCCGCGGGCCCCTCACCGCCACCACCGGCTTCGGCAACATCACCCTTGGCGATGTCCTCGGCCCGCGCACCATCACCGTTCCAAACACCAGCACCAGCCCATCCTTCAACTTCAACAACGTCACCAACCTCATCATCGACTCTGCCGTCGGTATCACCTCCGTCACCGCTCGCTCCTGGGACGACACCGATAGCACACGAGACATCATCGCCGCACCCTTCCTCGAAGCCCTCACGTTCATCAGCGGCAACCTCGATCTGGACCTGCGACTCTCCGGACGCTCCGGCGGCTCACTCCCCACCCTCGGCCCCGTCAACATCAATGGCGTGATCAAACAAGCCCTCTGGCTCGTCAACGGCTCCGTCACCTCCATCAACGCCTTCGCCACCACCGTCAACTTCTTCGCCAACATCAAGGGCAACATCTCCAGCATCTCCACCGTCCAGACCCTCCGCGCCAAGATCGCTGCACGCAGCATCGGAACGATCACCTCCGGCCGAGACATCCTCGCCAGCCGCATCTACTCCGGCGCAGATCTCGGCGATGACGCCCGCTTCGGCGGCACCGGCGCCAATGCCGATACCTTCAACCCCGGCTCCATCACGTCCATCATCGTCGCCCGCAACACCGCCAACACCATCATCGGCGCCGGCTTCGACCCCGTCGATGCCGTCCCACGCAACGGCAACGATCGCATCCTCGGCGGCACCACCAGCCGCATCGGCGCCATCACCGTCGGCAACATCTCCGGACTGCAGTCACGCTTCCTCGCCGGTGCCTATGACGGCCCGATCACCTTCGGCGGCGTCAACATCGACTGGCGATCCTCCAGCCGCTTCGAACTCTCCACCACCGGCCCACGCGTCGGCTCCTTCAGCGTGATCCGGTCCTCCACCGGCACGGGTCAGTCGGTCGCCGACATCACCATCACCCTCGATTCGACCAGTGTCATGTCGTTCGCCAGCATCCTCACAGGCACGCTCCGCATCACCGGCCCCGGCGGCTTCGATGCCATCGCCTCGCTCACGAGCAAGTCCTTCGCCCCCAGCTCAAACAGCGCGGCCGCCACCGCCGTCTTCCGCGTCCTGCTCGCCGACACCGCCGTGATCCCGCTCCCGGGCCAGTACGACATCGCCATCACCACCAACACCGCCGCCGACGACCGCGGCAACTTCGCCATCCCCGGCATCTTCGGCAACTTCAATGTGGCATAATGCCCGGCAACGAAACAAACCCGTCCCTAGGCCGTCACGAAATGGTTGCGTCCTCGTGTCCAATGACGCTTGGGATCGCTGAACAGTGGTCTTTGGTGGCACAGGCCTCCCGCCTGTTTCTTGGAAACACGCACTCTACACTGGCAATACGCCGGGTCCATCACTCGTGCCGAGACCTCGCGTCATCAAGACGCCAGCTTATCGGCGACGCTGACCGGAAACTCCGTAGAAGTCAGTTCAACCAGTGTCGAAACTTGATCTTTGTACGATCAACGTCCGACCTCGGCGTCCCGCATTCCGGGCAGGGCAAATGCAGCGGAATGCTCTTCAGTTCGTAGGAACACGTCTCGCAACGTTGCTGACGGCTGCGACCCCACGCACGATACATCATCGCCAGGCAGGGTAAAGTCACAACACCCGTCCATGCCGTCCAGCTCATCGCAAGTCCGAGAAAGTGCGGCCAGATTGGCACGACTCGCGCGTACTCATCGTCGCCAACGCCGCGAGGAAGAACCCACGCGATCGGAATGCCCGCGAGAAAAGCAGGTTTCCGCAAAAAAGTCCCCGGAATCTGCGTTTGGGCATAGACCGATGAAAAACAAGGCACTGGCCATCCATATGTTATCGCTTCGATCTCGGGCCGTGGCACGCCTTGTTGATGAGGACCTATCGCAATCGGAGTAAGCAACCCCCCGACCAATTGGGCGGCAATATCCTCGCCATGTCGCATTCCTAAGAACGCGAATATGGGTCGGGGGCTCCTTGAGAACTCAACGGCTCCCCAATGAACGACGCTACTGAGCCACGAACAAAGTAGCCCGCACAGCGGGATCAGAACCCACTTCGGTATTCGAAAGAGGCGACACATCGAGTGGCGGAAGATTCTCTTGACGAACATGTGCAAAGTGAGTCAGCGGCACTCCTGCCGCTGACTCTCGTGTCTACCACCAGGGATGAAATCCGTCGGGCCAGTGCCCGCAGGTCACCGGTCGAGTGGGATCCGCAGGAATAGGTGTAGGAACAGTGCAAAGTGGAGGCATGAATGGCGCGCCTCCAGGTGGGAGTGGGCAAGTCCAGCTTGTCGTCGCTTTGCACACCTTGACGCACTGCACGCCAAGGAAGCATGTGTCGTAGTACCAGTACCAGACCTCTTGCTTGTAGCAGACGGTGGTCGGCGTTGAACAAGACGGATCGAACGCTGGATCTTGTTCGACTCCAGGCTGCCAACGCGGCGGATTCGGCCCCCACGGCAGGTCAAGAGGCGGTCCCGGTGCCGGGATCAAGGTCCCGGGCAGACATCCCCACGGTCCACAAGGTGGCGGGGGTGGGGGTGGCGGAGGCGCGACCTGCGCACACGTTGCAAGCACTGCCGCAAACGGCTGGCTCGCCCATCCAGCTTCTACGCCCTCCTTCGCCGTCGAAGAATAAATCACCGCGTCCGACAGCGCCGTCAGAACTTCGTTCTTGCCACACGATGCCTGCTGACTCACCTTCTCGATCGGAACATCCGCCGCCTTGTAGCCGATGCCCGTCAAGAAGCTCACGGCGAGATCACGTTGCGCGGACAGCGTGATCGAGAAAAACGGGTCGTCAATCATCAGCCCGTTTGAGTACGACTTGGGTTCGGAAGATGTGCCCGACGGAATGGTGCCAACGCCAAACATCGGGTCCCAGATGTCTTCGATCTCGAATCGACTCTTGACATACTTCACCGACTGCAACGGATCGCCGGTCCAGGCCTTCGACTCCCACGCGCCGCCATAAACCGCAGGCGATTCGTACCAGATGGCACCGATGTTGTCGCCCACAACCGTTGAAGAGTCTCGAATCGCGAGCACGCCTTTCACCGAGGTCTGACCATTCGTCTCAACGCCGATCGGAATGAGCGTCCAGTCCTGGGCTCGAGTGCGAATCGCTGCAGGACGGGCGACTGTTTCACCGAGCGCGGAACTACAGCCCATCGCCGTGAGCATTGCGCACACAACAGACTTCCACATAAAATCTCCTTGTTCTGATCGTCAGCAAGACGACCCTTTGGCCGACTTTTTCAAAAGCCGACAGCAAAGTGAACAAAGAGATCAAATCGACGTCAAGTTTGGGATGATCTCGTCCACAATGAGATCAAATCATCGATTACGCCTTCGCCGGCTGCGCCTTGCTCGCCTTCACGGCCATCTCGCAGATCTGGTCAAACACCTTCGGATCGGTGATCGCCAGCTCGCTCAGCATCTTGCGGTTCAGCAGGATGCCCGCCATCTTCAAACCGTTGATGAACTGGCTATACCGGGCGTTCCGCATGCGGCAGGCCGCGGTGATGCGGGTGATCCAAAGCCGGCGCACGTTCCGCTTCAGCCGACGGCGATCGCGAAACTGGTACACGCCCGCGCGGATGAGCGCGAACTCGGCCTTGTACTTGCTCTTGTGGCCCGAGCCGTAATGCCCGCGGGCCCGGCGAAGGATGCGCTTGCGGGCCTGCGTGCGGGCCGCGCCTTTACGAACTCGAGGCATGATTCAAACTCCGTCAATGCGTCCGAGTCGGGGCGGCGGTTCAGCCGTCTTCTGGTCCCGGCGGACAGGGGGGGATGCGAGTTAAGGATAGAGAAAAACGAGGAGCGAAAAGAATGTGGAAGCGACCAATGGACTCGGGTAAACCCCGAACTAGGCCTTCTTCACGCCATACTTCAGACCCGCCTTGGCGCGTTCGGCCCGGGCCTCGGCCTGTGCCGCCCGACGCTCAGTCGGGTTCGGGTTCCGCCGAAGGGCGGCCCGAGTCTGATCCCGCCCACGCAGACGACGGAACAGCAGCTTCTCCAGCCGCTTCGCCTCGGGGTTAGACATCATCTTGTCGGTTCGCAGGCGACGCAGACGCTTGCTGCTCTTGTGAGAGCGCAAGTGCTTGCCGAACGCACGGTTATGGCGAACCAGACCGGTCTTGGTGAGCCGAATCCGCTTCAGGCTCGACTTGTGGCTCTTGTTCTTGGGCATGACTCGAAACCTCGCCTGCTTGGTGAATACCCAGAGCACCGGTCGGGCGCAGGCGTGCCCGGAGCCGGGGGGGAAAGAGTGTAGCCTCGCGAGGTGCGATCGGCAAACTCTTTCGGTGCCCTATCACTCAAGCTTTGTATCGACCCGTCCACCACATTCCGGGCAGACCATCTGTTCGGGTACTCCAACAAGGTATCCACAATCGCTGCAGCGCCCACTCAGCTTCCGCACGATTCTATGGGTCGTGGAAAACAGTCGGTGGCCGTTGGCAAGGAGAAAAAGGACACTCCCCCAGAAAATAATATTCGCAATATAGCCGTTCCAAATCACTCTGCTACGAAGCTCATCGAGTCCATATGGAGAAGTACTCGCAACAGCACACCGCATGGGCCAGCCGACTGCCAGCTCTTTCGTATCGCGTGGATACTGCGTCGGAGGTTCATTTGCGAGTGACCATGATGGCGGACCATGCCCCGAACGACTCAGAGTCAACTCGGGTGGATTGCACGTTCCGACACCCGGAACAAACGGCAGGAGCCGGCAATATGTCACCCAAACTCTTGAATCGCAAAACCAAAACCACGCCACACTTGATTCGCTCGGCCGGAGTGAGCCATGCCCACTCGTGCCTCGCAAGGGCTTTTGCCAGGTATTGACAACCAAGAGACTGGCAACCCGAGGTGACGCGAGTCCGACAGTCGCGACAAACGCAACGCACATCAGCCAAGCGGTGACGGACTTTCGCCACTCTTGACGAAGGGCTATTGACAACTTCCGTTGCATGGCGGTGTCCAGCTTCCATACGTACAACTCGAAGGCGACCCCGCAGTAGAAGGCGGGGGTGTCGGGCATCCACCGATAGCGCAAGCACCTGGGCAGTTTGAGGTAATAGTCTCACTGCAAGTAGATGTGCGACTCTGCGTGCATGTCCAAATCACTCCGCCGCGCGGGGGGCACACAGGTCACCGTTTGGGTCTCTGCGTAAGTCGCCGTTCTTGAAAATGTACAGTAGCAATTCGCGACACCCGTGGTGAAATCTGGCACGGCCGTGCATGGACCGGTGCTCATCCAACCCGGCATCGGTCCGATCGGCAGTTTGGGCGTTGGTGTGATGACAATCCTTGGAGTGATGGGCCAAAGCGATCGGTGTTCGCATTGGATGTCCGTGATCGCGGCGACCAAGTACTCGCCTCCTGAAGCGGGCTGAATCTCAGCGTCAGTCATCACCGAGATCGTGGTATCGATCGTGTTGAAGAAAAGATCAGGTGGACAATCCTGTCCTGTTCCTGTCTCACCCACCAGATTTGCAGCTGGGTAGCCGAGATTCACCAAGACTTGGAGAAGTTCCGATGCACTCGAACTGGCCTGCAGAAAGCCGGAAAGCGGATCGCTCACTAGAAGGCCGTTCCCAAAGGCCGTCGGATTGCCCGCGACTGATGCGCCTTGAAGCTGCGGCCCCAAATCGTACGGCCAGACATAGTCACCGCTGTCGTCGAGTCCGAGCGTGTTCTTTACCTTGTTGATCGCAGCAAGCCGGTCCGTGCTCTGCCACGAGTATCCCTTCCACGAGTTCGTCGACAAGTCACGCATGTACCACACCGCCACGATGTTGTTCGCGAACGTCACCGACGGATTCGCGAGCGCCAGAACGTTGTCAACGCGAGAGGGTTCGCCCAGCTCAACGATCGGGACCAGAGTCCATTCATTGTTTGCCACCGTCCAAGGCCCGACCCGATAATCGGCACGAGCGGCGGAAGCGAGCACGCATACGCAAGTCAGCAGCATCAGGAAAAATCGCATTCGGACCTCCCGGAAAGTTTAAATCCCGGGAAAGTGCGAATCCCGGGAAAGTGCGAATCCCGGGAAAGTGCCTCCAAATGAGGGCACCGCTTTCCAAGCTAACTTGAGGTCATACCCATGTCAAGTGACACAGCCGCGATTGTGGATACTCACGGCGACAGAAACACATCCATCGCCCCCGCCGGACTCTCATTCCCCTGCAACGGCTGCGTCTGGTTCGGATTCTGGAATCGCGCCACCGCATCCTCAAGCGCCTGCGGCAGCCAGATGTTGTCCATCTGCGTCCCGCCAGCCCCAAGACCGCCGCCCAACCCGCCCCGTGCCACCACCGGCGTGCGCAGCCAGTGCACCGAGCCGTCGTTCATCAGGGCGTTCTGCCCGCGCTGCATGTGGTTGTCGCTGCTGGCGATCGGGTTGAACCACTCGCCACGCATCGCACGCACCGTCACCGGCGAGCGATCCGCAAGCACGATCACGGTCTGCGGCTGGGTCCAGCGCGGCCGCTCTTTCGCGAACATGTTCTGATAGCTGTACGAGATCTCATCCGAGTTCGACCAATCCTCGGCGCTCGATCGGTCCTCGCTCCGGCACGCCATCGCGTTGCCCGGGCAGGCCAGATCGCTCGTCTTGGCATAGCTGGATCGCACGATCGTGAACAGGTTCGCCGAGTTGGATTCCTCACGCTTGCCGATGTTCCACCACGATCGACCCGCGGCGGAGGCCGAGGCCATCGGGAGCATCTCGCGATAGTCGTTGGCATATGCCGCGAACCCGCGCATCGTGCCGAACATCCCCGCCTGGCAAGAGGTCGCCTGAGCCACGCCGCGCATCGCCCCGACCATCGGCGCCAGCACCGCGCCCGCGATCAGCAGGAGCGCGGCGACCGACGCCAGATCGCCCCAGCGGACCGACGGCCGCCATCGCGTGCCCTCGACGCTCTGTGCCGAGAGCTTGCGCCCGCGTTCAGAGCGCTCGATGGAGCTTTGGACAAAGGAGAGCGTGCTGGAAACCAGCGCATCGCGCTCATGCCCTGCCACGGGAAGCTCGAGCACCCGCAGCGTTTCGGCATGACGTGTCGCCCGATCACGCACGCCCCCCGGGCAACGCGACGGATCAAACCCCGCGGCCACAAGCGCTTCCAGCGCGTCTTCATCGATCGGCGAAAGGTCCTCTGTTTCCAGTTGACGCAGCCGAGCCGCCCGCACGACCGTCGCATCGATCAGTGAAGAACTCACTGCCGGTGTCGGCCCGCACCCAAGCAACCCAAGCAACGCCACGCACCGATCAATCCGAGGTTCAGGCCGAGGCTCGGGCGCAAGCCCGGGCACGCTCTTCGCACGTCCATCCAGCGTCGTCAGTGCCTGGGCTTGCGCCCAGGCCTCGGATTGAACGTCACCAAACACCGCCTCGAGCGCCGCCTGATCCATCGCCGAAAGCTCAAACCCATGCGACTCATCGTGCCGATCGTCGGATGGGCCGTGCGTGCGGGAAGGATCATTCGGATTGGATCGATTGCTGGGGATCATGAACTCATTCAGGGTCAGGGGGAGCGGGGGATTCAGAGTGGGAAGCGGGCTTGGGGTTCTCGGGTCCGCCGCCGTTGGCGGCTTGTTGGCTCTGGAACTTCTTGGCAAACGCCGCGACGGCGGAGTGCAATCGAGACTTGACGGTTCCCAAAGGAATATGCAATGCGTCGGCGATCTGGTTGTAGCTCATGCGCTGGAAATACGCGAGAAGAAGAATCTCTCGGAGCGACCAGGGCAACTCGTCCACGGCCCTTTGGACCTGCTGGCTGCGTTCCTCGTCGCTGAGCGCCTGATCGGGCGAAGGGACATCCACCTCCATGAGATCGACATAGGTACGGGCACCGGAATCGGACCCGCCACCCCCGTTGCCCCCTCCTCCGGAACCCCCTCCTCCGCCCGCGATCGGGGCGGAAAGGTCGAGGGTCCGTCGGCGTGCACTTCTACGTAACGCATCCCGGGCTTTGTTCGCCGCGATCGTGAAAAGCCACGGCTTGAACCGTCGAGTCACGTCAAATGTGTCCGCCGATAAGTGAACCTGGAGAAACGTCTCCTGGAACGCATCCTCGGCCACCGCTCGGTTTCCGGACAGTCGCACCAGAAATCGAATCAAGTCGTCGTGGTGACGGCGGACCAACTCCTCAAACGCCGAGGCGTCTCCAGAGCGATACCGCTGCACCAGTTGTTCGTCGGTAAGGGTGGGCAATGAGAGTCCGAGAAAGGTACCAGATTCTGACCGATTCCGGATTGTCCCCGGTCTCGGGTATGTGAACAGACAGCGTACGGCACCAGTTCCACAAATGTTTGCGAGCCGGGGTGATCTCCCGTCTTCCAATGTGACCGCCAGGGCGTCCCGTCACGGCCGCCCCCCGATCGGCATCTCATCGCCTCAGGAGAATCACGATGGGTGCACAAAGCTCTCAAATGACCGGATCGACCACCAGCAACACGCCACAGTGTGCGTGCGGCTTGCCCATCACCTGGCGGATCGGGTCGTGGGTGTTGCAGTTCATCGCCGCGGCGATCCTGGCGCAGACGCTGTTCTTCAAGTTCAGCGGTGCCGAGGAGCCAAAGTTCATTTTTTCCACCTTGGGTGTCGAGCCCTGGGGGCGCTGGGCCGCGGGTGTGAGTGAACTCATCGCCGTGATTCTGCTGCTCACCCCCCGAACCGTGGTCCTCGGCGCGGGTCTGGCGATCGCGGTCATGATCGGGGCCATCGGAGCCCACCTCGGCCCGCTTGGCATCAGCGTCAAGAACGACGGCGGGCTGCTCTTTGGCTTGGCGGTCGCGGTGCTGGTTTCAGCCACGGGCGTGCTGGTCATCCGGCGAGAGAAAGTGCTGAAGATCATCCGGAACCCGCTGAGCGTGCTCAGCAACGATTGATCAGAAGTCGCCGGGTTTGTGCTGGCACGCCAACAAGACCCCGCTAACATGCCCGGTTGGTTTGACTCGGGCTGGGAAAAGCCCGGGGCGAACCGTCAAACAGCCCGTTTTGGCGCGGAGGCGCTTGGGCGATTTGATCGACGCAGGAGTGGATCTCGCATGCCGGTGCCTGTCAGCCAGATGTGGGCGGTCGCGAAGTACGTGATCACCCAGAAGCTCAAGGGTCGCAAGCGGTATCCATTGGTGATGCAGCTTGAGCCGCTGTTTCGCTGCAACCTCGCCTGCGCCGGCTGTGGGAAGATCCAGTATCCCGCCCACATTCTCAAGCGCCAGCTCACCCCGGAGCAGTGCTGGAAGGCCGCCGAGGAGTGCGGCACGCCGGTGGTGGCCATTCCCGGCGGCGAGCCGATGCTGCACCCGCAGATCTCCCAGATCGTGCAGGGGCTGATCGATCGCAAGCGATACGTCTATGTCTGCACCAACGCGCTGCTGCTGAAGGAAAAGATCGAAGCCGGGTGGTTCAAGCCCAACGAGCGGCTGACCTTCAGCGTGCACATGGACGGGCAGGAAGAGCACCACGACTTTGCCGTCTGCCGCGAGGGCACGTACAAGACCGCGGTGGAAGCGATCAAGTTCGCGGTCGACCGCGGCTTCCGAGTGACCACAAACACCACGCTGTTCGAGGGTGCCGATCCGAACTCCGTCCGCGCGTTCATGGACGAGATGATGGCCCTCGGCGTCGAGGGGTGCATGCTCTCGCCGGGATATGCCTATCCCAAAGCGCCGGACCAGAAGAGCTTCATGACCGAGCGCAAGAAGGTGACCGACTTCTTCCGCATGGTGCTGAGCAATCGAAAGCCGCACTGGCAGTTCAACGCCTCGCCGCTGTTCATGGAATACCTCATGGGCAAGCGCGACTATGAGTGCACGCCCTGGGGCTTGCCCACGTATTGCATCTTCGGGTGGCAGAAGCCCTGCTATCTGCTGCAGGATGGCTATGTCGACACCTTCAAGGAACTGATGGAGACCACCGAGTGGGAGCGCTATGGCCGCAAGAGCGGGAACACGGCGTGCCAGCAGTGCATGGTGCACTGCGGGTATGAGCCGACCGCCGTCGACCACACGTTCAGCTCACTGAGCGGATTCCTCGCGACGGCCAAGGCGACGCTCTTCAGCAGCTACAAGGACCCCGAAGCCGAGCGCATGCTGGCCCAGGAGGCGACCAAGCCGCACGGCCCGCTGGTGCAACTGGGGATCAGCGCGACGCCGAAGTCTGCGTCCGCGAAATCTGAGCGCGCGGCGAGCACCGTTGGCGCGGCGTAAACCGGAGTTGAGCCATGCCCAAAGCACCCCAGCCGTTCGTTCTCGAATGGGCGGACTTTGACATCGAGCCCGCGGACGGGCACGTCGACGGGCCGACGCTCGACGATGTCGAATCGATCGTGCTGCACCTTGCCGATTGCACATCCGGCTTTGTGATCCTGGGTGTCGGCGACATGACGTACGTGCAGGTCGCGATCAAGGATCTGGACGATCCCGACGCCGGCCTGCGCGTGGAGTGGCAGGACGGCGACCTCGACAAGCACTTTGATCTTGCCGAGGAGTACATCAGCCCCGACCGGGCCGCGGCGATCTTCCGGGTGTTCTTTCAGAACCCCGGCTCAATCGCGAGCGCGGGGCCGTGGAAGCCGATGGATCTCTGATCCTTCAATCAGAGGCATGGGCGCAAGCCCATGCACCGGCGACATGTACCCGCCCCAAACCTGCGTGAAACTCCTTGATCAAACGTGCATGGGCTTGCACCCACGCCTCTGATAAAACGTTCACACGATCTCGCCGACCTCGCGCGTCATCGTCACGCCCATCTGCGGCCCGAACAGCCGTTGCCCCTCGGCACGCAACGCCGGTGCATGCACCGCGACATAGGTGTCAAAGTTCTCTCGCGTCGCAAAGACATACTGCGTCATCACGCGATCGCGGCCCTGAGCATCCGGAGCGAGCGCCACGATCATCGCGGAATGGGCACCGCCTTTAATCACCTGATCAACGTGCCCGTCTTCAAGCCACGTCACGTACTGCGCACGAAGCTCCGGCGTGGGAAGCGTGGCGATGACCATGTAGCAGATGCGGGTGGACATGGGGGGAAGACGTGAAGAGAAAGCGAAGAGTGAAAAGCGAAAAGCGAAAAAAGAACATCCATACAATAAGACAACCGCGTCACCGCGTCACCGCGTCACCGCGTCACCGCGTCATCGCGTCACCGCGTCATCGCGTCAACTCACCACAGCATCCGCACCCGAATCGTCTCTGGAATCTGCCGGATTCGCTCCAGAATCGGCTCGGCCTTCGCGGGCGCGATGTCCAGCACCACGTACCCCACGTCCTCGTTGGTCTTCAGATACTGTCCCGCGATGTTCACGCCAAGCTCCGCCATCACGCTGTTGATCCGGCTCAGCACGCCCGGCACGTTGCGGTGAAAGTGCAGAATGCGGTGATGCCGCTTCTTTGCGCCGCCACCGCCCTTCCCGCTCTCTTCGATCTCATCCTGTTCCGGCAGATCGACCTGCGGCACGTTCACCGCCCCCGTCGTTGATCCATTGTTCATGAACCGCACGAGCTTCGTCGCGACGTCCTCGGCGATCGCCGCCTGGGCCTCTTCGGTCGATCCGCCGATATGCGGCGTCAGGATCACATTCCCCAGCCCGCGGATCTCGCTCTGGAACATCTCGCTGTTGCTCGACGGCTCGACGGGAAACACATCGAGCGCGGCTCCGGCCACCTTGCCGCTCTTCAGCCCCGCCGCGAGCGCCGCGATGTCCACGACATTGCCCCGCGCGTTGTTGATGAGGTACGACCCTGTGCGCATCCTGGCGATCTGTTTCTCGCCGATCATGCGATCGGTCTTCTTCGTCGCCGGCACGTGCAGCGAGACCACGTCGGATTGTTCGAGCAGATCATCCAGCGTCCGCACCGGCCGCGCGTTGCCCAGGGGCAGACACGAGAGCACGTCGAAGTAGATCACCCGCATCCCCATCGCCTCGGCGAGCACGCTCACCTGCGACCCGATGCGCCCATAGCCCACGATCCCCAGCGTCCGCCCGCGCACTTCATGCGAGCCCGACGCCGACTTGTCCCACTGCCCCGCGTGCAACTGCACGCTCTTATCCAGCAGCCGACGATGCAACGCAACGATCTCCGCGATCGTCAGCTCGGCCACGCTGCGCGTGTTTGAGAACGGCGAGTTGAACACCGGCACGCCGCCCAGGCACGCCCCGCGCGTGTCCACCTGATTGGTCCCGATGCAGAAGCACCCGATGGTGAGCAGGCGCGGGCACGCGTCAAGGATCGGCTGCCGCACCAGCGTCTGCGAGCGAATGCCCAGCACATGGGCTTCTTTGGCCACCTTGATGAGCGCGTCGCCTTCGAGCGCCTTGGTCAATCGCTCGACCTTGAACCCCTCGCCCTGCAGGATCTCTGCCGCCCGCTCATGAATGTTCTCCATGAGCACGACCTTGATCTTGTTCTTCGGAAAGCTGGTCTTGAGCCCGTTGCCGGTCTCGGCCGCGGATTTGGAAGCGGAGGAAGGAGTGGGGGGCATGCCCGAACTTTATGGTGCCCGCTGCGCGATCGCACGCCGCCCGCCCGTGAAATCCCGTTGATTTCCCTACTTCGCGATCACCACCACCTGCCCGACAATCAGCCCCGCGATCACCAGCCCGATGATGATCCGGTACACCCCAAACGGCGCGAGGCCGTGGCGATTCAGGAATCCCACCAGCCACTTCACCGCGATCCACGCGCTAATAAACGCCACCGCCATGCCGATCAGCACCGGGAACATGCCGAGCTGTTCATAAAACGTGGGCTCGCCCTTCGCCCGGCTCTCGGCGATGTTCTTGTACCCCGTCCAGAGCGTCGCCGCCAAAAGCGTGGGCATGCCCAGGAGGAAGCTGAACTCCGCCGCCGCCGCCGGTCGCAGGCCCACGAGCATCCCACCGGTGATCGTCATCATCGAGCGGCTTGTGCCGGGCCAGAGCGAGACGATCTGCATGATCCCGATCACCAGCGCGTCCCGCGGCGTGAGGTCATCGATCCCCTTGCCCGCGCCCACACCCATCGGCGGCGGTCCCCATCGTCCGCGCAATCGCGCATCAAACAGGATCATGTACACCCCGCCCACGATCAGCGCAAAGACCACCGGCCACGCCGAGAAGAGATACGTCTCGATGCGGCTCTTCAAGAGCAACCCAAGCAGTGCCGCGGGCGTGAAGGCGATCCCGAGATTGACCAGCAGCGCAAAGCCGTTGCCATCGCGCCCGAGCAGCCCCATCACCATCTGCACAAAGCGTGACCAGTACAGCCCCAGCACCGCGAGGATCGCGCCACCCTGAATGACGATCTCAAATGCCGCGATCGCCTCGCGATGCGAGGCCGACTTCAGCCCCAGCAACTGCGACGTGAGAATGAGATGTCCCGTCGAAGAGACCGGAAGATATTCGGTGACCCCCTCGACCAGCCCGAGGATCACCGCATGCCACCATTCCATTCAGGCCATCTCCCTAGTGCCTAGTGCCCAATGCCTAGTGCCTTCTCTCCTACTTCCCAAACCCCATCACCACCCGCTCCCACTCCGCATCGATCATCGCGGTCTTGTCCGCCGGCACCGTCAGACGCACAAACACGTTCTGGCTCGGCATCTTGATGATCGCGCCCCGAAACGCCGTGTTCGGCTGCTTGCCCCCGCTCATCGCTTCGTACGTTCCGGTGGCCTTATAGATGGTCACGCCCAGCCCGCCCACGCTGTGCTCGCTCACATCGCCGGTCGCCGGCTGCCCGTCGGCACCCTTGACCTGCCCGCGCCAGCGGCTCAGGTTGCTGTTCACGTCCCCGCCAGCAGTCGAAAAGTTGATCAGTGCGCCCGCCACATTGGGAACCGTGTACGTCGCCTTCACAAACTGATTCGGCGTCCCCGCCTTCCAGCTCTCGGGCACGTTGAACTTGAGACCGCCCACCACCAGCTCGCCCGCCTGTCCGGTCACCTGGTTTGCGGCATTTGCGGCCGCATCCTGTGCGCCCTGCATCGCCGCCGCGGCGTTTTTGCCCGCCTGGGCTGACTTACCCAGGACCGATTGCGGGTTGCTCGCCAGATTGCCCAACGGCTGTTTGTTCCCGGCGTTTGCTGGCGGCGCAGGCGTCTTCTGGTCGCAGCCACCCAACACGAGTCCAGCCCCGATCGCGCAGGTCGCGAACACTTGCCCGATCACGTTCCATGTGCCCGTGGTCTTCATGTCCCGATGGTACACGCCAGGAGCCCCTTGAGCCCCATGAATCTCGTTCGCGTGCAAGCCAGTGCCCTCGCAAGTGACCCTCGGCTGGCCCCCTACGCGAACATGCGCGACGCCGAACTCGCCCAGCGGGCCGACCCGCTCGACCCCGTGGCTCACGGGGGAGTCTTCATCGCCGAGGGCGATCTCGTTGTGCGCCGACTGATCGCGAGCCGATTTGCCTGCCAGTCCATGCTGCTGGCCGAGAATCGAGTAGAGGCCCTGCAGACCGATCTCGCTCGGCTGCCCGCTCAGACGCCGATCTTTGTCGCTGAACCCTCGGTCTTGAGTGCCATCGTCGGCTTCAACATGCACCGCGGCGTGCTCGCTATCGGGGTGCGGGGGTCCGGCCTGACGACCGCCGACCTGCTCGCCCGAACCGGCCCGATCGTTGTCCTCGAAGACTTGGTCAATCACGACAACCTGGGCGGCGTATTTCGCAACGCCGCCGCCCTCGGCGGCCCGGGCGTCAGCGTCTTGCTCAGCCCTCGCTGTGCCGACCCGCTCTATCGCAAGTCGCTTCGGGTCTCCATGGGCGCGGTTCTGAGTGTCCCCTTCGCTCGGTCGGCATCTTGGCCCGGAGATTTGTCAAATCTTGCTCATTCCGGCATTCAGACCTGGGCGCTCGTGCCCGCCATGGGCGCAGAGCCGATCAATCAAATCGCCCAGAATACCAAAGCTGAAAGAGTGGCCCTTGTTTTGGGGAGCGAAGGGCCTGGATTGACCCCTGAGGCGATCGCTGCGTGTCAGTGCCGAGTGACGATCCCGATGGCCAAAGCGGACACGATGATCGATTCGCTGAATGTGGCCATGGCCGCCGGCATCGCGTTACATGAAGTAGCGCGGCCATAACCCATTGGGGTGCAACGGAACATGCTTGCCGCGAACCCCGAACCCAAGTGGCCGGTACAACTGGGGTTCAGGGAAATGTCTCAGGACCGGATACAATCGAGTTGCGCGGGTCGTTCGATCGCGCGTGAACTCAAACCTTCAGGAAGGCCATCCATGACTCGTTCGGCCGTGCTGGTTCTTGCCGCTGTTCTGGGCCTTGGCACTGCATCGGTTTCGGTGTATGCCGCCGCTGCCGAGCCGCAGTTGAAGTTCCGGGGTGCCGGGGCGAATCGCGTCGCGTTGGATGCGATGCATCTGACCACATTCGATCGCGGCTTGCTCGCCAACTTGTCCGACTGGTCGGGCGAGGCGGTCAAGCCCGAGCAGCTCGACGGCAAGCCCGTGCTGATCATCACCTGGGCCGGGTGGCACAAGGTCTCCCACCCCGCCGTGCGGCGAGCGCAGGCCCTCGCTCAGAGATATAAGGACAACGGTCTGGTGGTCATCGGGGTGCACAACCCGACCGGCTTTGAAAAGGCCGCGGAGACCGCAAAGACCCTCGGAGTCACCTTCCCCTATGCGGCGGACAAAGACGGGAAGTTCCGCTCTGCGATCAAGGCAGACCAGGACCCCAACTTGTACGTGATCGATCGCGCGGGCCACTTGCGTTATGCCCAGGTGGACACTGCGTCGCTGGACGAGGCGATCGCCCACGTCGTCGGCGAATCCGCAGAGGATGCCAAGGGGCTGCCCGAGCGACTGAAGGCGGCGGCCGCCGAGGCCGATCGTCAGAGCCGGGCTACACGTAATGCGACGGGGCTGGCGCCCGGGAACGCCGTCGAGGTCGCGGTGCCCGAGTTTGAGGATGATGTCTACAAGAAGGCCAAGTGGCCGGTGCTGGTGGGCAAGGTCGAGAAGGACAAGATTACCGATCGCATCAACAACGACCCGCCGAAGATCAACAACTGGCCCGAAGAGCACTGGATTCCGTCGGTCCCCAACCGCGCCGGCAAGATCGCGATTGTCTACTTTGTCGATCCGCAGCTTCCCGACTCGCTGGCGATCATCCCGCACATGAATCGCATCCGCGATCGCTATCCGCGTGACGTGGTGGTGACCGGATTCATCATCAAACGCGGCGTCGGCGGCATGGACCAGAACAACCAGAACTCCGGCGATCAGAACAAGCTCATGGAGCGCAACACGACGTTCATGCAGTCGATGCTCTCCACCCGAAGCGTCAACCACTTCCTGAACCCCTCGCAGCTCACCGCGGAGAATCTCGAGTTCAACAACGAGACCTTCCAGGTCCGCACCAGCGCATCGCGCACCGAGTGGGGGCTTGCCGTGCTGCTCTCGACCGATCTGCGGATCCGCTGGCTCGGGAACCCGTATTCCAACGAGATGATCGGCACGCTTGAGCGGCTGTTCGAAGTCGACCCCGCTGTTGCCGCACGCCGAAAGCTCGAGGGCGGCAAAGCCCCCTAGACGCTTTTTTCTACAGTGGCACAGGCGACCCGCCTGTGTAATGCTCATCGAGAGTGTGAGACACACAGGCCAGAGGCCTGTGCCACCAAGAAAAGGCCTTTGAGTCCGCCTCTGTTCGGTCGGAACCACCCAGTTCCCTCTGCAGTTTCAGGAGTCCTCCATGCGTTCGAGCGTCCTTGCCCTTTGCACCGTGCTCATGCTCGGCTCGGCCTCTGCGCTGTTTGCCGATGATCTCTCGGTCAAGCTCCAGGGTCGCGGCGTGCGTCGCGACGCCCTGAATGCGATGACCTACAAGCCCTTCGACACGACCCTCCTGGGCAAGCTCGCCGACTACAAGGGCGGGAACGCGATCGATGAAGCCGCCATCAAGGGCAAGCCCGTGCTGCTTGTGGCATGGTCGAGCTGGTTCAAGTCCAGCCACGTCGGGCTCACCGAAGCGCAGAAGCTCATCGCCAGCAACCCCGACCTGATCGTCCTCGGCGTGCACCACCAGCGTGGCTACGACAAGGTTCAGGAAGCCCTCACCGCCACCAAGATCACCTTCCCCGTCGCCCATGACGCGTCGGGAGATGTGCTCAAGAGCATGCGTGTCGAAGGCGGCGGGCCGACGTTGTTCATCGTCGATCGCGCCGGCAACCTGCGGTTCGCCGATGTCGAGCGCGGCTCCCTCGCCGCGGCGGTCAAGATCGTGGTCGACGAGAAACCCGAAGACGCCGCCAAGGCCGAGCAGCGCGTGCAGGAGTCCATCCGTTCCAAGAGCGACGCGCCGCTCGCCGGCCCGAGCGTGAAGTCCAAGCCCGCCGACGAGGCGTACAAGAGCGCGAGCTGGCCCAAGCCCAACCGATCGGTGCAATACGCCAAGAACGTGCAGGGCAAACCGCTGCCCGTGCCCTTTGGCAAAGAGACCTGGATCACGCCAAAGCCCACGCTCGAAGGCAAGGTGATGGTGCTGGATTTCTGGGCCACCTGGTGCGGCCCGTGCATCGCCGCCAGCCCCATGCTCGACGAGCTGCAGGGCAAGTTCAAGGACGATCTGGTCATCGTGGGTATCTCCGGCCAGGCCCGCCCGGGTCGCCCGGAGGACGTCGGCGCGATCAAAGACTTCCTGAAGAAAAAGAAGTCCGACTATTCCCACGCGAATGATCTGGATCAGGGCGTGTACAAATCCCTCGGCATCCAGGGCATCCCGCACGTGGTCGTCCTGAGCACCGACGGCGTCGTCCGCTGGCAGGGCAACCCGCACGAAGAGACCTTCACCAAGGCCGTCGAGGGCGTGATCGAGAACGATCCGTGGGTGAAGGCCCGCAAAGCGCGGAAGTAAGCCGTCCCATCCTTCTATATGACCGTGAATCCGAGGCCGATGGCGCAAGCCCCGGCACCAGGAGCTCACGACAACCGTGGGTCCATGTGTGTCCTGCGCTCAAGTTCATTCTTGGTACCCAAGCAGGTTCATCTACGGCATCACAGCGTGCCACCGATATGGCATCACGGCATGCCACCAACGGCGAAGCCGTCAGGGTGCATAGTCGGGGGTCGCCGCGAAAGCGGCACCCCCGCAAGCGATCCGGTGAGACTCTCGCACCACGAACGTGGTGCAGGTCTGTCTTGAGATGCGCACCTCGCACCGCGTTTGCGGTGCAGAACTCCTGTGCACACTGCGAACCGGGGGTGCCGCTGTCGCGGCGACCGCCCGGCTATTGACCCTCAGGGCTTCGCCCGCAAAGGCCGCGCAGCGAGCCGAGGGAGCCGCCTCGACATGTTCGGGCGAATCGCTCGTCGACCGATCAACGGGAATGGCGCACCGATCGACGCCTCGTCTACGCTCCGCCGTGCCCGAGCCGCTGCTGCACATCGTTCTCCATGAGCCGGAGATCCCGAACAACACGGGCAACATCGGACGTACCTGCGTCGCCACGGGCTGCGGCTTGCACCTCATTCGTCCGCTCGGGTTCGATACCTCTGAAAAGGCCTGTCGTCGTGCGGGGCTTGACTATTGGCCTCGGCTTCGCCCGCAGGAGCACGACCACTGGTCCGCGTATCTCGCCGCGACCAGGCCGAAGCGCGAACAGATGTGGTTCTTCACGACGAAAACCCGCCGACCGATCTGGCAGGCCGAGTTTCGCCCCGGCGACCACCTGGTCTTTGGCAAAGAGACCAAGGGCCTCCCCGATGCGATGCTCGCGGAGTATGACGATCGGATGCTGACGCTGCCCATGGCCCAGGGCGAGCGGTCGTTGAATCTGGCGACCGCCGTGTGTGCCGCGATTTATGAGGGCGTGCGCCAGATGATTGCGCGGGGCGAGGCGGGGATCGACGCCGCCGGGCGACTTGTGCCGCCCGGGGGCGACCGAGCACGATAAACTCCTGGCAATGACGACTCACCGAGCCAATCTCCGCTCCAGCCCAGTCTCAGGCATCGCGTTGTTCATCGCGGCCACAGTCGGTTGTGCGATGACGATGGGGCTGATGGGCTGCGCCAAGCCGCTGCTCTCCCCGGCCGAGGAGCGATCACAGTTCGATCGGTACGACGCGATGCGGGCGCAGCACTCGCCGCAGTACATTGAGAACGAGTACGGCCGGCGCGAGCCGAACCTTCGGGGTCGGCTGAGCCCGAAGAACTAAATGCGGACGTTGTGGCGGAGCGGGCGGAGACGTGGGGTGCGTCCGGATAATGCCCTGAGTGGGGTGTGGCGCGTATCAGCCATGCGGCGGGCGCGGTCTGCACGCCGGGGTTGAGCCAAAGTTGCACCGCGTGCGCGAATCATCACCAAATTTGGGAAGCCATTGCACTTCCGATGTCGATCTATATGGGGTACAGTTGAGCTTCTCTCCATGCCTTCACGCTCGAGCCCCAAACGTCGTCGAAACACCACCAAGCCCGCCGAGGCGGCTCAGGGTCTGACGCGCGTCAAGGCCGTGTGGATCAGCTTCCTGGGCACTATGACGGTGCTGGGCGGCGCGTTGCTGGCGATCGACGGCAAACCCTCGCCCCGGACCGACGGGCTGAGCTTGTCGCCTCTGGCGGCCGCCACCACTATTGGGACGGCGCGCGGCACCGACCCGCTGACCCAGACGCGTGTCGCGCTCGACAAGAGCCGCTGGCAGGCGATTGTGATCCATCACTCGGGCGCGCCCAAGGGCGACGCCGCGGGCATCGAGGCTGAGCACCAGAGCCGGAACTTCAAGGGTCTGGGCCACCACTTCATCATCGGTAACGGGTCCGGCATGGACGACGGCCAGGTGCACATCGGCTATCGCTGGCTCGATCAGCAGCCCGGCGCACACGCGACCGGAGCCAACGGCGACTGGTACAACCAGCACGGGATCTCCATCTGCCTCGTGGGCGACGGCAACCGCCGCGGGTTCACGCAGGCCCAGCTTCAGCAGCTCCAGACGCTGGTGGAATCGCTGCGTCGCCAGTTGAACTTGCCTGCCGACCGGGTGCTGCTGCATTCGGATGTCGCGCCGGGCGTGAGCGATCCGGGCAAGCTCTTTCCGCCCGATCTGTATGGCCAGACCGCACCCCGCGGCTGAGCATTACCAACCAATCGTGGGCAATCGGTGGGTCGAAAAGATGCCGCCGGATGTTCTTTGCGCTGGGAGCAGGAACGCACAAGTGGGGAACCGACAAACCCTTGCGCGCGAGAAGCCGTGCGACAAGCATGAACATCCCATGCCCTGGCGTTGAACTTTGGCCGATCATGGCGGATACTTCTCTTCCCCCCGGAGCCCGAAGCGGGAGCGGGGGGGTGGGATTCCCAAGGATTCCCCCATCATGATCGCGCTCGCGGTCGCATGGGGCGGCTATCGTCGGCTGAACGGTCGAGATTGCCGGGGTTTGGTTCACGCTTGCTCAGGACTTCCAGGTGCCGCAGACCGTCTACAAACCCGGAGACCTCGTCGAGGGATACCGAGTCATCTCGGAACTGGGTCGCGGAGCGGCGTCGATCATCTACGTGGTGCAGGACCCCAAGACCAAGCAGGTCTGGGCACTGAAGCACGTGGAGAAGGACGACGAGAAGTCGGTCCGGTTTCTGGAACAGGCCGAGCAGGAGTATGTGGTTGCCTCCAAGGTGGCCAGCTCGCACGTCCGCCGCATCGACCGGATCATCAAGAAGAAAGAAAGTCTGCTCGGCGGGCTCAGCGAGCTGTATCTGGTGATGGAACACGTCGACGGGACGAGCTGCGAGCGGCATCCGCCGGAACGGTTCGAGGATGCGCTGTACATCTTTGAACAGGTCGCCGAGGGTCTGGCGGCGATGCACGAGAAGGGCTTTGTCCACGCGGACATGAAGCCCAACAACGTGATCGTGGACGACAAGCAGCAGGCCAAGATCATCGACCTTGGACAAAGCTGCAAGATCGGCACCGTCAAGCAGCGGATCCAGGGCACGCCGGACTACATCGCACCCGAGCAGGTGCATCGCCGGGCGATCACGCCCAAGACCGATGTGTACAACCTGGGTGCGTCGCTGTATTGGACGCTGACGCGGAGCTTTATTCCGACCGCGCTCGCCAAGGGCGATAGCTTGCTGGGTTCGGTGGATGACGCGCTGCTCGCCAAGCCCAAGCCGCCGAGCCAGATCAACCCGCGTGTACCGGAGATGCTCGACGCGCTGATCATGTCATGTGTCGAGGTTGATCCGGACGCTCGCCCGACGATGGATCAGGTGCACGATCGGCTGAACCTGGTGCGGAGCAAGCTGCTGGCCGAGATCGAGATGCGCAAGAGCGGGGTGATGAAGGCGCAAGGTTCTCGCGCGGGGAACAACGGCAGCCGCTCGGGGGCCGGCGGCAGCAGGGCGGGCGGGTCAAAGGGGCTGTCGGGGATCGGCGGGGTGGAAGGTTCTTCCAAGAACAAGCAGCCGCCGGAGCCGCCAATCGATCCGGGGCCGGGGATTTCGTCGGCGGACGATTGAATCGGGTGGCCCGCTGGTCCCCAGCGGGTCGGTGACTTTGGGTCAAGCCCGGAAGCACCCGCTGGGGACCAGCGGGCCACCCAAGGCGATGCATGGGCTCGATTCTTGAACTGGTGAACATGCGTGATGCCGGAGCGGTGGAAGCCGCGCTGGTGGAGGGTGCTCGCGCGTGCCTGGGAGTCTCGATCCGTCGCGGCTCGTGCGAGGTGGTCGAAGTGCGATCGATCGATGCCGGAACGCCCGCGGCGACGCTCATCGCCACCGGCGATCTGCACGACAATCCGTTGCACATGGCCCGGCTGGTGCGGGCCGCGGGGATTGAAGATGCGTTTGCCGCACGGTCGGCGGGCGATGACGGGCGCGAGCCCGCGCATCTGACGCTGCACGAGCTCATCCACGGCGATCGCTTGATGAACGGGCTGGATTATTCCTATCGCGTGCTGGTGCGTGCCGCGACGCTCAAGAGCATGTTCCCCGATCGCGTGCACGTGCTGCTGGCGAATCACGAACTCGCCCAGCTCACGGGAGCGCAGGTGGCCAAGGCGGGCGTGCGTTGCAACGAGGCGTTTGATGAGGCGATCGACGTGACGTTTGGCGGAAACGCCGAGCGCGTGCGGCTGGCGGTGCACGCGTTCATCCGCGCGCTGCCGCTGGGCGTGCGATTCGATCGCTCGGCGTTCGCCAAGGACCAGGGGGACGCTGGCGACATCTTCTGCGCTCACTCTCTCCCCGCGCCCACCAATCTTCAGAGCTTTGACTGGGAGGTCCTGGAGCGCGAGCTGACCGACGATGATCTCAAACCCCGCACCGGCGCGGCCCACCAGATGACCTGGGGCCGCGGGCACGCGACAGAGCACTTTGACCACGCCCATGAGCGGCTGGGCACGGGCCTGTTTCTGCTGGGGCATGAGCTGGCGGAAGAGGGCTGGCACGCGCCGTCGCCGAGTGCGGTGATTCTGAACTCCGACCACGAGAGGGGCGTGTACGCGCGGATCGATCTCACTCAGCCGGAGGCGGCGCAAGAGATTGGGTGGGGGTGCGTGCGGCTTGCGGATGGGTGACACGCGAGTTCGTGCAGCCGGAGAACGGATCGGCAATAGACCGTTTGCATGGATACGGGAACGTCGATCGCCCATCCGTGCCCACGATGCGGCTATGACATGCGTGGCATGATCGCATCGTGGGGTGACCATTGCCCGGTGATCGGGCGGTGCAGCGAATGCGGGCTCGACTTTGAATGGGCGGATGTGCTGCGCCCGGAGCGCATCGCGCCGCGTTGGTCCGTTGAGCACGTGACGCGATGGCGTCTGCCGCTTGCCGTGCCGCGGACACTCTGGAGGTGTTTCGCTCCCACTCGGCTTTGGTCACAGTTGCGGCTGGAGACGCCTTTGCGCTGGCGTCGGCTGATCGTCATGGCGATTCTGCTGCTCCTCACCACGCACGCCGTGGCTGCGGGGGCGAACATCTGGATGAACTGGAACCGATGTCAGATGATCCGAGTCGTCGCAGGCCCGCGGGTTCAGAGTGTGAACTGGGCACAGGTCGCACACTTTGCGATGCAGCCCTACGCCCGGCTGGAAGTGATGAACGCCGTGGCGTTGCGAGGGTGGACGCTGCTGATCATGCTGTGGGGCATCCTTGCGCCTGTGCCATATGTGCTGCTGGTCGACACGATGAGGCAGTCCAAGGTGCGAGCCGGACATCTCTGGCGCGGCTGGGTCTACTTCCTGCCCATGATCGTGAGCTTTGCAGCCGTCGGCGCCGGTGTGGGAAGGCTGCTTTGGGGGCAGTTGTTTATCGATCCGGGCTCTCGATCGATCATGATCATCGGAACAGTTCTTGGCGGAGTGGCGATCTGGTGGTGGTGGTCCCGGTTTGCCAGGTTCTATCTGCGCCTTAAGGAGCCGATACTGGTCTGCAATGTCATGCTCTTCATAGCCCTTCTCGCGGCTGCATCCGCCGGGCTGCTGCTGAGCTGGGACCTGCGTGTGTTCGTCGGCTCGTTGATCTCCTGAATCGCTCTTGGCGCGTGATTTGAACTCCAGCAACGACGGTTCGCCGCTTCGGTGCAACCGGGTGATCACCTACGCTTCCGGACCCATGTCCCACGACCCCATCACCGCCGACGTCCTCGACCTGATCCGCCGCACCGATCCCGCGATCGCTGATCTGATCGCCAAAGAGGGCGATCGGCAGGAGCACACGCTGGAGCTCATCGCTAGCGAGAATCACGTCTCGCCCGCCGTCATGCATGCGATGGGCACGTGCCTGACCAACAAGTATGCCGAGGGGTATCCGGGGGCTCGGTACTACGGCGGGTGTGAGTTTCACGATCAGATCGAATCGATCGCCATTCAGCGGGCCTGCGAACTCTTCGGGTGTAAGTTCGCGAATGTCCAGCCCCACTCGGGCGCTCAGGCCAACACCGCCGCGTTCATGGCGACGATGAACCCCGGCGACACGTTCGCGTCGCTCGTGCTGAAAGACGGCGGACACCTCTCGCACGGCATGTCGCTGAACTTTTCGGGCCGCTACCACAAGCCCGTGCACTATCCGCTGCACTATGGCAAGGATCATCAGCATTTTGAACAGATCGATTATGACGCCGCGATGAAGGTCTGTGTCGAGCACAAGCCCAAGGTCGTCATGTGCGGCTACTCGGCGTATCCACGCATCATCGACTTCAAGAAGTTTCGCGAGATCGCCGACGCCTGCGGCGCGCTGATGATCGCCGACATCGCCCACATCGCAGGGCTTGTGGCGGCGGGCGTGCACCCGTCGCCGTTCCCGCACGCGCACGTGGTGACGACCACCACGCACAAAACCCTCCGCGGCCCACGCGGCGGGTTGATCATGACCAATGACGAAGAGCTTGCTAAGAAGATCAACCGCAGCGTCTTCCCCGGCGTGCAGGGCGGCCCGCTGATGCACGTGATCGCGGCCAAGGCCGTGGCGTTTGGCGAGGCGCTTCGCCCAGAGTTCAAGGACTATGCGAAGAACGTGGTGGCCAACGCGAAGGCCCTCGCCGCCGCACTGACCGAGCGTGGCTGGCGCATCACCAGCGGCGGGACCGACAACCACCTGATGCTCGTCGATCTGCGCGCCAAGAACCCGGACATCACCGGTGCCGACGCCGAGACGTGGCTGGGCCGGGCGTCGATCATCTGCAACAAGAACGGCATCCCCGAAGACCCGCGCCCGCCAAAGTTCACCAGCGGCGTGCGCCTCGGCACGCCGGCGATCACCACGCGCGGGCTTGGACGGGCCGAGATGCAGAGCGTCGCGTCGATGATCGATCGCGCGCTCACCAGCAAGGGTGACGACGCCGTGCTGAAGCAGATCGGGCGCGAGGTGCAGGCGATCTGCGCCAAGTTCCCAATGCCGAGTGCGCCGGGAATCGCGGCCCACGCCGGGCGGTAAACGCGTGACGATCACCCTGCCCAATGCTCTTGAAGGGGCGTTCCTCACGCCAGAAGACCACGCGGCGTTCGTGCGCGTGCGCGATGGTGCGCTGGGCGGACCCATCGATGTGCGCCCGCTCGCCATGGGTGCACGGCCCGTGCGCGTGCGCTCGGCGGATGACGCCGCGTTGCTCGAACGCGTGCTCGTCGGCGGCGATCATCTCCTGCCGATCGCGCTGGATCGCCACGAGAGTGAACCAACCGTCGCGCATCTCGGCTGTGGCCCTGGATATCTGCTCGCCCGGCTCGCGTATCAGCACCCCTCGGCACGCCTGATCGGTGTCGAACCATCGGCCGAGTGGGCGCATGCCGCACGCTTCAACATGTCCACCTTTGGCGATCGCATTACGATTGTGAACGCGAGCATGGGCGTGGCGTCGAGGCGTTGCGGAGTTCCCGGCGACGCGATCATGCACAATCTGGAATCACTGCTGGATGACTGCGGCGTGACTATCGCCGATGCGATCATCGCGGTTCCGGAGGCGTCCGCCGCGATCATGGCAGCTCGCCCCGAGACGCTCCAACGCATCGGCCAAGCCCGTGTGCGATGCAAGGATGCAGAGTCGGCATCGGCGTGTCGAGGCGCGCTGGAGGCTGCGGACCTCGTGTGCTCCGCCGACCAGTGGCATCCGCACGGCGTGCTCGCGTGGGCGCGATCACTGGCCGCGCTGCGAGCGCGGTTTCCACAGCCGCAGGAGGTAATTGATCCGGGTCCGGGGCTGTGGTGATGCCGACTTGGCGAGAGTGACTTTCAGGGGGGAAGTGCGTGCGGAGGTCCGAATCTACGAGTTCAGGCCGCAAATCGCCGATGTGCCCACCCAATGGGCGACTCACCGCTTCACACCACGCCAGTGCACGTTCGCCGATCCTGGAAGGCGATGCTGCGTGATGATGTCGAGGCCGAGCGGTTCGCCCGTGTCTGGAACGATCAGTGGTCCAATGATCAACCGTTGAGCGTCCATCCGAGAGCGGTCGGGGGTCGGGCGATCCTGATTCGGCCGCGCACGACCGATGCGCAGGTGGTGGACGACACGTTCGTCGGGTTGTATCACCTGCCGCCGATCCCGCTGGCTCCCGATGCGTGCGTGCTCGATCTCGGCGCGAACATCGGGTGCACGGCCATGCATCTTGCAACGCTCGCGCCGCGCGGCCGGGTGCTGGCGGTGGAGATGGACGGCGGCAACGCCGCGCAGGCCCGCCGAAACCTTGCCCCGTTGGGTGATCGTGTGCATGTGCTGCACGCCGCGGCGTGGGACACGGAGACGACCATCGCATACTCCGGCACCGAGGCCTGGGGCCTGCGGGTGGCGTCGCTCGGCCCAGATCCTCGGGCACCAGGGCCCCCGGAATCGTCGAAGCACCAAGAGCTTCAGGTGCGGGCGATGCCCGTGGAAGCGATGCTCGAAGAGTGCCGGATGCCGCGTGTGGATTATGCCAAGGTGGACATCGAGGGTGCGGAAGCGGTGGTGGTGACCGGCGGGGCGCGGTGGCTGGGGGCCGTGCGGATGATCAAGGTGGAGTATCACGCCCCGGCGACTCGGGAGACGATCGGTGAAGCCCTCGCTCACGCGGGTTTCGTTGTGTCAGATGACCCGCGGCATCCACGAAGCGTGGTCGGCATTCGCGTGTGAGCACCGCGACCATTGGCGGATCGACCCGGGCGAGTTTGCGGCTACTTCTTCATCGGGTCCCAAACGCTCATCTTCAGATTCACGCCCGTCTCCTCGGACTCCATCATCATCAGGAAGTCACGCACAGACTTGCGACTCTCCTTCGCGGCTTCGGTCAGCGCTCGGCTGTACTCCGGGAACATCGATGTCTCATCGATCTTCCACGCGCCATCTTCTTTAATGAACTGGCAGGTGTAGGTGTACGGCTTGTCGACTTTGTCCATATATCGCCGGGCACGACGCGACAAAACGCCCGCCACCTGCTGCTTCTTGTACTCCGCCTCCCACTCCGGATGGTGGATGCTCCCAACGGCCGAAGTACCCGTCACCGTGATCGCGCCCACCTTCCACCCCGAATCCGCTCCGGAATACCAGCCCTCCTTGGTGGCGAACATGACATAGTCGCGTCCGTTGAGCAACTTCAGTTGCGATCGCTTGGCCCGCGAACGCATCCGCAATACCTCGTACATGTCGCATGGTGGCAGATTCCATACATCCTGCGCCTTCGCGTCCATGCCGATCTTCACCAGCTTGGCGTAGTGATCGAACGTCCGCTGCGTAAACACGGCGGCCACGGCCGCGCCGTTGGCGTCCATGTTGCCCTGCTGATACTGGTCATACGCCGCCCGGATCTCGGCCTTGTCTTTCACATGTTTGTCGCATCCGGCAAGTCCCCAGACGGCTGCGACCAGCATCACGATGTAGAGAAGTCGATGGAACATCTCGGAAAGCTAACGGAAATGAGGAGCATTTCCAAGAGCTTCTGAGGGAAAACGCTATTAAAAATGGGCGCCTCCCTTCGGAGACGCCCATTGAGTTCAGACATGCATATCCAGATAAGCGATCAGGGGGTCTTCTCGCGCTTGGCCGTCACGGGCATGGTCTTGAGGACCTTGTCCACCAGGCCGTATTCCAGCATCTCCTTGTCGTCCAGCCACTTGTTGCGATCGCAATCGTCAGCGATCTTCTTGACGTTCTGGCCCGTGGCGTTGGCGTAAATGTGGTACAGCCGATCGCGGATGCGGAGCATCTCGCGGGCCTCGATCTCCAGGTCCGTCGCCTGGCCTTCCATCACCCCGCCGATGAGCGGCTGGTGCATCAGGTTGCGGGCGTTGCTCAGCGTGAACCGCTTGCCCTTCGCGCCCGAGCAGGCGATGAGCGAGCCCATGCTCGCGGCCTGCCCAATGACATAGGTGCAGATGTCGGGCTTGATGAAGTTCATCGTGTCGATGATCCCCAGCCCCGCGCTGACGCTGCCGCCCGGTGAGTTCACGTACAGGTGAATGTCGAGCTGGTCGTCCTCGTTGGCGAGGAACAGGAGCTGGGCGATGATGAGGTTGGCGATGTCGTCGTCGACCCCGCCGCCGAGAAAGATGATGCGATCCTTCAGCAGTCGCGAGTAGATGTCATACGCGCGCTCGCCGCGGCCGGATTGCTCGATGACGATGGGAACAAGGTGGGACATGGGGTCAATCTCAAGAGGCACTAGGCACTGGGCACTAGGCACTAGGAAAGTCATGAACAACTGAGCATCCGAATACTGGTTTGCACGAGTGCCCAGTGCCTCGTGCCCAGTGCCTCGTCTTACCGTGGCAGTTCCTTCGGCAACTCGGTGACAACTTCGTCGACCAGGCCGTACTCCTTGGCTTCCATCGCGTTGAAGTACTTGTCGCGTTCCGAGTCGCGGTGGATCGTCTCTTCGCTCTGCCCGGTGTGCCTGGACAGGATGCGGATCAGTTCCTTCTTGCTCTTGATGATCTGCTCGGCCTGGATGCGGATGTCCTCGGCCTGGCCGCCGACCCCGCCATAGGGCTGGTGGGTCATCACCTTGGCATGGGGCAGGATGTACCGCTTGCCCTTGGTGCCCGCGGCGAGCAGCACCGCCGCGCCGGAATAGGCGCGCCCAATGCAGTACGTGCTCACCGGGCTGGTGAGGAACCGCATGGTGTCATAGATCGCCAGCGTGTCATCCACGACCCCGCCCGGGCTGTTGATGTAGAAGTGGATCTCCTGGCCCCGCTTGAGGTTCTCCAGGTAGAACATCTGCATGATGAGCCGAGCGGCAGAGTTCGGGTTGATATCTCCCCAGAGGAAGATCACCCGGTTTTCGAGCAGAAGCTCGTCGATGGTCATTTCGCGAGTGCGCTGGTAGGTCACGCCGGCGGCGGGCATGGGGAACTCCTTGTCGGACAGGATCACATGGTCGAATCGGGCAAACACTGCGCGTCTGCTGCGAAAGAATCACCCACAACAAGGGGTATCTTCCGCATGCAGCGAGCCAGCAACCGTTCTCCGCAACCCGGAGCACACGATCGGTGACTCGATCAGAGCAAATCGGCTACCAGCATCGGGGGCATTCACCAAAGCCGCAAACGGGGTGCGGTTTCTGGGGGGCATGCCCGGCGGGGCGCAACCGACAAGTTGGCTGCCAGAAGGGCAGGCCGGGCCAGTGATGCCACAGACCGGTTCAGGCAGGGATTGACCCTCTTGAACGTGGGGCGCGGGGGGGTGGGTGCGTAGTATCGCAGCCCGGGAAACTTCAGATCAGTTCTCCCAAGGAGACTCTGTGCCGGTTGCCATCATCAGCGATGTCCACGCGAACGCCGAAGCCCTCAAAGTGGTGCTTGGCGACATTCGCGCCCGCGGCGTCGAGCGGATCATCTGTCTAGGGGACATCATCGGCTACGGTCCCGATCCCCTGGAGTGCCTGGACCTGGTCCGCAGCAACTGCGAATGGTCGCTGATGGGCAACCATGACTTCAGCGTGCTCTATGAGCCGACCAACTTCAATCCGGGGGCCGAGCAGGCGGCGTACTGGACGCGGTCGCAGTTTGACGCCGAGCCAGATCCGGTGAAACGGCGAGCGCGGTACGAGTTTTTGGGACAGCTTCGCGTGCGGGTCGCCGACAAGGTGCCGGGGACCGATCTGCCGTTTCTGGCGGTGCACGGCTCGCCTCGCCGGCCCATCAACGAGTACATCTTTCCCGACGACTGCATGACGGCTCCGGACAAGGTCAGCACGATTTTTGAACGCGTGCCCAAGCTGTGTGTCGTGGGTCACACGCACGTGCCGGGGGTCTTCAGCGACGAGCCGGATTTCTATCCCCCCGCCGAGCTGACCGACGCGACGTACCGATTCAACACCGAGAAGGCGATCATCAACGTGGGAAGCGTCGGCCAGCCGCGCGATCTTGATCCGCGTGCCTGCTACGTGGTCATGCACGAAGACCGGATGCAGTTCGTGCGTCTGCCGTATGAAGTCGGAGTGACGGCGGACAAGATCAAGGCGATCCCGCAGCTCTCAGATTCGCTGGGCGATCGTCTGTTTGATGGGCGGTAGCGTGGGCGGATTGGTGGTGGGGGGGATCGATTCTCGTTGGAAGTTTGCGAACGACACACCCGCTCGGCGATCGATGAGGCCGCCGAGCTTTGGAATAGTTGAATCGACATGCCAAGTGAGCCCAACAAGCTCGTCCGAGTGATTGTGCCGATGGTCCTTGCTTTGGCGGGGATCGGGATCGCGTGGGCGGTGATGCGGAGTTCCGCACCCAAGCCCGCCAGCACGGCGGCACAGACCACTCCCGCGCCGACCACGCAAGCGCCGCCTGCGCCGGTGACCACGCCCGCGACCACGGCGAGTGGAACGGATCAAACCGCGCCCCCGTCAACAACCGCTGCTGCACCGACCGCGCCACAGCCAGCGCCCGCTCCGACACCTGCCGCTACCCAGCCGCCATTGGGGAAACTGAAGGCGAGGTTGTATCCGCTCACGAACTACGCGCCAATCGGCTCGACGACGCCCAGAGACAAGGGCGGGCAGTTTGAGATGGAAGTGCAGCTCTCGCCCTTTGGCGCGGGCATCCAGAAACTCGCACTGGCAAATCACTTCACGACGATTCAGAAGACCGAATCGGATGTCATTCAGCAGCATCGTCCGTTACCACCCGGCTCGAGCGCCGACAGCCGGCTGGGTCTGACGGCGATGGCGGCGAACAACATCGAGATCGACGGGCAAGCCGTGGAGCTTGCGCTCACGCCCGATCCAACCACGACGTTCTGGCGTGAGATTTCGCCCGGCGCGTTCGAGGCCGAGATTCTCGGCGAGGATGACCAGCCGATCGTTCGGCTGACACGCACCTATCAGCTCAAGCCCGGTTCGTATGAACTGCTGGTCGATCAGAAGGCCCAGAACGTCAGCGGGCGACCGATCAACATCGTCTGGCGTCAGTATGGCCCGACGAGCTTGCCGCTGGGCACCATTCGCTATGGCGGCGATGTGCGCCGCGTGCGTTTCGGCTATGTGCTGCCCGCGGCGAAGGACCCGGCGCAGATGCCGCAGGCCAGCGATGGCTCGGCGTCGCTGATTCCCTACCACACGGCGATGGGGAACCAGTTGCCGACGGCATTCCCCGGCACGTTCTATCCGAGCTGGGATAAGAAGACGCTCTGGCCCAACTCGGATTCGACGCAGGCGCAGCTCACGCTCGCGTGGGCTGGAAACACCAGTCGGTACTTCACGGTTGCGGTCTTTCCCGCGGGCGGCGCGGCACCCGGCGGGGTGCCGACCGGACCAAGGACTTTTGACCTGATCCAGAGCGTCGATCGTCTGGCGATTCCAACGGGCGTGCCGACCAACATGGGGTTCATGGGTTGGCTCCTGGGCCAGCAGGCGCTGCCCGTGGGCGAGTTGGTGCTGCGGCTGCAATCGCGATCGATCGCGATCGCACCAGGACAGAGCGCGGACCTGTCGATGGGCATGTACGCTGGCCCAAGCTCGCGCACGCTGATGGACGCACAAGCCGGATCAAGGTGGAGCGTGCTGCGCGACAGCGTGATCTATACCTTCGGCGGACCTTGCGGCTTCTGCACGTTTCAGACTGTGGCCTATGGCCTGAGAGCGTTCCTTGGATGGTTGCAGAGCCATGTCACATTCGACTGGTCGCTGGCGATCATCCTGCTGGTGGTCTGCGTGCGCACGGTGCTGCACCCGGTCACGCGATGGAGCCAGAAGTCGCTGTACCACTTCGGCCGGGCAATGGGCAAGCTCGCGCCCAAGCAGAAGGCGATCCAGGACAAGTACAAGGACGACCCGGTCAAGATGCGCGAGGAGTTCGGGCGGCTCATGCGCGAAGAGGGCGTCAACTACTCCGGCGCGCTCGGGTGCCTGCCCGCGTTCCTGCAGATGCCGATCTGGCTCGGGCTCAGCGCGATGATCTACTTCACGTTTGACCTGCGCCACACCCACGCCTTCTTCGGCGTGTTCCAGGAGATGACCGGGCATAAGTGGGCGTTCCTGGGCGATCTCTCCGAGCCGGATCATCTGATTTCGTTCGGACGGTCATTCAGCGTGCCGCTGCTGTCGAGCTTCATGGGGCCGATCGACGGTCTGAATCTCCTCCCGCTGCTGATGGGGCTGGTGTTCTACATCCAGCAGAAGTACATGACCCCGCCGCCCTCGGCCCCGCTGACTCCTGAACAGGAGCAGCAGATGAAGATCATGAAGGTGGTCACGGTGGTGCTGTTCCCGGTGTTCATGTACAACGCGCCGTCGGGGCTGGCGCTGTACTTTGCGACCAACTCGACGTTTGCGATCCTGGAGAGCAAGTGGATTCGCTCGATCGCCGAGCGCGAGGAGAAGGATCGCGAGACCAAGGAAGCCGCGGACCGTGCGGCGGGCAAGCTGCCAAAGAAGAACGCCGACTCGAAGAAGGAGGGCTTCTTTGCTCGCCTGCAGCGCATGGCGATGGAGGCCGAGAAGCTCCGTGACCAGCAGAAGAAGAACCGCGGGAAGAAGTGAGTGATTGGCTGTGGGTCGAAAGGCAGTTCTCAACGCGAAGATCGCAAAGGGCGCGATGAGAGGCAAGAAGGCGAGTGTGTGTGGGGGTAGAAGTCGCAAGCAGGAGAGAGAGATTGCTCCGCTGATAGGGTCGTGGTTTCGATCCGGGGCTCGTGCGTTGCCTTGGCGTGTGTTGCCGAAGGTAGGCGCCACTCGGCGAGACCCATATCACGCGCTGGTCGCCGAGGCCATGCTCCAGCAGACGCAGGTGTCGCGCGTGATCGAGAAGTACGCCGCGTTTGTCGCACGATTTCCGACGGTTCTGGACCTTGCACGCGCCGATGAGCAGGACGTGCTGGCGATGTGGACGGGGCTCGGGTACTACCGGCGAGCACAGCATCTGCACGCCGCGGCACGCACGATCGTCGATGACTTCGGCGGATGCGTGCCGAGCGATGTCGAGTCGCTGCGATCGCTCAAGGGCGTGGGGCGATACACCGCCGGGGCGATCGCGTCGCTTGCGTTCGACGAGCCCGCGCCGATCGTCGATGGGAACGTTGCCCGCGTGCTGCTGCGGGTACACGGGAAGGACGCCGCGAGCGACGATGCGGACATTCAGGAGTGGCTTTGGAGCACCGCGCAGGCACTCGCGGCCGCGACCGATCATCCGGGCGATGTCAACGAGGGATTGATGGAACTCGGCGCGACGATCTGCGTGCCCGCGCCATCGCGGCCGGCGTGCGAGCGTTGCCCGATTGCGGTTGCGTGCGCCGCGCGGGCGAGCAGATCACAGATGGAGATTCCCCGCCCCAAAACGCGCGGGGCGCGGGCCGAGGTGACGTGCGTCGCGCTGCGTGTCACGCGAAGTGATGGAGCCGTGCTGCTGGTTCGACGCCCGGCACGGGGAATGTGGGCGAATATGTGGCAGGTGCCCACGGCTGAGCACGCGGGGCTGGAGGTCGATCTCGACGCCAGCGTTCAGCAACTCGCACAATCTCTCGGCGTGCACATCAAGCGGTCGCGCGTGGCGGAGAGCTTTGAGTTTCTGGCCACGCATCGACGCATGATGTTCCATGTCTTTCGTGCCACCGACCGTGGCTCGGCAAGGTCGGTGGTGTCAGGTCCAAGGCACACCGACTGCTCAGAGCCGCAGTCGGTGGCACGATTCGTGTTGCTTGAGCAGGCGGCGGAGTTGCCGATGAGCTCGCCGCAGCGGCGCATTGTGCTGGGTTCAGAGGCCCGTTGAGTTGATCAGGGCTTGGTGGGCGGGGCGGGCTTATCGCCGTCCTTGGCGCCAGATCCCGCGGGCAATCGCCCTGCGCTCTCCAGCAGCCGAGTAAGGTCGGCGGCGTTCATCTGCTCCACGCGACCGTCGAGATAGAGCACCGAAACCTTGCCATTCTCGCGAACATACTTGGGATTCTCATACGCCAGGATCCGCTGCGGCGAGCCGGTGGATTGCAGCCCGGCGATGTAGATGAACGAGTCGGTCGCGCCCTCCGGGGCCTTGGGTGATCGAAGGAACTCAGAGGAAACGCCATGCTGGGCGAGCCGGGCCGACCAATCGCTTGTGGACTCCGGGTACCACCCCTTGTTCTCGTTTGCGTAAATCTGCAGGGCCTGCCCGATCGAGCGCAGTTGGACCTGGGCCATCATGTCGCGAGCGGCGTTGCGGGCCTGACCGAGTGCCGGCAGAAGCACGCCGATCGCGAGGATGCCTGCCAGAAGGGAGAGCACACCCGCGATGATCCCGCCGATGGCCATGCCCTTGCCGCCATGGGTCTCGGGGCTTGAACTCGCCTTGATCAGCGCGACGACTCCAAGGATGATCGCAACCAGGCCAAGTCCCGGGAGACAGAAGCCGACGATGCCGCAGATGAGGGCGGCGATCGCGAGCCCTGTGCTAACGGCTTGGCGCGGCATGGTGTCGTAGGAAGGAATGTTGCTCATGAACAGGTCTCCGTGGCGCGAACGTGGCGAGCGACACAATATCCGATCTCGACACGATGCGCGTCCACAGCAATGACCTATTGCCGGACAAGTCTGCCCGCAATCTGGGCCAGCACATCGAACGCGCCGGGCAGGTCCCATATCTGCGCTTCGCGATCGCCGGTGTTGTTGCTGATGACCCGAAGCTCGGCGAAACGCACCTCGGGCGTGTTCAGAGCGAGAGCGTGAGCGATCGCCGCCCCTTCCATCGCCTCGGCGATCGCTCCGGTGCGCGCCGCGATGTCCGCGGCCAGAGGGTTGGTCCCAGAGCAGGTGGAGACCGTCGCCACGCCGCCCTCGGCGAGAGCGACGCCATCGATCGGGTCTTTGGTCAGGACCGCCCGAACTTCTGCGGTCAACGCGGTGTTTGTCCGAACGCTCATTCCAGTGAGCCCGCTCGGCCCGAACCCTGCCCGAGCCATATCGATGAACCCCGTCGGAGTACGGATGCCTTCGTCCGCATAGACGCACGCGTCGGCGAGCACAATCGATCGCATCGGCAGCGGGTTTGAGCCGCGCTCACTCTTCGGAAGCGCCCCGGCGACCCCGATCGAGATCATGCTCGCGGGCCGCAGGGTTTGCATGGCCCAAAGTGCGGCGATCGCCGCACTGACCTTGCCGACCCCGGTTTGCACGAGCCAGAGGCCCGGGGAGAGTTCAATGGGCTCGCGATCCCGAGTTGGGGGGGTCGAGCAAGCGGCCCCGCGACAGATCGCTTTGCTCTCACCTGGAGCGGCGGTGAGCAGAACGCACGGACGCATCGACGGGCTCAACGTTTGGAATGACCCCATGATCGGGCAGGGTACGCCCCCCCGCACCCCGGTGTGGTTCTGGGCAGGAAGCCAGTTCTTCGCAGCCGAGATTCGCTGAGCCGGTTGAACATTGACGCCGGTTCTCGGTCGAATGAGCATCTTTTTGGAAGGTGGCAGCGAACGATGTCCCGGTGCCGCCCCCGCGAACCCCAGAGGGGTCGCGGCCGAGCCCGGATGTGCAGTTGATCAGTTTTCGCTCGGAGGTCCGATGCCAGGTGCCCAGACTACTTCGCCGCGTTTGTCTCGTCGCCCGGGTCGATGGCTGGTCCTTTGCGCCGGAGCGGCGGTTGGGCTTGGTGCGATCGGGGTGATGATCGGGACTCAGGCGGGCGCGCCCACCAAGGCGCCGGCGAGCCAGTCGGGCAAGCCCGCCGAGCGGCAGACCAGCGACATCGTGGTCGTGGCGGTGGGGGACTTTGACATCAGCACCACCGCGACCGGCGACCTGAAGGCCCGGAACCAGATCGAGATCCGCAGCACGATCGACACCGAGACATCGATCCTGGAGATCATCCCCGAGGGGTCGAGCGTGAAGGCGGGCGATGTGCTGGTGCAGCTCAACGCCGAGCCGATCCAGACGCGTGTGGACGAAGAATCGCTCCAGCTCGAATCGGCCCGCGCCAGCTTGGTTGAGGCCGAGCAGGGCTACCAGATCCAGCTTTCTGAGAACGAGTCGGCCAAACGGCAGGCGGAGCTGAAGGTCGCGCTGGGCGAGCTTGATCTGGCCCAGTGGCAACGCGGCGAGGTCGAGAGCAAGCGTCAGGAGCTCGATCACGACGTGGACAAGACGACCAAGGACTTTGACCGCTTGAAGGACAAGCTGGAGAAGAGCCGCTCTTTGCAGGAGAAGGGGTATTACTCGCTGGACCAGCTCAAGCAGGACGAGCTTGCGTATGAGCAGGCCGAGGCCGCGAGGGATAAAGCGGTGCTCGCCAAGACGGTGTACTGGGAGTTTCAGCACCCAAAGGACAAGCGCAAGAAGGAGAGCGATCTTGAAGAAGCGCGGGCCGAGCTCGATCGCGTGATGCGGCAGAACGCCAGCAAGCTCGCCAGCAAGGAAGCCGACCTGAACAACAAGCGCCAGAGCTTGCAGATTCGCCAGCAGAAGCACGACAAGGCCCGTTCGCAGCTTCAGGCCGCGTCGATCAAGGCCCCTAGCGACGGGCTGGTGGTCTATGGCTCGAGCATCGACAACGCCCGCTGGGGTGGCGACGACGGACCCCTGCAGGTCGGCAAGAAGGTGTTTCCCAACGAGCTGCTGGTTGTGCTTCCGGATACCACCGAGATGATCGCAGCGGTAAAGGTGCACGAGAGTCTCGCCGGGCGCATCCGCCCCGGTCAGCAGGCCAGTGTGAAGATCGACGCCGCGGGCGGCCGGGTGTTTCCGGGCAAGGTCGAGAGCATCGGCATCCTCGCCGAGCAGACCAGTCGCTGGATGGATCCGAACCTGCGCGAGTACACCGTGCGGATCGCGCTGGAACTTTCCGGGCACACGGGCACCGAGAAGAGCGCGGCCGATGAACCGATCGGCGCGGACATGGCTCAGGCACCCGCCGAGAACGTGGCCACCGACGCAACGCCCAAGATCGTGACAAAGCCCACAACCGATGCCGCCAAGACTGAGAGCGGCAAGGCGGAGAAGACGGCATCGAGCACACCCGATCACGGGCTCAAGCCCTCGATGCGCTGCGAGGCGGAGATCTTTCTTGGCAAGGTGCGCGATGCGCTCAACGTGCCTATCCAGGCCGTGTTCTCCGATGGACTTGTGCGGTATGTGCACGTTGTGGATCCGACGGGCTCGGGCAAGTTCATCAAGCGGCCCGTGCAGATCGGGCAGCGGTCGGATCGGTTCGCCGAGATTCGCGCCGGTCTGTCCGCTGGCGAGCGCGTGCTGATCCGTCGCCCCGAAGCGATCGAGGTTCTGGGCAAGAACTGGGATGCCAAGGAACTCGCCGCCGTGGGACTGAAGCTCGATGAACAAGGCAGCGTCATTCCCATTGCCGGTGCTGGTCAGCGTCCGGGCGCTCGCCCCGGCGGTCCACCCGCCGCGGCCGGTGGTGGTGCGGCCCCCGCTGGCGCGGGCAGTCGACCTGCGCGTCCGCCGGGATGATGTCCCACTCCTCACGCTGAACGATCACGTGCTGCTCTCGGATCAGCTCGGCGCGCTCCACTGGCCACAATCCCGCGATTGTGGGGTCAACTGTGGCCACTTGCACAGATTGACAATCTTGACGCGCGATTGTGCACACTCCCTCTTGCGGGCCGTGGCCGATCGTGGCACCATCCTCATCTGATGACCGCGTCGAAAGGTGCGGCAGGGCATCGGTCGCGGTGGGGGGGGGTGTTTTACGGGGAAACGAACATGTTCACTCAGCGGCCCAATCTCTTGGCCCTCGCGGCGGCGATGGCTCTCTCAATCTGTGCATCCACGATGGCGCAGTTGACCGTGACGTCAACTTCGCCATTGCTCAATGCGTCGAACATCGCCTCGAGCGCTCCCATCGCGATCACGTTCGATCGCCCGGTTGATCCGGCGACGTTCACCGCCGCCAATATCAAGGTCTTCGGCAAACTCGTCGGACCTGCGCTCGGCGGCATCGCGTTCTCAAACGCGAATCAGACCGTCACCATCACGCCCTCGCGCACGTTCATGGCGGGTGAGGTGGTCATGGTCGTGCTGGGCAAGAATCTGCGGGCCGCCGACGGCTCTTTCCTGCGCACAACCGGGTACTCATGGATGTTCACCGTCGCGGCGACCGGCGGAAACCGCACCTTTCGCGAGCTCGCCACGATCTCCAACCGCGACGCGTCGAATGCTCAGACCCGCATCTATGGCGGCGTGGCCTGTGATCTCAATCGCGACGGCTGGGCCGACCTGACCATGGTCAACGAGGTCTCCAGCGATCTGCGCGTGCAGCTCAACCGTGCCGACGGCTCGGCGCTGCCCGGGCCGGTGTTGACGCCTCCGCTGCCGATCCCGTTGGAATCCAGCCCGAACGAAGTCGCCGACTTTGACGGCGACGGGTTCGTTGATCTCGTGACCTCCAGCGCGAGCGATCATGAGATCGCTGTCTGCTTCGGCAATGGCAACGGCACGTTCCGCACCCCCGCGACGGTCATCGCCGTCGGCCAGTATCCGCGTGGCTTCGGCATCATGGACGCCGATGGCGATGCCGATCTCGACATCGTCGTCGCCAACGCCGCCACGTACAACTATTCCTACGTGCAGAACCTCGGCGGGGGCGCGTTCGCCGCTCCGGTGAACTTCGGCTCCGGCTCCTGCAACGGGCCGTATGGCATGACGGCGTCGGACATGGACAACGACGGCATTCTCGATCTCGTCGTCGGCTGCCGCGATAACCAGACGGTCAGCGTGCTCAAGGGCAACGGCAACGGCACGTTCACCAGCGTCAGCAACCGCCCCATCGGCGGGAGCAACTGGGTGATCGTCACCGCCGACCTCAACGGCGACCGCAACATCGACGTCTCCGCCGCAAACAGCTTTTCCAGCAACGGGTCGATTTTGCTGGGCAACGGCAACGGCACGCTGCAGCCGTTCACGACCTTCTCCGTCGGCGGGCACACCGTCAGCACCGACCTCGCCGACCTCGATGGCGACGGCGATCAGGACTGGATCCTCTCCAGCTTTGGCGCTGGCCGATGGAATGTGTATCTCAACAACGGCGCGGGCGTGTTCACGTTCCTGGAGACCATCCCCGCACCGGCCAACCCGTCGTGCGCCGTGCCGGTGGACATGGACAACGACGGCGACATCGACATGGTGCTGACCGACGAGATCGCCGACGTGCTGGTGATCATGCGCAACGTCTGCCCGGGCGACTTCAACGCGTCGAACGCCGTCGAAGTGACGGACATCTTCACGTTCCTCAACGCCTGGTTCGCGGGCAGCCCCGGCGCCAACTTTGACAATGCTGGCGGCGTGACGGTGCAGGACATCTTCGCGTTTCTGAACGCGTGGTTCGCGCCCTGCTGAGACTCGGCCATCGCCGTCGGTCTTGACGCTCCTGGAGGACGTCAAGGCCGCGAGTGTGTGACCGGCCCGGTTTCGATCGGCCGCGGACCTGAAGGGGGCCGCGGCGGGTCGGGATCGGGCCGGTTTTCTTGGCACTTCGTTGCTTTCCTCGGGAACCGCTGGCTGAATCCGGTTGCATCGTGTACGGTCATCAACTGGCACTCTGTCGCCACATTCTGATCGGTCGATAAGATCGACCTGCGCTGCAACTAGGAAACCCGCAATGCCCATCGTTCGCTCGGCACAGAGTCTGCACCCGGTGTTCGCGGTTCTCGCTGGTGTTGGAGCACTCAGCTCCGCCCTTCTCGCCCAAGTCGACAACAACGTCCAATGGTCCGGCATCAGCCACGCGGCGATCGCCGACCGTCGTCCGATCTGCCCGCTGAATGGCCAGGCCTTCGATGTGATCTTTCAGACCGCCCGCGGCGACGCGACCGGCGCCCGTGTGGCGATCGATGTCGGTGCCGACGGGATCGACATCGCCTGGGCGAGCGCGACGTATCAATCCACCCGCGGGCGGTATGACCTCTGGCGAGCCACGATTCCGGCAACCACGCAGTCGCGCATCGCCTATGCGATCGAGGTCACCGATGGCACCGACAGCGACTATCTCTCGACGCTCGGCGTGAGCGACAATCTGCCCGCTTCGAATGCGTGGTGGACGCTCGACTTCACCACGCTCGAGCACGCGCCATTCGGATCCACGCCGACGGCTTCCGGCACGGTCTTCAAGGTCTGGGCTCCGGGCGCGGCGAGCGCTCAGGTGCGTGGGCCATTCAATAGCTGGCTGGGCCAGACGATGACCCGCCAGGGCGAGAACTTCGTCGCGATCGTGAGCAATGCCGTCGCCGGGCAGAAGTACAAGTACTACTTCAACAACTCACTCTGGAAGCCCGACCCGCGGGCGCGGCAGATCGATAACGCCGACAACTTTAACAGCGTGATCGTCGATCCATTGGCCTATGCGTGGCGCACGCCGACGTTCGCGCCGGTGTCGCGTGACAAGTGGGTGGTGTATCAGTTGCACGTGGGCAGCTTCTCGGGGCTCAACGATCCGCGCGGCAGCTTCACGCGCCAGGGCACCTATCGCGAGGTCGCCGCCCGCGCCGACCATCTGGTCGATCTCGGCATCAACGCCGTGATGCTCAACCCGATCAACGAGTTTCCCGGCTCATCCAGCGGCGGGTACAACCCGGTCAGCATGTGGTCGTTTGAGAGCGCGTACGGCTCGCCGGATGATCTGAAGTTCATGATCGACGAGCTGCACGCGCGCGGCATCGCCGTGATGCTCGATGTGGTGTGGAACCACTTCTCGCCCAGCGATAACTTTCTGTGGAACTTTGACTCGACGCAGGTGTACTTCGACAACCCGGTCGTCGACACGCCCTGGGGTGCCCAGGCCAACTTCGACCGTGCACCGGTGTTCAGCTACTTCTTTGACTCGATCGAGCTGGTGCTCGGCGAGTTCAGGATGGATGGCTACCGCCAGGACGCCGTCGCCGAGATCGTGAGCGCGACCCAGTTTACCAGCGGCCAGCAGCTCATCCGCGGGATGATGGACCGTGTCGACAACCGCTTCGCCGACGCCCATGTCATCGGCGAGATCTACAACACCTCGCCGTGGAACACGAGCCCGGCGGGAATGAATCTTGATGGGCAGTATCACGAGCCGTTCAAGAACGGCATACGAGATGCGATCTTTGCCGCCGCCGTGGGAACTTCGGACATCTCGCGCGTGGCCAGTTCGATCGACGGCTCGGGCACCTGGGTCGAGGGCGAGCGCGTGCTGAACTACTTTGAACTGCACGACGACGCTTGGCCCGTGAATGCGCACCAGCGCGCCGTCAAGACTATCGATACCACCGCGCCGCACGATGATCGATACGCCAAGGGCCGCACCAAGCTGGGCAACGGGCTCACGCTGCTCTCCCGCGGCATGCCCGCGATCCTGCAGGGCAACGAATGGCTGGAATCCAACGGGTGGGAGGTCCAGAAGATCGACTGGGCGAAGAAGACGACGTACTCCGGCGTCTTCCAGTTCTACAAGGATTTGATCGCCCTGCGCACCAGCGACGCCGCGCTCGCGGCCAACGCCCCGTGCCGCGTCTTTCACGTCAACGAGACGCAGGACATCATGGCGTTTGAGCGCGCGATCACGACGGGCAACTCGTACGTCTGCGTGGCCAACTTCTCGAACACCGACTTCGCCGAGTACCTCGTGGGTCTGCCGCGGGCCGGCGGGTGGCGCGTGGTGATGAACAGCGAGTCCGCGGCGTATCAGGGCCGGGGCGTGGGCTCGCCCGTCGGATGTGTGACCGTCCAGCCGGTGGCTCGCGATGGCCTGGCGCAGCGGGCGAATCTGTCATTGCCGGCGCACGGCTTCATCCTGCTCAAGCACGACCCGAGCATCTGCCGGGCCGACTTTGACTGCACCGGCGGCGGCTCATCCGGCGTAGGGACCAGCGACATCTTCGCGTTTCTCAACGCCTGGTTCGCCTCCAGCCCGCAGTGCGACATCGACGGCGTTGGCGGCGTGGATACGCAGGACGTCTTCGCGTTTCTGAACATCTGGTTCGCTGGCTGCTGAGCTCTTCGCCCGGCTCAGGGACGCTTCAGAAGCGGATGCCGGATCACCGACATCGTCGGGATCGGCGGATATCGCAGGCGATACCGAAACGCCCGGAACGACGTGAGTTCGTGGCCAAGGCGCCTTGCGCCAAGCGTGATCATCTCGTCATACCTCGGAATGTCCTGTGTCACGATCTGGGGAGGCGAGCCAAGATCGATGATGTCCGTGGGCACCGGAAGCTTCGGTGCGTCCGGCCCGCTGGTCGGATACTGCGGCCCGCCGGGCAACTGGCCGTAGAGATGCGCCGACACGTCAAACGCCCACGCCAGATCGTTATGCACGAACACATCGTGAAAGAGCTCCTCGGCGGGAGTCGAGACGATCACCACGTGATCGCCCGTTTCATCCGGATAGCTCTCGTGCACCGGTGCCGAGCGGGAGGAGATCCAGCCCAGGCACACAGTCGCCGATGCCGTGTTGCCCACCGCGCCTTCATCCAGCATGTGCCGGAACACACCGCGTGGATTCTCGATCACGCTGAACGAGGGCAAGGGCTGTGAACAGAACTCCGGAAGGAGCAGCTCGCTCTGCGATGGCGGATCATCGATCAGCGGGCGGACCGAACTCAGATAGTCCGGGTCTTCCTCACTCTTGCCCTTCCACGACTGGATCGATGCCATCGCCCACGGCGTGTTGGACCGAAGGCGACGAAAGCCAACCAGCCCGCAGATCGTCGCGAGCGTGAGCATGTCCGGCGTCGCGCTCGGCGCGATGAACTTTGCGGCAAACTGCACCCGCGCGCTCACGCCCCAGATGGCGCAGTTGGCCTGATACCCGGATTTGCGAAATGCTTCCAGCCGCTTGTACGCACTCTTGCGCGACGCGCTCGAAGCCATCATCTCGAGCGTCTCGCGATCTCCTGAGTGGGTCTCGACGAACAACTCAAAGACGTCGAGCGCACTCCAGAGCGCTTCGATGGTCGGGGCCGGCGCGCCATGCTTGCTCAGGGCGGTCGCAAAGATCTGAATGCTCGGCCGACGCGGAATGTGCTGCACCGCCTCCCACGCGTCTTCTTCCCGAATCACCCGCGCGATCCGCCACGTCAGGGTTTTGTCAAGGCCAAAGCGACGCGACAGTTCCTGCGGCTCATCCGGCGATGCGTTCACCGAGGCGATCACGTTCGCCAAGGCACGACGCAAGCCATGCACGGCGACCTGGCCGTCATCAAGGAACGGTTTGGATTCCAGCGTACTCACGAGGGCGTCTTCTCTCTCACAATCTGCACGACCCTTTCGAGAGGATCAGCATACACAGTTTACCGTGTGTTTTGGGCTTTGCCTTTCCTTCGAGTTTTCTTTGGAGAAATCTTGAAAGTGGGGTTGCCAATCCTCTAAGTTGCATTACTCTGTGTTATTCGCATGTGGTTTCTCTCGGGAAACTGCCTGCGCTGGACGAGAGAGAACCATGTTTCCCCTGAATAAGGGGCCGAAGAGGAGAGTAGAGATGAAGCGTGTTGTGTCCATCTGCGTGTTGTCGGCGGCCAGCGTTTTGGCGGTTGCCGGCTTGGTCAATCCCAGTTTCGCCGGGATCAGCGTGACGCCAAACGACTTCATTACCTGGGGCGGCACCGGCTTCGGCCGTGCCACGCCGTTCCCCGTGGGCTCAAGCTTCACCTCCTTCGGGTGGTCGAGCTCGATTCCGAGCACGCCGGTGATCGATTCCAGCGGCCGGGTGTACTTCACCGCTCGCCACACCACGGCCCCGACCGTGGGCAATCTGGCTGCGAGCCAGCCGCCGCGAGCCGTGTATAGCGCGACGAGCAGCGCGGACCTCGCCCACTTCAACAACTTGTATGACACGTCCACGCTCGCGCCCGGCCTGGCCAGCGGCCAGAGCATCGGTGGTGAC